>NZ_CAJOKH010000058.1 GCF_905235195.1 uncultured Methanobrevibacter sp. | reverse complement strand
AGATTTAGAACAAAACAAGGTATATTTAACCAAATATTCAACAGAAAAAATGGATGGATGAAAAAAATAAAATCCCAACTAACAAAATGACAAAGCCTGTCATAACATTTAAATAATATTTATATAATATAAATTATATATGAATGAAATAATTGGAATTTACTTTCAATTATGATTAAAAAATAGATTAAGTAGGTGAATGTATGATAGATGAACTTGATGGAATAGAAATTTCAGATTTAAATTATGATAAAGTTTGTCTTAACTGTAAATGGTGGGATATGAATGCTTCAATGAATGTAATTTGCATGCAAGGACAGGGAAGTACTTCTCCTGATGATACATGCCCAATGTTTGTTCATCAAAACTCCCGTGATGATGATTACAATGCTAAGATATTCAAAAGAAGCAAACTATATTTTTATTACAATGACAAATAATTAAAAATCAATTACATATTTTATATTTTTTTTAATTATTTATCTACTTATATTTAGATTATAGGATTATTTTTTATAATTATTCTTATTTTATTAATCTGTTGATTAAGACGCCGTGAGTGCATGGCACATACATAAAAAAAAGAAAAAATGGGGATTAAACTAAAACTACTTCTCCCCCTTCTACTTTAAGATTTTCTCCATCTTCCACTGTTATATATACGGTTTCATCTTTTTCATTGGTTGCTTTATATTCTTCTTTGGAGTTGGAGAGTGTATCCATCAATGCTGATCTTTCAACAAATCCTCCATCAGAAGAAGTTTGCGTAAATTTATATGTTCCTTCAGGCAAATCTGAACCCACTTTATAAGTACCATCAGTATAAACTTGATTAGAATCATTTGCAGAACTGTTAGAATTTGTAGTTGTTTGTGTGTTTTGATCTTGATATAATACTCCTCCCAGTACACTTACAATAATCAAACAAATACAACACACTATTACTATAAAAGTAAATTTTTTTAAAGTGCTCCATTCTTTAAAATTATCTATAAATCCCATATTTTAAAGGCCTCCATTGAGATAAATGAAATATTTGCATGCTTTAATAAGATGCCCCCATATTTTTTTTCAAAAATTGTAATATTTTAATAGTATATTATGTGATATGTATTATTTAAGTTTTCGGCACTTTCAAAAATGTGTGATAAAGTGTATTTCCATTTTTTTACCTTAGAAAATTAAGGTTTAATAAGTTCAAAAATAGAATAGAGCTTTTATTTTTATATTTCAGAAATAGTATATAAGTTTCAGTTAATATATTAAGTTATCAGTTTTTATATTAAAAACAAATAATAAATTAGCGGAAAATTTTTGTGATGTGTAATGTGTAAAAATTCAAATCATTTCATTTAATATTATATCTTTCTAGTTTGTATTTTTTCTTTTGATTATTTTTGTTCCATAATTTGACCATTATCATTGAAATATAACATTATAAACAATTTTGTTTAAAACTTAAAAATACGAACATTTCGTATAAAAATCATAAAGTTTTGATATTTAACGATTTACTAGACTAATTATGTTTAATTTAATTCTTTAAACATTTTTTTTACTAAATATTTACAATTCAATTATATGAGGTTTTATGTCGGGATCGTGATTTGCCAGTGATTCTATGCAGTTTGAATCCATACTTTGTTGTTTAATCCATGTAAGGGATTGCTTTTGGAGTTCTTTATCTGCAGCAATACCTGATGTAATCATTTTCTCCCAGCTTTTTCTTGCATAGCCTCCATCTGAAAATAGTAGAACAAATTTGCTATCATTATTTTTTACCTTAACTGCAAAAAAACCGTCACAATGGACTGGAATATTAATAAGTTCAATTGAACCGTCACCTAATAAGTCATATGATTTTCCAACTGGTCCTTCACTATCATTCCAATCGAATTGGGTAAGTTCAATATCTTTCCACCATCCTTTATAATAACGTACTCTACTTGTAAGTTTATTTGCAAATTTCACCTCATCTGAAGATACCATGAATTTTTTAGCATTTTTTACCTGTTTAAGACCATTTGCATGATCACAGTCAAGATGGGTCAAAAGTACCCCGTCAATGTCTGAGTCTTCAATACCTATTTGTGAAAGTTGTTCGTCAATACACTGTCCAAGTCCTATACGTCCTTGATTAACTTCATAAAGAACTAAACTTCCAAGTGATTTGATTTGAGCTTTTTTGTCGAATACTCCTTCAGGGCTCATATCTCTTGCCCATCCTGTTCCACAAGGAATTTCCCTTTAGGATGCTCAATCAGGTATGATGATACTGGAAGCCATAAGCGGTCTTCTTTTTTTCCAAATATTCCTGATGCCTTAATGACATTGGAATTATCTCCTCCAAATGGTAAATCTAGAGAACACAAACTTATCCTGTATGAAAAACATGAATTTTTATATTATACATAAACAATTCCCCTTAAATATAATATAGTTTGTTTTTAGATTCAAATGCTCTTACAGATAATTCTAAATATCTGATTTTTAATTCTATCTATATTAAGTAAATATCGCCCTTATTTCAGACCCGAAACATATATGAAAAAATTATAATTCAATTAAATTAATATTATTTACTCTTTTAAATTCTTTATCAAACGATAATAAATTATTAATTTCTTCTTGTTCCATTATAAATAGAATACTTGAATCTGTAAAACTTAATTTAGTATTATATTTTTCATAAAACAACATAGTATTATAATTAAAGTCTTCTAAATCATATTCATTAACAATATTAAAAACAGAAGTTAATATGTCATAAGAAGAAATAGCAACTTCTAAACCTAATTTATTTCCTATAACAGTTATAACTTCATTTATAATTAAGTTACTAATATAACATTCATTAACTTCAGTTAATTCAACATATTCTAAAGCTTTATTATGTAATGCATCATTGTCATTTATTAATGCAATTAAAAAAGAAGAATCTAAAAATATTTTCAAAAATATAAACCCCTTTTTAAATTCACTGCATTAGTAACTTCTTCAGAAGACCCTAAACCTATTAAATCTTTAACAGATTTTTTTTTATTTTCAATTTTTAAAGTAATGGTTTTATCATTATTAAGAATCCAATCGACAGAAGATTTTTCATTTATATTTAATTCTTTCCTAATTTTAGAAGGTATAGTTATCTGATTATTTTTATATATTTTAGTATTTCTTATAGTAACCATCAAAACCACCTATTATATTATATTTTCAGTAGGTATTAATAAATATTACCTAAATATTTTTTTCGAGTGTCTGCCAAAATAGAATTTTTTAATAAAATCATTTCTTTAAATCAAAAAATAAGCATTTTAATAAATTTTTCAATATGAATTTTTGGCTTTTGGCGGACACTCTTTCATAGAAAAAAAGTTTATCAGTACATAATAAAGATCTTCTAAAAAGACATTTTCAGAATATAATTTTTTTTAATAAATCCAATTGTTTAACATACAAATAAAAAAGTTTGAAAGAGATCTTGAAGCTGAAGAACCGGAATTATTCCAACATTTTTAGGGATAATGTTCTTGTTAATCACCCTGAATATAAACCTTAATAAATATTATTTTTGATTTTTTTTACATTGTTTAATTTAATTTTTTAACCATTAATTTGAAAACTCAAAGTAGAACTATCAACTATAAAATCAATAAACACTTTCACCACATTAAGATAAAAATTAATAACTTAAATTTTATTTAATCCAAATTATTAAAATAAATACAATGTTCACAAACAACATTATAATTAACTCAATTTTTACCCTAGTAGAAGGTTCATCTTCAACAATAATTTTTCTAAGTAAATATAGATAAAGCTACTAATATTACTTGTAAAATGATTAATATACTGACCAACATAATTACCTTTAAATAATAAAACAAGACCTATCAATTGAATATAACTTAGCATTATTATCTTTCCAATTTAATAAATTAACTGTAGTTCCACCAGCAGATACCTACTTTAACAATTTTTTAGGATTATATTTTTTTAATAAATATTTTAAAAACCAAATATCTTCTTTACTCATTTCAACTAAGAAGTATTATCTTCATTACTTAATTCCTCAGGGAATAATTCAATTTTCACTATTTTTTCACCATTAACTTAATATTATTGTGTATTAATATAAAGAATTGTTTAAAAAATTATATTAACTTTAATCAGTATTATTATGTATAATTAGTTTTAAACGAATCGTTAAATTCTATTTTTATATTTTCATTCCTATGTTTATGTTTTTGAAATATTTTTGGGAGATATTGTTTAATTTAATCTTTTAACACTTATTTTATGAAACTCATAAAGCATCAAATCAAAAAAATATATGTAATTACAAAAGAATTAGGTTTAATTCACTTTTTAAATAATTCTTTATTAAACCTTTATAAGTTTTAATTAAATTTCTTTAGTAAAATAATCTTTTTTTTAAACATTTTAAAATAAAAAATTAATGTAAATTATCTTATATAAAAGGATATAAAGGACTTTTAGAATATAAATGATGTATTTAACACTTTAAGTCCTTTAATTTAAGCTCTACAATAAATATTGGAAGATTAATCATTCTCTTCCTCTAAAGACTTATTCTTTTTAATATATTCCATGTAATCAGTATCTGGAACACCAGCAGGACCATCTGCCCAGTCTTCAGGGTCTCCCACATGCCAATGAGAATTATCAAAATCATCATCCTCATCCTCATCCTCATCGGGATTCTGATTTGACTCCTCTTCATTAGTTGAATTTACATCATCATATGAATCTTCATAATCATTGTATTCATCATAATCCTCATCACACATAAATATTACCTCCTTATATGTATTAATTGATTTTATTATTTCATAAATGAAGAATAATATTATGTTTAATTTAATTCTTAAATATTTTTATGAAATTTATATGTTTGAAAAATACTCTACAGATGGATAATATTAAATCTTAATAATTTCTCCTATTTTTCAATAATTTTCTTATTAGTAATTAAAATTCATTAATAGGAACACTATAATTAATGTAAGAGTAAAATAAATATATTTAAAAACCAATATTCACCTATTAAAATCATTGCATATTCTTTATCAAATAATTATCTATATTTTAGAAATAATTCAAATAATTTAAATATATTTATAATCTTATATTTATATGATATTAAAATATTTATAAAAAATTAATACTTATTTATTAAGTGAAATTTAATGGGAGGTGCGGATAATGAGAAATATTATTGTTATTGAATGTAAATCTACAGGAAAAAATTTTATTGGAGATATTATTAATCGTGGTTACAATCCGGTTGTATTACATTTAAAAAATGCCGATACTGAAAAAGGTATGGATTTTGAAGAGCATATTTTAAATCAATATAAAACTATTCCTTATGAATTTGATATTATTTATGAACAAGATACTTTTGAAGAAACCATTGAAGAGGTTAAAAAGTTTGACCCTCTTTTAATTCTTCCCGCTAATGAGCGAGGGGTCCGTATTGCAACTAAATTATCTCATGAATTAGGTCTTTTAGGAAATCCTATTGAAAATCTTGATGCAATGACTCTAAAAAACGAAATGCAAAATAGATTAGCTGAAAATGGTCTACGTCATATTAAAGGAAAAGTTGTTCGTTCTATAGATGAAGCATTAGAATTTTATGACAGTGAATCTTTAGGGGAAATTGTTATAAAACCTGTTTATGGTGCAGGTTCTACAAGTGTTCGAATTTGTCTTAATCGTGAGGAATTGGTTCAATCTCTTAAACAATTATTTAATGATTTTAATCAGTATGGAGACATTCTTCAGGAGCTTTTAATCCAGGAGCGTATTGTTGGTGTTGAATATATTGTAAATACTGTATCCCATAAAGGCATTCCTCGTGTTACTACTATTTGGAAATATAAAAAGATTAGAACCGCTGAAGGAGCTAATGTTTATGATTCATGTGAAACTGTTAATGAATTAAATCTTGGTGAAGCTGAGCTGATTGAGTATGCTTATAATGTTGCAGAAGCAATTGGTGTTAAATATGGTCCTATTCATGGGGAATATATGATTGATGATAAGGGTCCTGTTTTAATTGAGGTTAATTGTCGTCCTATGGGTGGGGATATGCCTGCAGGATTTTTAGATAGAATTTCAGGTCAGCATGAAACTGATTCTATATTAGATGCTTATTTAAAACCTAAAACTTTTTATGAGTCTTTAAAGAAAAGATACGGGTTATATTCTTATGGTATTATTAAATTTTTCATTGTTCCAAAAGATATATTAGCTATTTCTTCACCTATACTTAAAATAGCTAATTCATTAAAAGCATTCTATAGCACTTCTTTAATGGACTTAAATGTTAATAAGATGTTATATAAAAAAACTGTTGATGTAGATTCTTCTGCAGGATCTGTTTTTTTAGTTCATAAAGATAAATTTGAAGTCGATAAAAATTTAAACTTTTTAAGAAGTATTGAGAGAAATGCATTTTCATTAATATTAAGTGATGAAGCATCTGATATTGAGATTAAAGATGATGAAACTTATTTAAAAGAAATAGAACCTATAATTAAGAGAGATTATGATTATATGACATGTTTGTTTATAACTGATCAATATATAAATGATTTAAACTTGTTACAGGTGGATTATAATCATATTGATGATTTAAATGGTACTTTTGATTATATTGTTTTGAATTTAAATAAATGTTTAGTTGATATGAGTGAAGTAGATAAGGTTGATATTATTATAAAAGCCTTATTAAAGCTTAAAACTGGTGGTGTTATTTTTATTTCAAAAAATACATACCAATTATTAGGTAGTGGTAGAAAAGGTGTTGAAGCTTTAATAAAACTTTTAGATTATACTATCGTAGTTCCTCCTTATTATGTAAATGATTTTATCATTGCTTCTAACCACCAATAAAACATATTAATTTAATTTCTTATCTGATCTGATTCCTATTAAGGATATAATTATAGCAAAACCACAAGCTATAGCACATATTATAAAGGTTATTTCAGAGGATTTAAGAATCATATCTGCATACCTGGAAGATAGGTTTAAATTTCCCATAATCCATGAAAATATTAAGGTTAAAAGACCTAAACTCATTGATTGACCGATAGCCCTTGCTGCTAGTTGCCCAGCACTCGCATAACCCGCATGTTCTTCATCAACTGAACTCATAATAGCATTTAAATTTGGTGATGAAAATAATCCTGTACCAAATGCCTGTAAAATCATTGCAATTATAACAATATACATTGGAGTAGTTTTATCTAAAAATGACAAAATAATAAGTGAAATTGTCATTATTGTCATTCCGACTGTTGCAATTTTTTGAGGATGTAGTTTATCTGAAAGTTTTCCAGCAAATGGTGCAGTAGTAGACATTACTATCGGACTTATAATTAATATTAAACCTGTCATTGCAGAATTATAACCTTTGATATATTGGAAATAATAGTTAATTAATGTAGAAAATACCATAACAGAAAAATATCCCAACATTCCGGATATATTATAGGTGGTGAATGTTTTAATTTTTAATAAGTTTACATTAAATGATGGTGATTTTTGTTTAAATTCATATACTAAATATATTACTAGTATAATAGTTCCTAAAATAGTTAATATTTTACCTGTATTAGTTATTAATGTTGTAAATCCATAAATTAAAAATCCAATCCCTACCATATATAAAAGAGAACCGATTTTATCTATTTTATCATTTTCGTTTGTTTTCCACTCTGGTGTAATTTTAGTTTTAACTAACATTACACTTATTGCTATGAAAATTACGGATATTATAAAAATAGATCTCCATCCAAAGTTTTGGTTTAAAAAACCACTTATTACAGGTGATGTTGAATTTCCTAAATAAACTGCAGTTATTATTATTCCTAAAGCTTTTCCTCTATTTTCTTTACTAATTGCTAAACTAATAATTGCAATTTCACATACATTTACAAAAGCTATGCCTATAGATTGTATAAGTCTAGTAATGAAAAAGACTTCAGTTGTATGTGCAAAAAGTGTTCCTATCAATCCAATTAAAAATATTGAATTTGAAATATATAATGTTCTTTTAAAACCATATTTTCCTGCAATTTGTCCTGCGGGAATTGTAAGCATAGTAACAATTAATGTAAAGGCTGTTAAAATCCAGTTTTGTACAACATTATTCATTCCAAATTCTTTAGCGATAGATGGTGTACATAGTATTACTCCACTCATTACAAAAACTGTGAAATATGAAGATATAAATGTGATTATAACCATATATTTTTCTATTTCATTTTTCATAATAATATCCTTCTGTTATTATTTTTTGTCTTCATATATTAATAGTTTTTATATTTAATTATTAATTATTTTATTATAATATTTTTAAACTTTTAAGTTTTGCAAAATATGCTTTTAAAAATTAATTAAAAAATGCAACACTACCTCTACTATTACAATAATGGGTAGAGCGAATAATGCTATTATTAACACGATTTTTGCAAATTCTTTTAACATATGTAATGGTATTGTAATTTTTTCTTTATATTCCCTCTCCATTATCCTTATTGGTTTCTCAATTTTCATTATAATACTTTCTTGAAGTTGATGTTTTGCAAAAATAATAGTTTAAAGAATTAAATTAATCAAAAATTATAATCTAAGAGGCATTCTTCATTTTTTTATGTTCATATTATTTTACCCATTTTCAAATCTTCTCTTTTATTCTTTAATAAACTATTCTTAGTCTTTTTTGGAAGATTTTTATAATACATCTATAACAATTATTCTGCCAAAAATAATTCGCCACAAAAGCAATTTTACCCATAGATTAACGCTTTTCATTAGTAACATCTAGATTTATTTAATTTAATTTTTTAAATGCTTATTAATTAAATAAAAAAAATATATGGTCTAGTTTCAATTAGAATTGAAATAATCATAAAAGTATTTATCAGCTAAAAATACTGTTAAAACACTTATTACAAAACCGGTTAATGCACCATATTTTTTTATATTTTTCTTTTTTTAATAACCATGATGCAATAAACAATATTGCAACAAGGATAGTTAATACATAAACATCAGTAATCTCATATACTATTGGAACAATAATATCTAATATTGGGTTATGCATTCCATTATTGATAAAAGTTAATATATCCATAATATCATCTTATTATAGCTTCTTTTAAAAACATTGTTTAATCTTATATTTTTATATTATTGTTATAAATTCTAAAATTTTATGTTTTTTTTAAATTTTTTAAAATAAATTAAAATCATTATATATTCTTATTTATAATATATCTGTATTTCAAAAAATACCTATGAATTATTAGCTAGTGGTCGAAAAGGTGTTGAAGCTTTAATAAAACTTTTAGATTATAATATTGACCTTCCTCCTTATTATATTCGCCAGTTTATTATAGCATCAAATAAAATATAATATCATTTATTTTCTAAAATTTAAACTATCTATTAAAAAACATAATTTTTATATTTCTTTAACAAGAGTTGTTAATATTAATGGGGAAATTAGAGCCAATGGTAAAAAAATGTAATTCTTGTAAAATTTGTGAAAAAATATGTCCTACAGGAGCTATACATGTTGATTCAAACAACAATAAGAAATGGTATTATTTTCCTCGTAAATGTATTAAATGTTATCGTTGTGTAGATAAATGTCCTCGAAATGCAATTATGATTTTCCCTTAAAATTAGAGGTTTATTGGTTTTTTAATGTTTTACTTTAAGGATAATAAAATTTGTATATTTGATATAAAATTAAATAATACTTGATTTTATAATTTATATCTCTTTATTTATCTGGGTTTTCCAATCTTGTTTCTCCACCTAACATTACACTTCTAAGTGGAAGATTATTAATGACAATTACAATTTCATCTTTAAATTCAGGTTGTATTTTTCTTAGTTTTCTTGTAATATCTTTCATAATCTTCTTTTTAGCATCATCTGTACGGTCTGGCATCATACTCCAATTAATCAAGATATTAGGTGCCGATTTTCTGGCATTTTCTTGATTTATTTCTTGGATAATTACATATATATTTTTAGATAGTGTGGAAGTGTTTTCACAGATTACTTGGGGATGATGTTTCTTTTCAAATTCTTTTTTTACATTTCTATTAATACTACTAAGTAAATACTTTTCTTCTTTAACTTTTAATTCAGTGTTAATTTCTTCAACTCTTTTTACCTTCTTTAAAAGTCGTACATTTAAATTCTTCACATTTTAACAAATTATAAGTAAAAATTAAACTTAAATATAGTATTATTCCTTCAAGAGGAATATTTCGTTTAAGGCAATTTTTAAAATTAAATTACATTTGTTAAAACTAAAGATAGATGTGCAATAGTAGCAGAACCTAAGAAAGTTCCTAAAATTACTAGAACAGTTACTATGGATCCTCTCCAACCTAACTTTTTAAATTGATCCCAATCTCTTCCAATAGAAATACCAACATATGCAAGATAAACCGTAATAATAGAAGATAAATCTAAAGTTTTAACAAATGGGACAATATAACTGGATGTTGGCACCATTGGAAGTGCAAGAATAATTCCTATTACACTAACCCAAATTATAGCTGAAATATTATGTGGAGAAATTCTCTCAAGGATAAAACTAATATAAGATATTGCAGATAAAATTAGCATTCCTATAAATGATATTATAAATGGTGTTCCATTTGTTATATAATTTGCAGTTGAAACAAAAAAGGAAAATATTAAAAGTAATATTATCCAATCATTAAGTCTTTTCAAACTTAATTTATCGAGCTCTTTATCCAACTTATGATTTTTCATATCAATTTCATCTTTATAGGAATCTTGTTCTATAGTTGCTGAAGTATCTCTACCAATTTTAGGTTCTAACCACTTATAAAGTTTTTCAGTCAATGGAAGAGCAATAAATAGCACTATATAAACTCCAAAACAAAAACTTATAAGATTAGAAAGACCTGAAAATGCCAAAATTTGAGTATCAATAGAAGATGGATAAATACTTAAAAGTGGAGTTATAGCTGCTGCATTCATACTTGCACTACCTAATCCACTTGCCATAGCAAGAGCATAAGGGTGAAGTGGAAGAGCGGTAGATAAACTTGTTAATAAGCTAATAAAAACAGTACCAATAATTGTTCCAATAACATAAACTGTTAAAACACCTCTGGTTTCAGGAGATCTAAAACCATACTTATCTATTATAATTCCAATATCTGGTTCACGACATATTGAACTAGTCATACCAATAGATTCACGTTTGAATCCTAAAATAAGTGCAATAGGTAAAGCTATTAGGATTGATCCTAAATGTCCAAATTGTTGTATAATAAGGGCAGGAGCAAATGATAGTGAAGTAAAACCCTGTCCTCCTGAAATTGCAAGTTTTGCAAGGATTGGTATCATAAATAATATCATTAAACCTTCGGCTACTTTGGATTCATGATTTTGAATTAATTTGAAAGGTTTAGCTAAAAATAAGATTAAACCTAAAATCATAGCATATAATAGGGGCATTAAAACTATAATTATATTTTTTGCTATTTCGATTTTTTGAGTACCGATGAGTTCTGCAATAACTACTAAAAAGAATACCACTATGTGTAGTTTATATTCCATCCATGGTCTAATTTTACGCGAATTAGAGTTTATATCTTCAGACATTTAATACACCAAATATTAATTTTAATAAAAACTATAAAAATAAATAATTATAGTTGTTTACCAAATTTTTATTTATTACTCATTATATAAACAAGTATAATAAAAGTTTAGTAATTAATATAATTTAGACTATTAATTTGATTCTATATTTTTTATAAAAATTATTTGGTGTTTATTATTTATATACTAATAAGATTATATGAAAAAAAGTTCACAAAAAAAGAACAAATAAAGGACTAAAAAAGTAAATTATAATTAATATTTCCTAAAATAGGAATTAATTAAGCATATTAAAAATTTTAAAAAAATAGTTTATAAAGTTTTTTTTCAAATGAAAAGGGATTATAATTTTTGATAATTAATTTAGGGGGTCTGAATTTTCAGTTCTCGGATAATTGTTGTATGGCGGTTTTTGAGTTAAAGCCTTGTGATATGATTAATGCTCCTAAAAATACATTCAAATATACTGTTTTTTCAACAGATTTTGGTGTATATTTATGCATTTATCTTAAATTAAGTCCGTTTTTGAGTAATTTGAAAAAATCTTCTATTTTTCCTCTAATTGGTCTGAAATTTTTTCAATTATCTAATTTTTTTAATAATTCATTTTTAAATTCTCAAAAAATCTTTTTTAGTTTTAATTTTCTTTATTTTCATAAAAGATGGTAATGGATAGGATAATTGGTCATTTAACTTGTTTCTTTTAAAATTGTCTTTTGGAAAAATAAAAGG
>NZ_CAJOKH010000057.1 GCF_905235195.1 uncultured Methanobrevibacter sp. | reverse complement strand
CAAAGGCACCATTAAAAACAGACCAACAAAAACTAAAAATCAACAAAAAAGAAGAGCAAATATCACTCTTAAAATTTTGCTCTATCTAGCACCCTATATATTATAAATTTAAATAGGTTAATTTTAATTTGATTTGATCTTGATTTTAATTTTTCATCAAAATTAATATAAACTTAAAGATACAAATTATTACTTGTATATGTAAATTTTATCATTTTAATGCATGATTTTATTTAATAATTTTTCTGTGATAATATGAAAATCAGTATTATAATCCCTACATATAATGAGGAAAAAAGCTTACCCGGCCTACTTCAAAGTATAAAATCTCAAGATTTCACTGATTATGAGATTATTATAGCAGATGCTAATTCAACAGATAAAACTAAGGATATAGCTAAATCTTATGGTTGTAGGGTTGTTGAAGGAGGGCTTCCTGCTAAAGGCAGAAACAATGGTGCAAGATATGCTAAAGGGAATCTTTTCCTATTTTTAGATGCTGATTTAAAACTTTCAAAAGACTATTTTGAAAATACGTTAAATGAATTTTATGCAAAAAATTTGGATATAGCTATTAGTCAAATGATACCGGAATCAGATAAGCCTTCTGATAAATTATTACATGACTTTGCAAATAAATTCATGGTTTTTGTTGAAAATATTAAACCACATGGGGCAGGTTGTTATGGGATAATTGTTAAAAGGGATTTACACGAAAAGATAAATGGATTTGATGAATCATTGGATTTTGGTGAAGATACTGATTATATTGAAAGAGCTGCTAAAATATCTGATTTTAGAGTTTTGAGAAGTTCTAAGGTAATTGTATCTACAAGAAGACTTGAAGAGGAAGGTGTTATTCACCTTATTAAAACCTATGGGAAAAGTACATTTAATGATTTTAGGGGAAAAAGAACAACTGCTGACCAATTGGATTATAGTTTTGAACATATTCAGAAAAATAATTCATTTACTGCTAAAATAAAACTTAATAATTATCCAATTTTTGCAAAATCTCATTATAATTATCATTCTAATCCTAAAGCCATTGCAAGAGGATCAAAAATAAATTCTATAATTCATAAAGCAAACTCTCCAATAAATTCTACAGGTTATAAAAAAATAAAAAAACCTAAACCAATTTACCTTAGACATAATTCTGCTAATACTAATTTTACTAATATGAATACTAATAGGAATATTAATAGAAATACTAATAGCAATACTAAAAATATCAATACCAATAACATTAATGCTAATCATAATCATATTAAGATAAATAAAAATATTACAAATAAATGTCAAAAAAATAATAAAAGCCACTCTAAATTAAATAATAAGAATCTTCCATTAAAATCTAAAAAAATCGTCTTTTACTGTGTTTGTGGGGAAGGTATGGGACACGCAATAAGAAGTGGAGTTATACTTGAAAAATTAACAAAAATTTATGATGTTTATATATTTTCTGGTGATAGGGCTTATAAATATTTAAATGACAAGTTTGATAATGTCTATGAAATTGGTGTATACAATACAGTATATGAAAATAATTCAGTAAATGATCTTGCAACCTTTATTCAATGTATGAAATCAACACCTTCAGATATTAAAAAGTCATATAATACTTTATTTAAATTTGCAAGAAAATTGAAACCACATATTATTGTTTCTGACTTTGAAAACTATAGTAATATTGTTTCAGATTTAATGCACATTCCATTAATTAGTTTAGATAATATTCACATGATAACCGAAGCAAAAATTGATTTTCCCCCTGAACATCAAGCTGATTTTTTAAAAGCTGCAACTATTGTAAAATTATATGTTCACTATGCTAAAATACATATTTTAACAAGCTTTTTCAATCCTCCTATACGTAAAGGTAGAAATTCTGTAATTTATCCTCCTATATTAAGGGAGGACATTTTAAATTTAAAGTCAGAAAAACATAATCATGTGCTTGTTTATCAAACAAGTAATTCTAATTATGAGTTAATTGAAAAATTAAAAAATATAAATGAAAAATTCATCGTTTATGGATTTAACATTGATAAAAAAGATAAAAATCTTATTTTTAGGGAATTTAATGAGGATATTTTCTATGATGATTTGAGAACTGCTAAGGCAGTTATTACAAATGGTGGTTTTACACTTATATCAGAGGCAATTTATCTTAAAAAACCAATCTACAGTATGCCTGCATTAGGTAATTTTGAACAAATATTAAATGGATATTATGTTGATAAATTATCTTATGGAGAATATCATGAGGATATGGATGCTGAGAAGATTATTAATTTTTTAAATAATCTTGACAAGTATCAAAAAAGTCTTGATGCAAGAAAAAATACAGATAATTCAGCTATTTTTGAACAACTTGTATCATCTATTGAAAAATATTCAAGAAAACAGTAAATATTTATCTAATTTTATTTTTTTATATTTAGGTATAGATTTTTATTATAACTGTTTTTTTTAATAGAGTGTCCGCCAAAATAGAATTTTTTAATAAAATCATTTCTTTAAATCAAAAAATATGCATTTTAATAAATTTTTCAATATGAATTTTTGACTTTTGGAGGATACTCAATAATAATTGTCATTTTTTTAATATTTTTTTCAAATTTTAATAATACATAAATAAATATAAGTATTATAATAAATTAAATATTATAGAATGATATTTTATAATATTATATTTACACATTTTTTTTAAATTAGGTGAATTTATGAAAATAGTTATTGCAATTGGAGGATCTATTTTATTAAAAGATTTGAGTGCTCGTAGGTTTAAAATTTATGGGGAACTTTTAAAGGATATTTCCTCAGAACACAAAATCTTTGTAGTTGTAGGGGGAGGGATACCTGCAAGAAATTATATTAAAGTTGTAAGGGACTTAGGTTGTGGAGAAGCTCAAAGTGATTCTATTGGTATTGAAGTTACAAGAATTAATGCTCAATTATTGCTTTCAGCATTAGGTGATTATGCTTATCAAAGAGTACCTAAAGACTTTAAAGAAGCTTTGGAATTCCAAGAATTTGGAAAAATAGTTGTTATGGGTGGAACTGAACCTTCTCACAGTACAGATACAGTATCTACAATTTTAGCAGAATATGTAAATGCGGATTTACTTATTAATTTAACTTCTGTAGATGGAATGTATAATAAAGATCCAAATAAATTTGATGATGCTGAGTTAATTTCTGAAATTTCTTCAGAAGACCTTGTTAGATTCCTTGAAGGAAAAGATCATAAAGCAGGTACATATGAATTTTTCGATAGGACTGCAGCACAATTGCTTAATCGTTCTAAGATCCCAACTGTTATAGCAAGTGGGAAAGACCCAGATAATCTTATTAAAATTGTTAATGGGGAAAACATTGGAACAAAAATTATATAATTAAATATTAAGAGGTGAATTTATGTCAGTAGAACAACATAAACATTGTCCGGTCTGTGGAACTCCTATACCTATGAGTGAGAAAACTTGTTCTCCAGATTGTGAATTGGTTATTACACAACAACAAAAACAAATAAAAAGAAATCAAAAGATAATGTATTTGTTAGTAGCGGTATTCATTATCGTATGGGTATTTTTCATGTTAAAAAAATAATTATTTCATTTTTTTATTTTTAGGCTTTTTTCTATAGTTTTGGCCTATTAAAACTTTAAAATTTTATTTTTATTATATATTGAAGGTTAAGATAATGATTTTTTCTTCAACAAGTAGTTTAGAAGGCAGAAAAATAATTAAATATTATGGTATTGTAACTGGAGAATCCTTAATTGGGGCTAATGTTTATAAGGATTTGTTTTCTGGTGTTCGTGATGTTGTAGGTGGGCGAACTTCAAAATATGAAGAAGAAATACAACAAGCACGTGCTCTTGCTATAAAAAGTATGGAAGAAAAAGCTAAAGAATTAGGGGCTAATGCTATCATTGGTCTTAAGATGGATTACTCTAATCTTGGTGGAACTATGGGTAATACTATTTTAATTACATCTTATGGAACTGCAGTAAGATTTGAAAAATAATTATTTTTGAGGGTAATATGTCATTATTAGACTCTATAAAAAGTAATTTTTATATAAAGCACGATAATCCAAAAGATATTTTATTTGCAGCCATATCTATACTTTTTGGAACTTTTATAGGGGTTGTCTCTTATATTTTATCTTTCAAATGTAATTTAGCTATTTTTGGTTGGAATATTGCCTTTGTTCTATCTCCAATACTTGCAGGTTACTGTGAAACTTTTTTATCTAAAAAGATAATGGATGAGACAACAGGAGCTATTAGTGCTTATTTATTATTTTTTGTAACTGTAGTTCATGGTTTTATACTTACAAATCCAACATTAGGTTTTAATGGTATTAGTTTTGGAGTAAGTTTAATAATTTTACAATCAGCATTTCCTATTGCATTTAATTATCTTTTTTTTGTAGTATTTTTAGGTATTTTATCATATATTCTCGGCATATTCAAGCCATTGACGGATAAACTCTATTTTACAGTTGTGCCTTTTGTAACAAAATTGTCTGGCCGTGAATTTAAACCGCCAAAATATAAATTAACTACTGAAAACTTTGCTCAGAATTTATATGAAGAAAAAAATCCAAATGAACATGGAATTTTATTTTTAACATCTGCTGAACCATATCAAATTAATGTTAAAGAGTATATAGGATTACGTGAAGGTTATGTAGTAATCCCAAATGAAAATAAATTATTTGAAGTTAAAACTAAACAAGAAGAATTAATCTTACTTACACGATTTAAAGAAGCTAAAGACATGGCAATTAAAAGATTGGCAGAATCAGTTAAAGAAGCAGGTGGAAATGGAGTTATTGATTTAGAAATAGATTATAATATTGTTGGAGAATTAGCAGGGGATAAGTTTCACATTGCTGCAAAAGGTATTGTGGTTCTATTTGAAGGCATGCCACAACCTAGATGATCTTTTTTTAATCAAACAGTTCAGTATTAATTTTAATTTTCTAATCTTTTTTAGTTTTTTTTTATTCAAACAGTTTTAATTATTAATTTTAATTTTTTAATTTTCATTGTAAAAATTTTAGAAAAATCCAAAAATGTCAAATTTATACATTATATTTATTAAGTTGAAAACTAGATATCATATTATTATATTTTAATCATAATTTCTAATTTTGATTAAATCTTTATTTTAAACATTATTGTTTATTTGATTATATTTATAAAGAATTAACTAAAACAGTTTAATTATTTTACTAAAATCGATTATTTATTATTATTTTTTCACTTTTTAGGGAGAGATATTAAATGGAAGATATATCTTCAAAGGAATTATATGAATTTAAGAAATTGATTAAAAATTTATCTGAAAAAAAAGGTAGGGGTACAGAGCTTGTCTCAGTATATATTCCTCATGAAAAACAATTAAGTGATGTTTCAAAGCAAATGAGAGATGAATTAGGACAAAGTTCTAATATTAAAAGTAAATCTACTCGTAAAAATGTTCAATCCGCTATTGAGGTTATTGTTCAAAGATTAAGATTATTTAAACAAGCACCTGAAAATGGTTTAGTATTATTTACTGGAATGATTCCAAGAGGTGGACCAGGTACTGAGAAAATGGAAACATACGTATTTGAACCTCCTGAATCTATACCAACATATTGGTATATTTGTGACAGTCAATTTTATCTTGAACCTCTTGAAGAAATGGTTGCAGATAGAGATGTTTATGGTATTGCAGTTATTGATAGGAAAGAAGCAACCATTGCAACTCTTAAAGGAAAACGTGTTGATATTATTGCAACATTAACAAGTGGTGTTCCAGGTAAGCATAAAGCAGGTGGTCAATCACAAAGAAGGTTTGATCGTGTAATTGAAGATGCTGCAAGAGAATTCCTTAAAAGGATTGGTAGACATCTTAATGAAGCATATCTTCCAATTAAAGATGATTTGAGAGGAGTTGTTCTTGGAGGTCCAGGAAATACTAAAATAGATTTCTATGAAGGAGACTTCATGCAATATGAAATTAAAGATAAGGTTATCACTACTGTAGATACATCATATACTGGTGAATTTGGTATACGTGAAACTATTGATAAGGCATCAGATGCTCTTGATGAACTTGATGTTATTAAAGAGAAAAAAATTGTAAGAAAATTCTTAAAAGAACTCATAGATGATAAATCTGGTCTTGCTAGTTATGGTGAAAAGGAAGTTAAACGTAATCTTCAAATTGGTGCTGTGGATACTCTTCTTTTATCAGAAGGTCTTACATTAGAATCAGTAACTATGAAATGTCCTCAATGCGGATGGGAAAAAGTTATTACTCCACGTAAAAGTGCAGATTTAGATTTTAAATGTGAAAATTGTAATGAACAGATGAAGGAAGAATCAAGGGTAGATTTAGTTGATGT
This sequence comes from uncultured Methanobrevibacter sp., assembly GCF_905235195.1. GTDB lineage: Archaea > Methanobacteriota > Methanobacteria > Methanobacteriales > Methanobacteriaceae > Methanarmilla. The sequence goes on along the minus strand of NZ_CAJOKH010000057.1, from coordinate 8,311 downwards.
TTTTGTTGAAATGGCTGAAGAGGTAGGTTCTAATGTTGAACTTATTTCCACTGAAACTGATGAAGGTATTCAGTTATACAGGGCATTTGGTGGAATCGCGGCTATTTTAAGATACCATATAAGTTAATTTAAATTATTTTTTCTTTTTTTATTTTTTTAATTTTTAATATATTCAATATTTTTCTAATTTTTTAAGATAATTTTTTTATTATTATTAGTAATATGTTCTTTTTTCTAATTTTTTTTGTTCTTACTCTTTTTTTAATTTTATATATCCTCAATCATTTATTAAAAAAATTAGTTATTATGTTGTCTTGGTATAATGCTAGTTTTAGGAGGGTTTTTATAATATTGTTTATTACTATAACCGTTTGAAGTAAAACTATTAATTTTATGATACAGTCTGCTTTTTTTTCTACGTCTTCTCATTACGGTTTTAGGATGAATGTGTTCTGTGTAGATTTCTTCAAGAATTGCATTAAAGGTATGTTTGTCTAAAGCATATTTTTGATAATATTTTTTATATAAAAAAGATTTTTTTTCTTTTTTCTTTAGATAGTCCTCTTTAATTTCATTATATTGGTTAATTGGCACGCATTTTGTTCTTCTTGGACCTACTTTATATGTTTTCATTTCCATTTTTATCTTTCCTTATTTATTCTAATCTAATATTTTATCTAATTAAAATAATGTTATGTTCATTTATAATTTTTTTTATTATAACTCTGTATAAATATTATAATTTAATACTATATAAAGATATATTTTAATAATTATATATTGAACATTTTTTAAATTTTAAATTTATTTTTCTAATTTTTTAAATCTTTTTTAGTATATATGATGATAATTAATTTTTTTTTTAAAATCTTATAAAAAGGATATATTATTTTATGAAATTACTTATTTTCTTTTATTTTGAAAAATTTTATTTTATGAATTTTTAACATAAAATATGTAAATATAAATATTCTTATTCATTTATTTAACAGTATAATATAAAATTATTAATAAAAAGATATTTTTAAATATATTAAAATTAAATAAAATATTATATGATAAGTTTTGGAGGCAAAATGTGACAGGCATTAATGTAGGAGTAATCGGTGTCGGAGCAATGGGGTATAACCATGCTCGTGTTTATTATAAATTAGAAGAAGCAAATCTTATTGCTGTATCAGATGTAAGTGAGCGTACTTTAAAGAAAGTTAGTGAAAAATATAATGCTAAAGCTTATTCTAATTATGAAGATTTATTAAATGACCCTGAAATTCAAGTTGTAAGTGTTTGTGTTCCTACAACTCATCATCATGGTGTAGTAATGGCTGCAATTGAACATGGAAAACATGTTTTAGTGGAAAAACCAATTGCATTTACATTGGAAGAGGCAGAAGAAATGATTGAAGCTGCACATAAAAAAGGTGTTATTTTAGGAACTGGGCATGTTGAAAGATTTAATCCGGCAGTTCAAAAAGCAAAAGAGTTAATTGGAAATGATGTTATTGGAGACATTGTTTCAGCTTCTGCAAAAAGAGTCGGTCCTTTTCCACCTAGAATTAAAGATGTAGGTGTTACAATTGACCTTGCAATACATGATTTAGATGTAATGTATTATTTGTTTGATGAGGATGTAAAAAAGGTATATGCAAGTATGGGTAGTATTCTTGAAAAATGTGAATATGAGGACCATGCAGAAATTATGGTTAATTTTGCTGGTGGTATGGCTGGAATGTTGGAAGTTAACTGGTTAACTCCTTATAAACGAAGAGAAATTTCCATTACTGGTACTGCAGGAATCATTAGTGTAGATTATATAGATCAAAGTATTGATGTACATGGTAAATTTGCACAAGATATTGAAATTGAACATAAAGAACCTTTAGGTGAAGAATTAAGTTCATTTTTAAATGCTGTAAAAAATAATGAAAAACCAGTCATTACAGGGGAAGATGGTTTAAATGCTCTTAAAATGGTTATTGCAGCTAATAAGTCTTCAAAATCTAAACAACCAATTTCTTTTGAAGAAATGGAAAAATAAATCATTGGTGATTATATGAATTCAAAACTTATTAACAAGGCACATGAACTTCGAGCTCATGGTTTAACTACAGGAGAAATAGCAGATGAATTAAATGTATCAATTGATACTGCAAGATGGTTAACTCTCCAACAAGCTAGTGAGCAAGAAACTGAAAATGTTCCTGTTGATTTTGCAGTTAACTGGAATAATCTTGGAGGAAGTTCAACTAGACTTAAATATGTTTCAGCTGCATTAAGTGATATGGCTCTTGAAGAAGGTGAAGCTGATGTAATTGTAGGTATTGCTTCAAGTGGTATTCCATTTGCTACATTTATGGCTGATTATTATAATTTTGAAATGGGATATGAAACTTCTCTTGCTGTTTTCCATCCTCAAAAAGCTAAAGTTCAACATTGTGGTGATGATTTCACTGAAAATGGAACTATTAGTACTAATTTTGCTTCTGTTGATGATAAGAAAGTTGTTATTGTTGATGATGTAATCACTAGTGGAAAAACTATTAATGAAGTTGTAGAAACGGTTAGGGATTTAGGTGGAGATATCCAATTGCAGTTGTTGTTTTAATTGATAAGGCAGGGTTAACTGATATTCAAAATGTTCCGGTTAAATCATTTATTAGAGTTTCAAGGTTAGGATAGTGGTAAAACTTATAAAGCTAAAACTAATGGTAAGGGTATTGCAACTGTTACTCTCACTAAAGCTGTTTTAAATAAACTTAAAATTGGAAAAACTTACATATTAAATGTAGTTTATATAAAAGACACTGTCAAATCCAAAATTTAAGTTAAAAGTTAAGAATATTTTCTTAACTTCTTTTTTTATATCTATATTGACAGCTTTTTTTCATAAGTATCTCTATTTTTTAGTATTTATCTTTTTTAATTTAAAAATTAAATTCTATTAAATATATTCTATTAATTCTTTTCCTACTTTTATACCAAGTTCACGAGCTGATCTTATAGAACCGGTTAAAGTAGTTTTATGTAAGATTTCTCCTTTTTCATTTAAAAGAACAGAATATAATTCAAGTTTATTTTCATTATTTAATTGTCCGTATGAACCTAGTGGCCATTGACATCCTACTCCAAGTTCATATAAGACAGTTTTTTCTGCAAGTACTGTTTGGTGAGTATTATAATCATCTATTTTTTTAAGTGTATCATTAATTTCTTTAGAATCTTTTCTGGATATTACTGCAAGTGCACCTTGACCTGCAGCAGGTGTAATATAATCAAGAGGGAATTCTTCTTTAATATATTTTGTAAGTCCAAGTCTTATAAGTCCTGCTTCAGCCATTAAGGTTCCATCTACTTCTCCATCTAAAACTTTTCCGATTCTAGTTTCAACATTTCCTCGAAGAGCTTTAAACTTAAATCCTTTGTTATGGTATTTACAAAATGCTTCCCTTCTAAGGCTGCTTGAACCTAAACTGGAACCCTCTTCAAGATCATTCCAATTTTTGTTTGATATGAAAACTTCATTTGCTTTAACTCTTGTAGGAACTGCACTTATTTGTAAATCTTCATCTAATTCTGTTGGAACATCTTTGAGACTATGTACTGCAAAGTCAACTTCTTCTTCTAGAACTGCCTTATCTAATTCTTTTGTAAAAAGGCCTTTAGAGTCAATATTATAAAGTTGAGAGTCTGTAATTTTATCTCCTTTTGTTTTTATAATATCTACTTCTATCTTTTCACCAGTAATATTGGCTATGTCTTGGCAAGTTTGTTTGGTTTGTGTAAGTGCTAATTTACTTCCTCTTGTCCCTACTTTCATTTTATTACTTCCTTTTTAATTCAATATTTTATTTTCTACTAATTGAATTTAATTATCTATGGGTTAGAAATATTGTGAATTTTCTGTTAAATATAATTCCTGATTATATTTCCTACTTATAATTTTATCTTTTATTAACTTGACTATAATTGGACCTATAAATTAGAAGTATGTTTTTATTATTTTCAACGGAATAATCGATGGCATCATCAAGTTCTTTAATATATTTTACAGATTCAATTTTACCTTCCATATTATTTATTTTCTCATTTATAGAATGGCCAAGTTCATCAGTAACTATGATTTTAACTGAAGGGTTATTTGATATTTTATCACTTATCATTTTTATCAGTTTATTTTCATCAATCTCTTCACATGTAATACCATATTTTCCCCCAATTATAATATTATAATTTTCATAAGCTTCAACCATATTGATGGATTTTTCTATTGAACTAGTATTAAGCCCTGGATTAACTTCTTCAATAATAGTGGAGTTAGATATTTGTCTAATGGAACTTCTACCAATTATTCCTTTAAAATTAGATAAGCCCTCAATTATTCTATCTTCATTAATTTCTAGTGTTAATGCTGCACTGGTAGCTGCAAGTATATTCAATATATGTTGAGGTCCTGGTGCAAAACTTACAGCATTAAACCTACCACTAATCAAGTCTCCACTAAGGGTTTTTAAATTTTCATATTCTACTTCAAATGTGGTTTTACTTAATGAGTAATTAATATTTCGTGCTATAAGATTAGCATCTATATCATTAATAGCAAATGTGTTAATATTGTTTTTATTATGTTTGTTATAATATTCATTTAATGTATTGTATTCACATACAACAAGTGAGCAATTAAATATTTGCTCTTTTGCAATACTTGCATTAGACTTGCCTCTTGCTATTGGATAATCTTCAATAATGTTTGTAAGTATTCCAATATCTCCAATTCCACATGCTCCAAGTGAAGATTCAAATATTGCAGAATCATAATTAATTTCATCTTTAAAGATATTTCCATCATTATCTAAACTACATTTAGGATTAGAAATTTTACGAGCCATGTCGATTGTTTCTATGATGTTTGCAGGAGTAATACTTAGGTTTTTCTTTAAAATTATCGGATTTTCTCGAAAAATATAGGCTCCTAAACTTGACAGTAGAAGTGGGTCATTAAGTATTTCTTTTAAAATAAACCCAGTTGTTGTTTTTCCTTTAACACCTGTTATTTCGATGATTGGCTTATTTTCACTGTTCATTCGTTTAATCCATGGTTCAAGTATTAATTTAACACCACTATGGTGGGTATAATATTTAATATTTTCATTTATTTCTTTTTTATAATCCTTCTCTTCCAGTGGGCAGTGAACAGGGGATATGACGGATAAATCAGAAATATCATTTAAATTGTTAATATTTTCTATTAATTTAACATTATTTGAATATAATTCTTTCAATTCAGACTCTTTTAGAGTATTATAAATATCATATCCGTAAACTCTATTTTTATTATCTGTAGATAATTTTATACTTAATTTTACTCCACCGTGGGTCATATCAACTACAAGAAAATTCATAATTTCACATGGACTTTTTGATTAGTGATAAAATTCCTTTAATAAAAAGAATATACAAAATAAGATTTATAGTGGTTTACCAAATTTTTATTATAAATCATTTATAAACAAGTATAATAAAAGTTTAGTTATTTACTATAAAAATAATTTTTTAAAAACTTAGGTTAAATATAAGATTTAAAAATAATTTTTAAAAAACTTAAGTTAAATAGGTCGTGGTTCGGTATTTATTCCTCCTGCACCTAATTTATCTTTAACTTTACTGTAGAAATATTTATTATTTGTTCGAATAAATGTCACATCATTTTGAGATTTTTTAAATACAATCTCTTCAAGATAATTAACTTTTTCTGTGATTTGTCCATCCATTACAAATATTGCACTTTTTCCACGTTTTAATAGTTTTACACGTATTTCGCTTGTATCAGATACAACAAATGGTCTAACTCCTAATTTATATGGGCAAATTGGTACGATTACAAATCCTCTAACTTTAGGATCTACAATTGGCCCACCTGCAGACATAGAATAGGCAGTTGAACCGCTAGGTGTAGAAATTATAAGTCCGTCAGCTCTTAACTCTTCAACTACTTCTCCATCTACGGTAATTTCAAAGTGTAACATTTTAGCAGGTTTGTCAGTCATAATTACTACTTCATTTAAAGCAGTATAATTATGGTTTTCATGGGAAACTATGATTTGACTTCTTTTTTCATGGTAGTATTCTCCATCGAGAATTCTTTCTAAGGTTTTAAATGTTTCTGACACTTCAATTTCAGTTAAAAATCCAACTGTGCCCATATTTATACCAAAAATTGGTATTTCTGTTGTAAGTAATGATTGGGTTCTAAGTAAAGTACCATCTCCACCTAAAATAATTGCAAAATCACTTTTTATATCTTTAAAATCAGTTGATAATCCTTTAAAATCAATATTGAAGTTTATGTTTTCTAATTGTTTAGCAATTTTAGGTGCTTCATTTTTGGTTTCTTCAATAATTTCACTTAGTTCTGGACGATTTTTTAATGTTTGAAGTTTATTTGCAAGGGATGTTTCTATGGAAATATCTATTCCTCTTTCCATTAAAATATTAATAATTTTAATTGCATATAATATGGATTTATTTTCATCTATACGGGATATAATTGCTACTGAGTTAATTTCATGAAGATCATTATTGTTAATAACTTTAATTAGTTTATCATGAAGTTCTTTATTACTTGCACCAACAATAACTACCTTTTCATAAATATTTAATTTATTATCTAATTTTTCACCATATTTATTACTTACAATCGCTCCTGCTTCTTTAACAATTAATTGGCTTGCTGCAATATCAATAATTCTACTTCCTCTTAAATCTAAAAATGCATCATATTTTCCACTAGCAATATAAGACAATTCAAGTACTACAGAACCAAGAACTCTCATTCTCCGTGTAGTATCCACTATTTTTGCAACTGACCCAGTATTAGATTTAGTAAATCCTCCAAGAGAAATTTTTTCTAAATCTGTTTCTTTTGTTGGTTTAAGTGGTTTTCCGTTTAATAGAGCTCCCTGACCTTTAACTGCTTGGCAAATATCGCCACTTGCAAAATTCTTTATTGTTCCAATTTCAACATCTTCAATAGTTGCAACTCTTCCTTTTGGAACTGGAGCTATTGCAATTGAAATACCAAATGCAGGAATGTTTTTTATTGCATTACTTGTTCCATCTAACGGGTCACATAAGAAAATATATTTAGCGTCATGACTATTTTGATTTAATAATTCTTCTGTTAGATGAACTTCTTTTGAGGTTCCTTTACCTAATTTCAATTCACCAATTTCTTCACTAACTAAATAACATATGAAGTCCTGATTTTTAAGATAGGATACTACTTGGTCTTCAGCTGCTAAATCTATACGTGAAGTTGGTGTTCCATCAGCACCTATTTTAACAAATTTTCCAGATTCTTCTTTACCAAAATGACCTTTTACAGCATTTTCCACATTTTCTATTATTGCAAGAGATATTTCTTTACAATTTTCAATTTCTTCTTTTTCCATGATATCCCTTTTTAATTAATATTTTATTCTAAAATCTCATCGTTAATGTATACTACAGATGCAACTACACTTCCAATATTTTCTACAGTATGTGTAGAATCTTCTACTATCATTTGATTAATCTTTTCATTACGTTTATGCATCATATATTTAACCATTTCAAGAGCTTTTTTTCTATTTTCTTCATTAGATACATTGACTCCACTATGTTCAACAACACAACCTAATTTATCTCCAATTGCTGCTGCTACGCATGCAGTAATTGTATCTCCTTTATTTTTAGAGCAAATACTTGAAAGTACACAGTTTACCATTGCCCCTGCTTTAAGTTTAGGTAGTTCAATAACTTCAGTCTTTTTCTCTAGCATACTTGAAACTTTAATTAAATTAACATCTCCAATTCCTGCATCAATAAGGGCATTATCGAATGCGTTTAACTCTGTTGGCCCTTCACTTTTTCCAGATACTATAGCTATCTTCATTTTTTCACTTTAATGAATTTATTATAATTTAAATGAATTTATGATATATTTAATCAATTATTATAACTTTAATGATTTTATTATAACATTAATACTTTTATTATAATTTTTATCACTTTATTATAAGTTTAATGAATTATTATATAATTTAAATATATTTTCAATATATTATTGCTTTAATATTTAATACAATTAATAATATTATAATCCTTTAATTATTAATTATTTTAATAATATTATACTTATTTAATATAATTATATTAATCAATAAAATTTAATAAAATTTTTAGGGGTCTGAATTTTTCAGTTCTCAGATAATTGTTGTATTGCTGTTTTTGAGTTAAATCCTAGTGATATGATTAAGGCCCCTAAAAATACATT
>NZ_CAJOKH010000056.1 GCF_905235195.1 uncultured Methanobrevibacter sp. | reverse complement strand
GAATAAACAAAGCGAAATATAAATAATAAAATGAAAAATCTTGTGAAAAAAATAAAATTAAAAAATCTCAGAAAAAAATCTTAGCTTGACAGCATTGGTATTTATAAACAATTATATAATCGAATATAAAAAAAATTAAAATAATATATATTTAATATTTTATGTCATATAAATTTTGTATAAATTTTATTTAAATACTATGATTATTTAATTTTAATGATTAAAATGAGATTATTTAATTTTTGAGGGATAATATGGATTATTTTATAGATTATTTGGAAGATCAATTTTTTATAATCGATTCTTATAATTTAGATTCAATTGAAGAAAGATTATATGGTTTTTCTGTTAATAATAATAGGATTATTGAAAATAAAGATATTATAAAGAATATTTCCTTAGATGCAACAGGGGCATATATCTTTGTTGAAGTTGATGAGGAGAATATTAAAATATCACAAGATTTTAATGGGTCTTATGGTATCTATATATATAAAAATAAAGATTATTTTGCTATTTCTAATTCTTTTGTAAAGCTGGTTGATTATTTAAAACATTTTCATGTGTTAACTCTTAATAAAGACTATGCTGATGCTTTTTTATTCGCTGATTTAGTTTCATTTGCTTATTGCGATACATTAGTTAATGAAATCAATCTTATTCCTAGAAATTATATTATAAATATTAACAAGAATGATTTATCAATTGATTTTTCTGAAATTGATTATCAAGAAAAAACTGTTTCTTTAAATTCAAAAGAAGGTATAGAATTATTGGATAAATGGTATTATAAATGGGTAAATATAATTAGAAATATTAAAAGAAACACTAATAACTTAATATTTGACTTATCTGGAGGTTTTGATTCAAGAGTTATTGCTACTTTATGGCTCACTTCAAATATTGATCTTGATAAAATCAAAATTGAATCAGGAAAGAATCATTATGAAGATTTTGAAATTGCTTCTAAAATAGGTAAATTTTTCAATTTTAAGTTAAATCAAGATCTAGTTAACACTAAATTTATTTTATTTAATGATATTAACACTCCTTTGAATATTTCATTTTATGTTCGATTAGGTTTTCATAAAAGAATGATATTTGAATCATATATAACCTCAAAACCAATATATCATTTTACTGGAGCGGGCGGTGCATCTTTGAGAGATTCTAATCAATATCCAGAGGAATATTTAGATAATATGAAAATAAGATTAAATAGGGATGATTTAGCATTTTTCAATCCTTCTAAACGTGTCATTTTAAAATCTTGGGATAAATTGTCTAAAAAATTTAAAATTGATATAAATTCTAGTGAAATTACACAAATTCATCGAAGTGAGGTTAGGGATAGGAATCATTTTGGAAAAAACACTGTAACACGTTATTTAATAAATCATTTTTTAGTTAATCCTCTTTTTGATCCGATTATTAGAAGATTAAAGTTAAAAACAGATGATTGTAATGATAATAATTTATTATTTGCAATAATATTCTCAAGATATTGTCCAGAGTTATTAAATTTTAAATTTGATGGGAATCGGGAAATTCAACTGGATACTCTTGATTATGCATTTAATTTAAATGAAAAATATCCTTTTGTTCAAAAAGATTTTGATTTTATTTCCGGTCCTGAAATTATAAGAAATATAAGTTTCGAAAATCTAACAAAACATATTACTCGTGAGGATGTATACATTTTTTTAAGAGATAATTTCCTTTCAAATTCTTTTAAAATGGAATTTAAGAAGCATTATTCAGATTATGATTATAATATCATATCTAATAAGTTAAACCAAGATGTAGAAAATTCATTTAAAAGTATTTATTCAGAGATTCATTCTTCTATAGCAATTATTAAAATAGCAAATGATTGTACTTTTTCTCAATTAAATAGTAAAAATATAAGGTCATGGTTTAATCAATTTAAACAGAACAGTGAGGTTATCCATTTAAATCAGGATAATTTGATTAAATATAATGCTGCTAGAATTCAAATAAGAAATATGAATAAAGGAAATTCTATTGAAATCATTGACTATAAGGGAATTAATAAAATATCTGCCCCTAAATGGTTTCAGGGCAAAACTGGAAAAGGTTTAGTTATTCATTCTTTTGATAATTTTATTGATTTAAATATTAAATGTATTAATGATGGTAAATTGTTAGTTAAATTAACTGGTCCATATGTTGTAGATAAATTAAAAAATAAATTTCCAGTTTATATTGATTATACGAATTTTGAAATTAATGGTAAAAAGATTATTGATAAAAATACACTTGTTAATCAAAATGAACCTTTTACTTATTATGAAGATGTTAAGGATGGGGAAATTATTAATTTGAAAATTTCTTGGTTACCATTTAATAAGAATAGTGTTTATAATAAAGAAGATATCACTTCTACTGATGAAAATCAGAATAATAAAAACAATCAGAAATTAAGTAATAAAAGCAAAATAATAGGCACATTAAAAAAAATTTTTAATTATTTTTAGTTCATGATATTTTTTTATTTACAGATAATTAGTATAGGGGTCTGAATTTTCAGTTCTTGGATAATTGTTGTATGGTTGTTTGAGTTAAATCCTAGTGATATGATAAGGCTCCTAAAAATACATTTAGATATACTGTTTTTTCAATATACCAAAAGTTTAGTAATTAAACTATAATAAAAATGTATTTTATTATATACTATTGAAAACCAAATATTTTATTTTTTCTTTCTTAATTATTTAATCTCTTATGAAAAATTATAATATAATTAATTTTTCTACATACTCCATATAATCCCATTAAATATAATTTCTTAAAGTTCCAATATCTTCTATTGTAATTTCTACAATATCTCCTAAAATTAATGGTCCAACTCCTTTTGGTGTTCCTGTTGCTATAATATCTCCAGAATTAAGGGTCATAATTTTTGATATGAAACTTAAAAGCTCATTTGTATCAAATATCATATTATTTGTATTTGAATCCTGTTTTATAATACCGTTGACTTTTGTTTTAATTTTTTGATTTTTTGCATCCATATTTGTATTGATAACCGGCCCTATAGGACAGAAAGTATCGAAACTTTTTGCTCTTGTCCATTGACCATCTATTGACTGTAAGTCTCTTGCAGTAACATCATTTAAAATAGTATAACCGAAGATGTAGTCTCTTGCATAGTTGGCTTCAATGTCTTTACATTTTTTACCTATTACAATTGCTAATTCTCCTTCATAATCAACTTGATTTGTCATTGAAGGATAATTAATTTTTTCTTCATGCGGTATGGTTGTAGTTGAGGGTTTTAAAAAAATCTTTGGCTCATTTGGTATATCCATATTTAATTCTTCGCCATGTTCAATATAATTTAGACCAACACACACTATTTTAGATGGCTTGACAGGTTCAATTATTTTAATATCTTCTAATTTATAAGATTTACTATTATCTACTTCAATTTCAAAGTTTATATCTTTTAAGTCTGAATCATAATTTATATAATCTTGTTTAAGGGGATTGATTAAGTTTTCTTTGTTTATTAGGCCTGATTTTTCTCCATTTTCTGATATGAATCTTATAAATTTCATATTCTAACCTTTTTATTTTTTCTATTAGAATATTATATACACTATTATTTATTGTATATTTCTTAAAATAATTTCTAGTTTATTACTCTCTCTATTGGTACTACTAAAATATCTTTAGCACCTACTTTTTTCAAGTCATTTACTAGTTTGAAAACTTTATCTTCATCTACTACTGCTTGAACTGCAAAAATATCTTTATTTGATAATACTTTTGATATTGTTGGTCCTCCCATACCTGGCATAAGATCTTTTACTTTATCTAAGTTTTCTTTTGTAACATTCATCATTATTAATTTTTTACTTTCTGCATTTATTACGCCTGTTATACTTGTACATACTGTTTCTACTATTGATGATTTTTCTAGTAATGAATTTTTATTTCCAATTAACTTAACAGTACTATTTAGTATAGTATCAATTATTTTGAGATGATTTTTTTTAAGTGTAGTGCCTGTACTTGTAAGGTCTGTTATTCCATCTGCAATACCAATTAATGGTGCAATTTCTGTAGATCCTGCAAGTTCTACAATTTCTACATTTTCTATATTATTTTCTTTTAGATATTCTCTTGTAATATTTGGAAATTCTGTAGCAATTTTCATACCTGCTTTAAAGTCTTTTATGCTATTTATTTTTGAATCTTCTAATACAGCAAGTACAAGATCTGTTTGACCAAAACCTAAATCTACAATTTCTTCTACATCTGCATTTTTTTCTCTAATTAAATCTACACCTGTAATTCCCAAATCTACAATACCTTTTTTTACAAAAGTTGGTATGTCACTGGCACGTGTAAACATTATATCAATATTCGGATTGTATGTTTGGGATGTTAATTTTCTATTAGATGAGTCTTTAAGTTTTATCCCTGCTTTTTCAAGTATTTCAACTGAAGGATCACTTATTCTTCCTTTTGATGGAATGGCAATTTGTATTTTCATATTTTTATATCCTGTAATCTATTATATAATAATTGTAAAATATTTTGTATTTTTTTTATTTTAATTTAATTTTATCTTTTTTAAGTTTTATTAAATTATAATATTTATTAACATATTATTAAAAAGTATATTTAATATTTATATAAAGTTTATATATTATTTATTTTATATTATATTTATTATTAATTTTTAGAATATTCTGGTGATTTTATGGAAACTAATAATATATTAATTAAAAATTCTATAATTTTAAACCCTAAAGCTACTGGGACTGTTGATGAATATAAATCATCTTTACTTATTGAAAATAATAAAATATCTTTAATAAGTGAAGATATAGAAGATTCTAATGCAGACTATATTATTGATGCTCAAGGTAAAATACTCATGCCGGGATTAATAAATACTCATTCACACATACCAATGACTTTATTTAGAGGTTATGCAGATGATTTAAATTTAGATACCTGGTTAAATGATTATATATGGCCTATAGAATCACATTTAAACAGTGAAACTATTTATAATGGTACTATGCTTGGTGCAATAGAAATGATAAAATCAGGTACCACTACTTTTTCAGATATGTATTTTTATATGGGAGATGTTGCTAAGGCTATTGGTAAGGCAGGAATTAGAGGAGTTTTATCCTATAGTATGATTGATTTTGGGGATGAACAAAAGAGAGAAAATGAGTTTAAGGAAAGCATATCATTAATAAAAAACCATCATAATACTTATGATGGAAGAATTACCACTATGTTTGGACCTCATTCAATTTATACTACCTCTCCTGAACTTTTACGCCGTGTTAGAAAGGAAGCAAACAAATATAATCTTGGAATTCATATCCATATGAATGAAACTCAAAAGGAAATAGATGACTGTATGGATTTAAGGGGAATTAGACCATTTGAATATTTAGATGATTTGGGAATATTGTCTGATGATATTATTGCAGCTCATTGTGTCTGGTTATCAGACAATGAAATCGATTTGATTAAAAAATATGATGTAAAGGTTTCTCACAATCCATGTAGTAATGCTAAACTTGCGTCTGGTATTGCTCCAATTTCCAAATTAATAGATAATGGTATTTGTGTTTCTATTGGTACTGATGGTTCTTCAAGTAACAATAATTTAGACATGTTTGAAGAGATGAAATTTACTGCACTTCTTCAAAAGGCACAAACTCTTAATCCTGAAGTTTTATCTGCTGAAAGAACATTATCTCTTGCAACAATAAACGGTGCAAATGCATTAGGTTTAGAAAATCTAGGCTCTATAGAAGAGGGAAAACTCGCTGACATTATTTTGATTAATACAAATAGGCCTAATTTCTCACCAATTAACAATAATACCTGCTCAAATATTGTATACTCTGCAAATGGATCCAATGTGGATTCTACTATAGTAAATGGTGAAATATTAATGGAAAATAGAAAACTCACTAATTTAAATGAGACAGATATTTTAAAAAATGCTAATGAAACTATTGACGAAATGATTAAATTAAAAGATTAGTTAACTTATTATTTTCACTAATAACTTATTTATATTATTAAATTTAAATAATATTTAAATATTTTTTTAATTTATAATTTAATCTAGGTTATAATAGAAAGGAGTGATATTATTAATTTTAAAACAAAAATATTATCTAAAAGTAATCAATTTAACTTTTATAAGAATAATTATGAAAAGTTACTTAAAGAAAATTTTCTATTAAAGGAAGAAAATGAAAAATTAAAACTTAATACCGATCCTAAGATGTTTAAAAAGGTGAAAAGAGGATCTTCTGCAGATGTTGGAAAATCTATTTTTGTTGAGTGGGTTTTAAATAATGTTAAAAAAAATGAAAAAATATTGGACATTGGTTTTGGTTCTGGGGTTTATGGAAAAATCCTAAAAGCATTTTTTTACAAGCATATTGATGGTGTTGATATTTGGGGTAAGGACATTGATGAGATGGGTTTAAATTACATTTATGATAATATTTATATACAGGATGCTTTGGATTTTGATTTTGTCCATTATGATTTAGTTATAATGGGGGATGTTCTTGAACACATGTCTTTAAAGGATAGTAAAACACTCCTTAATAAATTTATTAATAATAATAAGGTATCTAAACTCTTTATTCAAGTTCCATATATGTATGAAAATCATAATGCTTGGTATGATAATCCTAATGAGGTCCACATTCAAGATGAAATCAATCAGGAATATATGGAAAGGGAATTTCCCTTTTTAGAATTGATTAAAATCGATACTGTTCCTTATAACACTTCTGCACTTGGAATAAAAACAGGTAAAGATACCCTTTGTGCAACATATGTTTGGATTAACCAGGAGTAATTTTTTAGTTTTTTAAATTTTTTATTATTACTTCTTTATTTAATATACATTATTTTTATCTTTTAATAAATCTTAATTTAGTTTTTCCCATAAGGATACTTTTAGCCCATCCTTCTTTCGTATCTGGGAAATCTTCTCTAAAGTGTGCACCTCTACTTTCTCTTCTAATTATAGCTGATTTTACAATTAATATTCCAACTTCAACCATATTAATCACTTCAAGTGCATCCTGTAGGTCTTTATTATAATCTGCAGTGTTTTTAACATCAATATTTTTTAGTTCATTGTCTTTAATATTATTTAACTCTTTAAGAGCAAAACGAAGGTCTTCTTCATTTCTAATAATCGAAACATTTTCCCACATAATCTTTTTTATTTTTTCTTTTATATCATCTGCTTTATATTTGCCATCTTTTATGAGGGATTTTATACGTTTTTCTTCTTCTTCTACCATCTTATTATTTGATTCAAATTCTTCAAATTCACAATTTACACTTGCCGCCTTTCCTGCTCTTTTTCCAAATACCTGTGTATCTGCAAGTGCATTACCACCTAAACGATTTGCACCATGAACTCCACCTGTAACTTCTCCACATCCGTAAAGTCCATCAATTGATGATTTACCATCTTCATCAATGAATAATCCTCCCATACAATGATGAGCTGTTGGAGCCACCTCCATTGCTTCATTTTTAATATTTACACCAACATCAGCAAATTGTTCTACCATCGTTTCTAGCTTTTCATCTATTACATCATCATTAAGGTGTGAAATATCTAAATATACTCCACCATCATCTGTTCCTCTACCTTGGCGGATTTCATTATAAATACTTCTTGCAACTACATCACGGGTTGCAAGTTCACCTTTTTCATCATAATTAAACATAAAACGTTCATTTTTGCTGTTGATTAGTTTTCCCCCTTCTCCTCTAACAGCTTCTGTAACAAGTACTCCTGCCTTAGCTTTAGGTTTTATCATTCCTGTAGGATGAAATTGTACTTGTTCCATATCTATTAAATCTGCACCAGCATCCCAACTAAGAGCATATCCATCACCATTTTTTTGGAAAGTATTTGATGTAACTGGATATAATTGTCCTGCTCCGCCAGTTGCAAGTATTACAGATTTAGCATTGAAGAATATAGTTGTTGAATCCTTTAAATCTAATCCAACAGCTCCAATTACTTTTGGAAATTCACTGTCATTTAATATTAGTTTAGTAATCATTACTTCATCTATTGTTTCAATATCTCTTTTTATAATTTCTTCTTTTAGTGCAGTTATAAGTTCATGACCTGTTCTATCTCCTGCAAAACATGTTCTTCTAAAACTTTGACCTCCAAAAGGTCTTTGATTTAATTTACCATTTTCTTGCCTATCAAATAGAGCACCATAATTTTCTAAATCTATTAATCTATCTGGTGATTCATTAACTAATATGTTTACAAGTTTACTATCATTAAGGTAATTTCCACCTTTTAAAGTATCATTGAAATGTGTTTCTTTTGTATCATCAGCATCTACAAATCCAAAAACTGCATTATATCCACCTTCAGCCATACCGGTACAACCAGATCTAAAACTTAATCCTTTTGAAACTATTATAGGTTTAAATCCTGCATTTGAAACTTCAATTGCTGCTCTTGCACCAGCTCCTCCAGAGCCTACAATTAATACATCAGATTGAATTATTTTACTTTCCATATTAGTCCCTCTATTATTTTAGATTAAAAATTAAAAAAATAGATCATTTTTTATTATCTAATAAATATTGTTTGATATCATCAATAGTTACAACAGGCATATCTCTTTTTTTAGAAAATGCAATTACATCAGGCATTCTTGCCATTGTTCCATCTTCTTTTGTTATTTCACATAAAACACCTGCTGGAGTTAGGCCCGCTAATTTCATTAATTCAATATTAGCTTCTGTATGCCCATCACGCTCTAATACCCCACCCTTTTTCGCTCTAAGTGGGAAAACATGTCCTGGATGATGTAAATCACTAGGTTTTGCATCTTTTTTACTTGCAGCTTTAACAGTTGTTACTCTGTCATGAGCTGAAACTCCTGTTGTAACACCTTTTGCTGCTTCAATTGTTATGGTAAATCCAGTACCGTATGTACTTGTATTATCTTCTACCATCAATGGCAATTCAAGTTCGTCAGCCTTTTCTTCTGTTAAACATAAACAAACGATTCCACTACCTTCTCTAATTAAAAGTGCCATTTGATTTTCAGTTAGATAATCTGCTGAAAAGAACATATCACCTTCATTTTCACGATCTTCATCATCGGTTACAATAACACCTTTACCTTCCTTAAGGTATTTTACAGCAGTTTCAACACGTTCTAAATATGTTCCTTCTAGTTTTTCTTGATTCATAGTATGTACTCCTGAGTTTTTCAATTAAGGTTCTAGATTTTAATACTAGAATCAGGGCTAAAAAAAGATATAATATTTAGTAATACATAAAAAATATTCTTTACTTTTACTATAATAACCATATATTCTCTTTCATCCGGACTATTACCGTTGGTTTTGGATTTTCACCAAATCAACACTTACGTGCTCGTGGACTTATTAATATATTTAAATTACCACCAGTGGAGAATTTCACTCCGCCCTGAGAATAATATAAATTTTTTTTATTCTTTTAATAATTTATTTTTTAATATAAAAATAACTTTTGTTTTAATTTACTAATTAAAATAGTTATGTTTAAATATAAAACATTTATATATTATAATATCTTTAGTATTTATATCAATATTTTAATATTATTTATTTAATTTACATTTAGGCTTATATTTAATTTTTAATTTATAAATTAATAATTTATTTTTAAATATTCTTTAAATAATTTTTAAATTTTTTTTAAAATAAATTCATTTTATAATTATATTATAGATTTTTCGTGATAAATTATGGAAATTATTGGTACTGTAACGACTGGTCTTGGAAAAGCAGCATATTTTTTAGGGCAGGATTTTTATAAAAATCAATTTAAGGAAAAACTAGGTTTTATACCTTATCCAGGAACACTTAATATTATTGTAGAAGAGGATAAGCTAGAAAATATTATACAGATGAAAAATAAATGTCCTAATATTATTAAACCAGATCAAGAATTTGGAGCTGTTAAATATATTAGTGCAAATTTGGAAAATCGAGTTAGTGGTGCTATAGTATTTCCTGCTAAAACAGTTCATGATGAAAATTATTTAGAATTTATTGCCGAGGATAATTTAAGAGATAAATTAAATTTATCTGATGGAGATAAAGTAAGTTTAGATATAAAAATATAATTTTTTAATATTTCCATTTTATAATATTGTATTTTATTATATCTAATTTTATTATAAGTGTTTTTAGTATATAGAATTTATTAGATTTAGTTATATTATATCAATATTATAATAAAATTGCTTTTTATCTTTTTTCAACCACTTTTATAAATATTCATTATCTCTTTATAATTAAGATACCCTCTAAATTTTGCTTGTTTTTTTATATTTATCAATGTTTTAAAGTCAAAGTTTCTTTTAATTGTATTGTATCCTTGAAGTGTAAAATCTTCTAATTTTATTTCAACTTCTGGTGTTGTACCATGTTCTTCCATTTTAACCTTAGGAATGGCCATTATATTATTAATACCCGTTTCTTCTTCAATATATCCTTTAACACTTTCATAAATACTCATATCATACACTTTATTAAGTATTATGGCCTCTACATCAATATCAAAATCTTTTAATTTTTTTCCATGAGCTGCAATATCAATTGATGCTGATTCTATTCCTCCTTTATTTACTCCAGTAGTAAGAATCATTGGTATATTACCTGCTCTTGCTATTTCTGCTCCGGAGTAGGGTATTTTTTTATTTAACATACCTGTAAATACACTCATTACTCCTTCAATTAATATTATATCATATTTGGAATTTTTAATATTATTTAATACTTTTTCAAGTTCCATCCAACCTAAGTTTGATATTTGTATTGATCCATATTCTTCCATATATCCATTTGTAAGATATAATCCTGGAACAATATCTCTTATATCAGGACCAATTTTTATCAGTCCCACATTTAGACCACATTCTCTAAGATTTCCTGCAAGTCCAGTTGTTATAAATGTTTTTCCACTGTCTGAACCTGTACTTGCTATCATTATACATAAAGGCATTTCACCTTCTTTTCTCTTTAGCTGTTCTTTTAGATGTGAATGACCAGGGCCTTTTATATTAATATTTGTTTCTATACCGATTTGTTTATTGATATTTTTTATGAAATCCTTATTTCTTTCAAATATTTTCTTTTTATCATTTTCCTTTGCATCTATAAAGTTTAAAAAATTATCTACAATTTTTCTATTATTATCAAATATTTTATGAATCATTGTTCCTATAACATTTCCATCATCATTAACCAGACCAGATAATACTTTTTTATCCTCATTTTTATAGTTTACTCTTTTAATTTTTGAATATATTAATCCTTTCTTCTTAGAATCTATTTTACCATATGTATGACAATGGAAACCTTTTATTGGTTTGCTTATATCTTTTGTTAAAAATGATTCTCCTTTCACCTCTCCTTCTACCTTATCATTTGATATTAAAGGTGAAAACTTTGCATCTAATAGTCCTAATCCTTTTTTTATTATTGGTTGAGGTGATTTTCTTCCAATATCTACCTCATTTGATAAAATTTGAAAACCACTACATATTCCTACTATTGGTTTTCCCATTTTTGCCATTTTAATAATTTCTTCTTTTAATGGAGTATTATTTATTGAATTTGATTCAATTAAACTTCCTCCAGGAATTATTAGTCCGTCTAGTTCTTCATGTGCTTTATTACCATCAACTAATCCATTTTCTTTCACCATATCTGTTGGCAGATGTCCGAAGTTTTCATATCCTGGAAGAGATCCCTTAACATAAGATAGACCTATTTACTTCTTTTTTCATTGTTTTTAATATTCCTTTAATAATACTTCATAAAAAATATTTATTAATTTAATATTTTCAAATATTAGGTTTAGCTAGTTTCTATAAATATTTACTACATTTTCAAATTTTTAATATATCCTATATCGTATATATATATATTTTAGACTTTATTTTTTTATTTATTTCAATTGCTATAATATATTCTATTTTATCCATTATTATTTTAAATTAATTTTTTTTATTTTTATTTAATGATTCACATAACTTATATTATTCAATTAAATTTTTTATAATTTTTTAATTAATTTTTTTCCAGAATAAGATTATTTATTTTCAATTTTTTACTTTGCTTGGTGGCCATATTTTATCAAATTCCCTGAAACTTTCTGTATCTAATATACTTTTAAATATTTTTATATTCTTTTTATCCATATATTTTATGTAATCTTTTTTATAGGGACTATTTAATATTCTTTAGGGGCCTGAATTTTTTAGTTCTCAGATAATTGTTGTATTGCTGTTTTTGAGTTAAAACCTTGTGATATGATTAAGGCTCCTAAAAATACATTCA
>NZ_CAJOKH010000055.1 GCF_905235195.1 uncultured Methanobrevibacter sp. | reverse complement strand
TATGAAAACACCATTATAAAATAAAATTAAATTAATTGAATTTAGTAAAAATAAGAGTTTTGTGCAAGTTTCTCGTACTAAATAATCTAGCACCCTATAGAATAAATTATATTCTTAATATCATCAACAGAACTATCTAAATCACATTCATAGATAGTTGCAGTGGAATAAGCTACACCCATATCTTTTAATATCTCATTTAAATAAACATTCATCTGAGGCTCAGACAAACTACAAACAATACCATCATCAATATCATAACCAGCTATAAATTCCAATTCAGCTATAATATTTTCAACAAATACCTGATACTTATCTTCAATATAAGTGTCTCCAGCATAAGAACCTGAAACTAAATACCCTCCATTAGCTTTCTGTGAAATATTAAAACTAACGCCATAAAAATCATCATCATACTGATTTATACTAATTTCCTCATTAGAATCATTAACAGATACAAATAAATCATTTTCAAATAAAAATTCATTACTTAAAAAATTAAAACTAACAGGACAATGCTTATAGGCCAAATCCCCAGTAATATAAATCAAAGATTCATAATTTAAACCTAAATTACTAATACTCTTAAATGAATTTTTAATACTATAAACATCCTTGACTAAAGAAAGAACATCATATCCAGCAGAAACATTAACAAGCACTGGATATTGACTCGTAAACCACCCTACAGTCCTATTAACATTAGAAATACTATCATCACGACCATAAGACTCACGATTAAAAATAACATCCCTACCATAAGTCTTCTTATAAGCACGACCAATTGCCAAAGCCCAACACTCCTCCTCAGATAAAAACAACAAATTATCACTATCAAAATCAATATCAACATTAAAAGAAAAAGTATTCTCTTTACCTTTAATATTCTCATCGTCCAATAACTCATTGATTTTTAACCAATGCTCTTTTTCCTTATCAGAAATATTATAAACTAAATCCTTAACATCCTCTACCCAATATTTATAAGGATAAGGCCTTAAAAGATCAATAGATTTACCCTTAACTAAACAATCATAAATATATGTTAAATCCTCAAGTATTATACTCCAACTTACACCATCAACAATTAAATGATGAATAACAAAAAGAACATAATCCTCATCACCATAATGAATAAGACTAACATCAACCAATTTCTTACCAATATCTAATGAATGAAGAGAATTAATAAATAGATTATAAAGTTCATTATTAAAATCAACTATAGTACACTCATTAATATTAGAAATATGAGAGTTTAAAGGTAAAATCTCTTGGATAGGATTATCCTTATCATCATAATTATAAACTGCACGTAACATATCATGAATATTAAATAACTCCTCTAAAGACTTTTGTAAAATATTTACATCTATATTCTCTTTAGTTTTCAAAATAAACTGCTGTGAAAAGTCATTTTTAGAAATCCTATCAAAAAAGTAAGATTGAATAGGTAATAAATCAATTTCACCCTGAACAGCACCATAACTAATATCATCTTCAAATTCTACAATATTCTGAGCAATTAAATAAGGAGTTTTATACTTTAATATATCCCTTGCAGTACAAGCTATACTATTTTTTTGAAGGAAATTAATAACACGAATAGCAGCAATGGAATCACCACCAAGACGAACAAAATCATCAAATAAACCAAGGCCTTTATGATCTAATATACTTTCAAAAGCATCAACAATCAATCTTTCATTTTTACTTTGAGGAGCAACATACTCTGCATGTAAACCATCCACATCCACATCAGGCAAAGCCCTCTTATCCACCTTACCATTAACTGTAAAAGAAATTTTATCCATAAAAATAATAAAGGAAGGCACCATATATTCTGGTTTATTATTTAAAATATAAGTCCTAATATCCTCTTCAACACTATTATCCTCATTAGAAACAACATACGCCACCAATTCAATATTAGAACCTTTTCAATAGTTTGTACTGTAACATCAACTACACCATTAACCTCACGGATAACAGATTCAACTTCAGATAACTCAACACGATTTCCACGAATCTTAAATTGACCATCACGACGACCCACAAAACCAAGACTAGCATCAGGCAAAATACGCACCATATCACCACTACGATACAACACACCAAAGTCATTATCATCATCAAAAGGATTATCAACAAAAGAATAACGGGTTTCCTCATCACGATTCAAATAACCATCCGCAAGCTGATAACCAGCAATATATAACTCACCAACAGCACCAATAGGAACACGTCTCAACTCATCATCTAAAACATAAATTTTAGTATTATAATTTAAAAAACCAACTGAAAAAGGATCAATTTTATCTTCAAAATTAATTGATGAAATAAAATCAAAAGTCTCTGTAGGCCCAAAACCATCGACTAAACAGTAATCCCTATGATAATCAAATAGACCTAACTTCTCACCACCAACAGACAAAAGTTTTAATGAAGTATCCTCAATAGTCTCCATAAAAATCATGCCCAATTTAGTAGACATAAAAGTATGAGTAATATTCTGATTAATAAAATAATCATTCAATTTAAACATATCTAATTTAACATCATCAGGAACAACAGACAAACAAGCACCTACATAAATAGAAGCAAAAATAGACTCATAACAAGCATCAAAACCAACAGATGCAAATAAACCATAAACAGAATCCTTACTAAAGAAATAAGTATCCGCATAAAATGCAGATAAATTAAGAACAGATTTACGAGTAATCTTAACACCCTTAGGAACACCAGTACTACCACTAGTATACAAAATACAAGCCAAATCACCATAAACAACAGGTAAATGATTTAAAACACCGAATTCCCCATTAATAATATTGGATATATTTAAAATATATGAATTAATATTTAAATTCTGAACTCTCTCATAAGTTTCATCACTAACTATAACAACCCGACAATCAGCATCATCTAAAATAAAACTTACACGATCATCAGGAAGCTTATCATCCAAAGGAACAAAAACACCACCACAAGATAAAATACCCAACACACAGAACATATAATCTTCACAAGATTCAGTAAAAAAAGCAACCATATCTTGTGATTTAACACCTAAATCAACTAATCTCTTAGCTAAGCTATCAGCAATAAAAGCACCCTCACCATAAGAATAAGACCTGTCCATAAATGAAACAAGACTATTATCAGGATATCTTCCTAAGTTTTCATTAAAAGCATCTAAAATATCATCATATAACAAATCATGGCCAGTATCATTAATCTCATCTAAAAGACTTAAATCATCATTAGAAGCATAACAAATATCACTTAATACCTCAACACTAATCATATCCTGTAAAATCAACTTATAAGACCTAGCAAAAACCTCAATAAAAGCCATAGAATATTTATCAGAATAATTAATATTTAAACTGATTATCTTCATTTTGAATAAGCTCAACATCCAAATCACTGATTGAATCATTCATATTCTCAACAATTTTATCTTTTACATCCTCAAACACATAATCAGGGCTATTATCACTTTTATAAATCCACTCAGGCATAAATTGGAAAATAATATTTGAATTAATACCATAATCTTTAGCTAATAACCTATAAGGATAATAATTGTAATTCATTACATTATAAATCAAATCAGACATATAATCCATAAAAGAAGAAATATTCTGATTTTTACAATTAACCAATAATGGCAAAGTATTTACAAACATACCAATAGAATCAAAATTATTAAACCTATCACGACCATTCTCAACAATATTGAAAAAGACCTTATCATTGCCTACAAAACGAGATAAGGTATAAGCAAAAACACTAGCAAAAAAATTATTAGGAGAAATTGAATTATGCTCTAAAAATGAATTAATAATATTAGAATCTATGTCAAATGAAGTCAAATATTTGAAATCTGCGTTTTTTTCATTTTTAATAGAAGGCAATAAATCAGAAACATTATCATAATCACTTAAAATTGGTTCATAAAATTTTAAAGCATTATTTTTATATTCAGAATCTATTAAAAAATCTTCAAGAGAAAATTGCCTTAAAACACCATCATCAACTAAATTAATATCTTCACCCTCTAATAAGGATAACAATGTATCAAAAATAATGTCTAAAGAATTATAATCAAAAATTAACTGATGTAAATCAATATATAAAAAATTAACATCCTCATTTTCTACAATTAAAAATTTAGATAAAGATTTCTTTAAATTAAACGGAGAAATAAAAGAATCCACATCATCAGAAGAACCAATAATTACCTGAGGCTCCCCATCAAAAGCCAATAACACATCATCATCTTTTCGAATAATATGTGCTAATAAAACAGGAAATATATCAAATAATTTAGTAACAACATTCTTAATCTCATTTACAGAACAAGATTTATTTAACTCTATCTTAAAAGGATTATTATATGAATTACCCTTATCATTAAAAATTTCATCCCTGTATATCTCTAATAGAGAGGGGCATAAAAAACTTGACTCTTTAAAATTATAATTAATTTTTATTTGCTTAATTTCATTATTAGACAATTTTAAACTAAATTTATGTCATTTGCCATTATATATTCCCCCGAATAGCTACGATATCTATATATATTAATGATATTAAAATAGTTTATGGTGATGGTTGCATTATAAAAACTTGTGTGATTTAAATTTTGACTCTTTACACATCCCAAAAAATTTTCCGTCTATTTATTATTATTTTTAATTTAAAAACTGAAAAATTAATACATAAATAAACCTCAAGCCAATAAATAAACAGATTCAATATAAATATTGTTTTAATTAAAAATAATTTGAGGATGGGTCATGAATAGGTTTTAGAAAAATCTAATAATTATATCTGTTTTAATATTAAATATTTTTTAATTTTTAAATATATTTTTATACAAAACTATAATGATTTTTGACCAAATATAATCGTGTCCCGCCCTCAATTTTAAAAAAAAAATAATAAAAATTAAACAAATAGGAAAAACAATATTAAATTGTTTCAATTAGTTTATTATAGTACTGGTTAATATCCAAATCCTTAAATATTTTTTTTCTTAGTATTTTATCTATACCTGAACCGTATTGAGCAGCTTTTTTATTTCGATAGGCAATATAATCAGGTATTCCTTTATCTGATGCAAGATCTCTCAATATATTTTTGCGTATATTGTCTTCAGCATTTTTTATTTTATATTTTGCAGGAATATTTAATGACCATTTAACAAGTTCTTCTGATAAAAATGGAACTCTTAACTCTACACCATTAGCCATACTAACAGCATCATCACGTTGCAGATTCACATCATAAATATTTTCTATATCATGCCTTAGTTCACATTCTACGGCTTTAAATCTCTTATACTTCAATCCATCTTTTCCAGTATATCCCAGCTCATAGGTATTTCGATATCTGTTATACCCTGCAAATAACTCATCAGCACCTTGACCTGAAAGGGCAACCTTAATATTATCTTCAAAAATCATATGACTAGCTATAAATATAGTCATACCTACTCCAAGTTTCATAAGATTTGCCTCTTCAATTGCAAGGAGGGTTTTATCCAGGTAATGTCTAACTGTATCTTCATCAATTAAACTTACTTTTAATTTTTGATTTAAGGATTTTGCCACTTTACATGCATGTTTTAAATCTTGTGAATCATTATTAGATACAGTATATAAGGTTAAGTTTTGTTTTTCATTTAAATTATCAAGGATATAATATAAGAGTAATGTACTGTCTACACCACCTGAGAATATTAAAGCAATATCATCCACATTTTTTATTCTATCCTTAACAGATTTATTTAAAAGTGTATCTAATTTTTTCTTATAGGTTTCATATTTATGATGTTGACTAGAAACATAGCCATATATTAAATCTTTAGGAGGATATTCTCTAAAATTATATAATATGAAACCTGGTTTTAAAGATTTGATTTTATCTTTAATATTTATTTTCCATAATGCTTTTTTCTCAGATGCAAAAGCTTGTAATCCATTATATTCACCATAAAATAATGGTTTTACACCAATTTTATCTCTTGTAACAGCTATATTTACACCATCAAAAACAGAATATGCATAATCTCCATCAATTATACGATTAGTATGCTCTACAGCATCTAAAAGATTATAATCTTTATTATAATAATAGTACAATAACTTTACTAAAAGCTCACTATCACTTTTTGGAGACTGCCCATCATATAAATTAGATTTTAAAAAGTTTAAAACTTCCTTATAATTATATATCTCACCGTTAAATGACAATATTAAATTATTGTATTTAATTGGCTGAAAGTTTAAAAACTCATCTTCATTGTAAAAATTAAAAATTGAAAGTAAATTATGACCAATACCTATATTGTAAGTATTTTTATCTACATTAAAATCAGAAAGTTTAAAATTATTATTATAAATAATATTTTCCTCATTTTTAAGATAGATACCATGACTATCCATACCCCTAGATTCTGTTATCTTCATCATTGAAAGAATAGTATCGGCTTTAAACTCTCCTTTCAATCCAACTATACCACACATAATATCAAATTATTTTCTCTTAAATAAACTTATCCATACAAATTTTCTATAATTATTATTTCTTTATATTAAAGTTATTGTTTATAAATTTTATAGTAATATACCTTTAAAATAAAGATTTTTTAAGCAAAATAATAAAAAAATTACCATTAATCTATAAATATAGGTACATTTTAAGTAATAGCTTATTTATTCTTAAATAATAAGAATCATTATTTATATACAGTTAATATTAAAAAATAATAAATATAATAATAAGAATCATTATTTATATACAGTTAATATTAAAAAATAACAAATATAATACTAAAATTTAAAATATTGTTAATTCAAACATATTATATAAAATTGTATTTAGGTGATATAAGTGGATAAAAATAAAAAATATGGACCACGCACATTAGAAGTTCATGCAGGCCAAGAAAATGCAGATCCTACTACAGGTGCAAGGGCACTGCCAATATATCAAACAACTTCTTATGTTTTTGAAAGTCCAGAGTATGCTGCAGAATTATTTGCACTTAAAAGAGAAGGTAATATTTATACTCGATTAAATAATCCAACTAATGCTGCTTTTGAAGAGCGTGTAAATGCAATAGAAGGAGGTGTAGGTGCGCTTTCACAATCAAGTGGATTATCTGCTATTTTTACTGCAATATTTAATATTGCTAAATGTGGTGATGAAATAGTTTCAGCTGATAATTTATATGGTGGTACTTTTACATTATTTAAAAACACATTTTCTAAAATGGGAATTAATTTTATATTTGTAGATTCCCAAGATTTAGAAGGATTTACAAATGCTATTACAGATAATACAAAAGCAATATACTGCGAATCTATTGGAAATCCTAAATTAGATGTACCTGACTTTAAAGCATTATCAGATATTGCACATTCACATGATATACCATTAATTGTCGATAATACCTCTGCAATAACTATAGTAAAACCTATAGAATATGGTGCTGATATTGTAGTTAGTTCTGCAACCAAATATATTGGAGGACATGGATCCACTATGGGTGGAGTTATTGTTGATAGTGGTAATTTTAATTGGGCAAATGGTAAATTTCCAGATTTTACAGAACCTGATGAAAGTTATCATGGTGTAATATATACTAAAGACTTTAAAGAAAAAGCATATATTACTAAAGCACGTGTACAAATGATGAGGGATATAGGAACATGTATAAGTCCATTTAATGCATGGATACTCATGCAAGGTTTAGAAACTTTATCACTACGTGTAAACCAACATTGTGAAAATGCAATGGAGGTTGCTAAATTTTTAGAAAAACATCCTTCTGTTAGTTGGGTAAATTATCCAGGACTTGAATCTTCACCGGCTCATGCAGGAGCTAAAAAATACCTAAATGGCAAATATGGAGGTATTATTGGTTTCGGCATAAAAGGAGGAATAGAAGAGGGTAAGAAGTTTATTGAAAATGTTGAACTTGCTAGTCATCTTGCAAATATTGCTGATACCAAAACATTAGTGGTTCATCCTGCAAGTACTACACATTCTAATTTAACTCCAGAAGAACAAGTTGCAAGTGGAGTAACACCTGATTTTATTAGATTATCTGTTGGTATTGAAAATGTTGAAGATATAATTGATGATTTAAATCAGGCATTAAATAAAGCAGTAGAATAATTACTATAAACGGACATTTAATATATATTTTAACAAAGAATTTAATAAAAAAAGAAATTATTTGTCCAATTATCTATTTTTTTCTATATTACAGCAATATAGTAATATTAAATATAAATTACAAAATTAAAAATAATAATAATAAATAAGTAACTATTTAAATCAGCAAAATTATTTAATAATTAAATAAATTAACAAAAATAATGAAATTTAATTAAATATACCCTAATTAAATATTTATATTTAATATAATAATAATATACAAGATATCCATCATTAAAAATAACAAGGATAAACATATTTGAATTAAACCTGAATGTCTTGCACTTGGACTGTTTTTACGTGTAAAATTATATATTCCAATAGCTAAACCTACAATAGGTATTAATATAGCTAAAAAGTAACCTGCTTTTATTGTTTTTTCATATTCAGATTGTGGAATTACTTCTAAAAAGTTATATGTAACATTGTTTTCCTGTTTTTGAAATTCATATCCACATCTAGTACAAAACCCATAACTTAAATTTTCAATTGTATGATGGCATTGAGGACATTTAAGTGCCTTGAATTTTACAGGTTTATAATGAGGATGATCATCTTGAAAACGATGTCCACATTTTAGACAATATTCTGCACTTATATTATTATCACTATCACATTTAGGGCATTTTTTATTCATTTTATCAGTTATATTTATTATTCATAGTTATATTTAATACATATTAATATTAATAATTAAATTCTATTAATTCATTAATGCATTTTATTAATTATCCTTTATTATTTAATATTTTTTAATCCATCATTTAACAAATAATCTTATCATAAAATAATCATATCAAATATGAAATGATCAGATTTAATCATGAAATAATATTAAAATAATTATTAAATTATTTTTAATGAATCACTAATCAATCATAAAATTATGAAGGAATATATAACTAAATTAATTATTAATAATATAATTATAAATTAATTTATGTAATTATATATAATCAATCTTATTTTTTTATAATATTCTCATTTTTAAATTTACAGTTTAAATAATTATATTATTTTATAAATATCTTTTTAAAGATAATAAATATAACTATAGTTAATTTAGATTAAATAAGATAAAACGAATATGATTTAATAAATAGTGGAAAAAAAGATAAATTTTAGAGTAAATAAAAATTAAAATAATTGATCTAAGATAAAATTAAAAAAAGTATAAAATAAATCTACAATAAATAATAAGAAAAATAAATTAATAATTAAAGTTTATATATAATACTAATAATAATTAAATTAATAAATAAATAATCATTAAATAAAATTATTAATTAAATTATATTTTATAAAATAATATTAATTATACTAAAAATAGTTTTTAAATTGATTTTTATAGTTTTAGTAATTTAATACCTAATACTGTGTGATTAAAATGAAAAGTAAATCTGTAGGTATGAGTGAAACTAAATATTTTAAAATAAAAGAAGAATTGAAATTAGAGTCAGGTCAAACATTAAATGATGTCACTATTGCTTATGAAACATATGGCCAATTAAACAAAGAAAAAAATAATGCCATACTTGTATGTCATGCACTAAGTGGAGATGCTCATGCAGCAGGATGGCATGCAGGAGATAAAAAACCAGGATGGTGGGAAATTATAATAGGTCCTGGAAAAGCATTAGATACAAACCGATTCTTTATCATCTGTTCAAATGTACTTGGAGGATGTTCTGGAACAACTGGACCCTCATCAATCAATCCTGAAACTGGTAAAGAATATGGTATTGATTTTCCATTTATTACAATAAAAGATATGATACACACCCAAAAGAAATTAGTTGATGCATTTGATATTAAATACCTACACTGTGTAATAGGCGGATCTATGGGGGGAATGCAAGTACTCCAATGGGCAGTTGAATATCCAAATTTTGTAAAAAAAATAGTTCCAATTGCAACCACTGCTAGAACTTCACCTCAACAAATAGCATTTAATGAGGTAGCAAGACAATCAATTGTAAAAGATCCAAATTGGAACGGTGGAGACTATTATGGTAACCAAGAACCAGAAGCAGGCCTATCCGTTGCAAGAATGGTTGCACACATTACCTACCTATCAGAAACTGCAATGTATGAAAAATTTGGACGTGACCTTCAAGACAAACAAGAATTAAGTTATAATTTTGACCCTATACCTGATTTTCAAGTTGAAAGTTATCTTCATCATCAAGGAGAAAGTTTTGTTAAAAGATTTGATGCAAATACATACCTTATAATTACAAAAGCTATAGATTATTTTGATTTATATAAAAATAATTCATTAAGAGATGGTCTTAAAAATCTTAAAGCTAAAACACAATTAATATCCATTGATTCTGATTGGTTATATCCTTCAACACAAAGTTTAGATATACTAACCGCCTTACAAGCTAATGGTGTTGAAGCACATTTTTCAGAAATTAAATCGACAAAAGGACATGATGCATTTTTTATTGAATATGACCAATTAAATTATATTGTAAGTAAATTTTTATCAGATAATGTTGTAGCAGATATAATGATTAGATCATTTTCAACATTAGATGAAAATGCAAGTTTAAAAGATGCTGCAAAAATCATGGTTGAAGAACATTTAACTCATGTACCTATACTTAGAGATGATAAATTAATAGGAATAGTTACATCATGGGATTTATCTAAATCTATAGCATCAAACTGTGATGATTTAAAACAAATAATGACTAAAAATGTTCAATCATGTAAAGCTGATGATCCAATAGGTGAAGTAGCTAATAAGATGAAAAAATATGATATTTCATGTTTACCTGTAATCACAGATGATCAGAAAGTTGAAGGAATCATAAGTACCGACCAATTAAGTCATTTGGTAAGTAATTACTGATTAAAATATTCCTTCTTTATATTTTTTTGACTTTGTAAATTCATAGACTATTTTTTTTAACCATATTTTATTAATTAAATTTTTTACCTATCTTAATTTATAACAATTTTTAACAATATTTATAAGTTAATTTTTACTTACCCCTATTTTTTAAAACACACATACAATACTTTTTTATATTTGTATTTTTTACAT
The DNA here is from genome assembly GCF_905235195.1 of uncultured Methanobrevibacter sp. Lineage (GTDB taxonomy): Archaea > Methanobacteriota > Methanobacteria > Methanobacteriales > Methanobacteriaceae > Methanarmilla. The sequence goes on along the minus strand of NZ_CAJOKH010000055.1, from coordinate 13,407 downwards.
CACTCAATTTTTTTAATTTTATTTTTAATTTCTTATAATATATTGAAAAGACAGTAGATAAAATTAAAATCACTATTGAAATTATTGTACATAGTGCATCATTAAATACAATGTTTTTAAATGTATAAACTAACAATGTTACGACTAAAGGTATAAAAAAACCATTATGCAACATATATTAAGGTAATATTACTACTTACAGTTGAATATGCTTTAGTAATATTCTCAGACAAATATTTAGATAATTTATAACATAAGCCTATCATACCATGAGCAAATATTAAACAAAATACAACATCTATTATGTCCATATAATAATAAAATCCATCAATATTACTTGAAGTTGTAGAATCTAATACCACGAACTTTGAATATAGAATAATGTATATTAAAGAAACAATTATAAAAATGGGCCAGAATTTAAAAAATCTTTCTTTATCTTTTACTCTAATAAAATATTGCCCCCAAATTAATCCTGCAATAGGGAAAATAAACCAATTAAAAAATGGAAAAGCCGTAAATGCAACATTGGTACCTATGAAATAACCAACTAATAGTAATTGATTATTATTTTATTTTACCACATTTTATCATATTATAAAAATTTAGTTCAAATTTTAATTATTCATTAATGTATATAAAGTTTTTTAAATTAAAACTTTTTAAAACATTAAATAGAAAAGATAAAAAAGCAAAATAGATAGAGAAGATTTTTTAAGAATAAAATAAAATTTATAATTTAAATTTGGTTAATATTCAAAATAGAGCTTATAATTATAAAAAAAGGATTAATATAAAATAAAAATAGTAAAAAAGTAGTAAAATAATAAAAGAATTTTATAAAAAAAGGATTAATATAAAATAAAAATAGTAAAAAAGTAGTAAAATAATAAAAGAATTAATATTTTTTAAAAAAAAATATTAATTAAAAAAATTTAATTTATGTTTAAATATTCAATAGCTTGTTGAGCTGCAAGTTGTTCTGCTTCTTTTTTATTCTTTCCAGTTCCTCGACCTAAAGGTTGTCCATTAACAAGTATTTGAATAACAAATGTTTTATCGTGAGGAACACCACCGGAACTTCCTTAGCATCCCCATATTCTTTAATAATTGATTTATAATCGTAGAAAAATATTTTACCCATATCAATATATTTAAATATATTATTTTCAAGATATTCTCTAGCCTTCTCTATTCCTTGATCTATATATATTGCTCCAAGGAATGATTCAAAAATATCAGCTGATATAGATAATACTTCATTATGTGACATACTATGTTCTTCTGTATTAATTTTAGTATATTTATCTAATCCTAGTTGTTTAGAATAATAAATTAAAGCTGATTGGCAAACATAATTTGCTCTCATTTTTGTTAAATTTCCCTCACCAGAATTTGGATATTTCTGGAAAATATAGTCAGCAACAACCATACTTAATACAGAGTCACCTAAAAATTCTAAACGTTCATAATCATAACTAAGGCCATGTGTTGTAGAATAAGAACTATGTATAAAAGCTATTTTATAAATATTAATATTATTTGCTACGATATCAAATTTTTCTAATAATTCTTCCATTAAACCACTATATTTAATGTTTGAATTAGATTAATTAAATTTTCCTAAAAAAAGTTAATTAATGTAATTCTAATTAATTATAAGATTTTAATTATATATAATACTAACTATTTTTTCTAAATTTCATATACAAAATTAAAATCATTATAAAATTTTAATAAAATATATGGAAATTACTGTAAATTTTATTGAAATAATGGATTTTTTCTAAATTTCATATACAAAATTAAAATTTTTTATAAAATTTTAATAATTATATGAAAATAGTAAAAAATTTTATTTAAATATTTGTTTTCATATGCTCTTGGAAAATGAAAATATTATATAATAACTAACAATTATTTGATTGGTAATTAAAACTTCTTTTCTATTGAAAAGATTATTTTTGTAAAATATCATTTTACATAAATAATATTTTAAAATAATTAAAATTTTTAATTATTTTTAACCTCAAAAAGTATTAAATTAATAAATATTAATTTATACTTTATTTTTTTAAAAATATAAAATTTAAGTGAGATTATGCTTCTCAATTGGTCAAATGAAATTACAAATCTTGATCCATCCATAAATTTTAGAAAAGTTGGGGGATGGTTAAAAGTAGTTAGTGGAATAGATAAATCATGTACAAATGGTTATTCTATTGAAGGCGATTTCATAAAAAATGGAGACTATAAAGAAGAAATCCCTAATGGATTATATCTTGATTGTAATAAGGAAGGTAAAAAATCTAAACCAAAATCGGATTATAGATTAATCAGGGTCAGTGATGGTAGTCTTAAACTGATTGATGTAGTTTATGATGGTAAGAAAAATTGGGCTGTTGATTTATGGGACAGTATTAGTGAAGAATTAGATGAAAATTACATAGAAAATGAGGCAGATATTATTTTAACAATGATACTAAATAAAACTGGAAAAAATGCTAAACTCCTAAAAGAAATAAATCAAAAATTAGATCAAAAAATAATAGAATTTGAGTAAACTGCCACTTAAATTAGAAATTTTAGAAAATATTTAAATTATTAGAAAAAAAGTTTTCTTAATTTAAAATAAATTACGAATATAAAAAACATTAGAAAATATATAAAATTCTCTTTTTAAATAGTTTTATAAAAAAAAGATTTTAAAAAATAGTTATTATTAGAATAACTATTAAAATAGAATAATTTAACTATAAAAATAGTTAAATGTTAAAAAAAAGTCTTATTAGTTAAAATAAATATTTAATATTTAAAATTAAATATAAAATTATACTAATCTTTGACCAGTAACTGATTTTTTATTTTGCCAATTGTAACTTCTCATTTTTTTAGATCTTCCAAATCCACAAGAAGCACAGACTTTTTTATGGATATGGTAAGTGTTTCTTCCACATCTTCTGCATCTTATATGGGTCTTTTTATTCTTTTTACCCATACTAGGGGTTCCTTTCACTATTATTCCTCCTCAAATTATTAAAATTAGTATAATGATATGAAGTTTAATATAGCAATAGCTAATTAATATAAAACTCCAATATTAATAAATTCAAATTAGTAATATATTCAGCTTATGGAGAGATATATACTATATTGTCTCCTCTGATGAGAACAGTACCTAATCTTCTTTCAACTTCTCCATCTTTTAATTCTTCTGCATCAGTAAGAACTAAATTCATATGTAAATCAAAACTAGTTAATATACCTCTGAATTCCCTATCTCCTTTAAGTTTAATTAAAACTGGGGAGTTAGTTGCTTTTCCTAATGCATCAAGTGGTCTTTGAACATTTTGTTGTCCGCTCACGATAATCACCTATATTACTATAATTAATTTATATGATTTAAATTTAAATTAAAAAACTATCTAAATTATAAATTGAATTTAAATAAGGCATATTAAATTTAAAATCAATGTTTTTTCTCTTACTAAACTCTATAGTTCAAATATTAATTTAAAAATGAAAACTATAATTATAAATTTAGTAACTATAACAAAATAATTTATGTAACAAGTAGTATATAAAGGTTAAGTTTTTTTTAATTGATTATATTAGTCTTTATGGATAATTGTTTTTTTAAATATAAAAATTATTCCTGATTTCTAGATTATTAATAATGTGATAATAAAAAATAAATAAAAATTTACATCAATTTCCCTATTACATATATTTCATTTTAAAAAAATAGAATATACTTATTTTTTATGAATTCTATAATATTTCAATAATTTTTATATGAATTTAAACAAATTATTTATATCAATATTCAATAATTGATATTGTATATATAGGCATATGAAAAAAATAATTAATATTAAGTATAATTTTTAAAATAAAAAAATTAATAATTAATCTCTAATAGTAAGACAACTTTTACATTAATATTAATAAACTTATAATAAAATAATAGAAATTTTATTTTATATTAACAATGGAAAATTGTATATTATTTAAAATTAATATTATTATATACTAATAATAATTAATTAGGTGCTAATCTTGATAATTAAAAAAAGATATTATTTAAAGAAGAAAAGAATCAAAGAAATTAAAAATGAATTAGGATATTATGGTTCTTTAATAAATAATAAAGATAAAGTTGAAGTTTTAGAAACAGATGATTATAACTATATTCTGGTCAATGGAGATCCTTATATAATAATGATTGACAATATTCCATATCCTACTTTAAAGGCAATACTTTCAAATTCAGATTTAGAAAATAAAAAAGTAGTAGTAGATATGGGAGCTGTAAGATTTGTAACCAATGGTGCAGATATTATGTCTCCTGGAATTGTTGAGGCAGATGATAATATTGAAGTAGGAGATATTGTTGTAATTGAAGATGTTAATAATCATAAACCTCTTGCAATAGGTGAAAGTTTAATAACCGGAGCGGAAATGGTTGAATCTTCTAAGGGAAAAGCAATTAAATCATTACACTTTGTTGGTGATGATATTTGGAATTTAGAAATATAAATCATTATTATATATAAATTATAATATCCTTTATTTTATAGAAATAAAACTCTTTGATTTAATAGAAATATAATATCTTTATTTTATAGAAATAAAACTCTTTGATTTAATAGAAATATAATATACTTGATTTTATTTTTCTTTTTTTATTAATATTGATTAAAAATTACAATTTTGTTTTTTATGAATAATATGAATATTAAAAAAGAATAATAAAAAAGATTAAAATATTAAAGGTTAATTTATGGTAAGTTTAAGATTTAATGCAGGAAATGTAAGAGATGAAAAAGTTCATGAAATTGGTATATTGGCTTTAGGATCACATTTAGAAAATCATGGCCCTGCACTACCAATAGATACTGATGCAAAAATTGCATCCTATATTGCATTTAATGCTTCACTTTTAAGTGGAGCAAAATATTTAGGTGTTGTTTATCCTTCATATGAACTTGATGAGATAGACCACGGAGAACATAATAGTATAGAAGAAGTTGTTAACGAGATATTATATCTTATTAAATCTGCAAAAAAATATTTACACCTTAAAAAAGTAATAATTGTCAATGGTCATGGTGGAAATATACCAGTATTTGAATATTTATATGATATTGAAACTAATGCTGATGTTGATATAATACTTAACAATAAGCTAATTGAAACTGAAGGTCCACATGGAGGCAGTGGTGAGCTGTCAATGGGAAAAATTTTAGGAATAGTTAAAGATAGTCAAGTGAAAAATCAGGGAAATTTAGATCAATATGGGGAGATTGGTCTACATGCATTTACAAAAGCACGTGAAAATGACCCCGGTATTGAAAATGGTGCAAAAGACATTGAAGAAAATGGTGTGTATATGGATGAAGTTTATGGAGAACAACTATTATCTTTAGCAATTAACTCTGTACTACTCGATATAGAAAAACTATTAGACTATTAAAATTAAAAATTCCTGATTAATCATACTTTTTTTAAAAAAAATTATTTGAAATAATCCTTCAAATTAGAAAAAACTTATTATCCTAAATATTTTAAAAAAATATTTGTATCAACAATAAAATAAAAAAAAGCAAATATAAAAAATCAAATTAATAATTAAAAAAAAACTTAAAAAAAAGTTTATAAATCAATTTATTGATTTATAAAAATAATAATATATAAATAGCAGATATAAAGGATGCAATTAAAAGAACAATTAAAAGGGGCATTAAGATATTATAGTTTTCAGAAATAAAATCTTCACCCTCATTTTCAACATCATCATAGTTATCATTATCATAGATATATTGTTCTCTAGAAGGTGCAGATTTAGGTTTAAATGCCTTTTTGAAGTTGATTTCATCATTACCTATTTTATTTAAAACATTTTGATATCTATTATAAAGATTATTATATTTCTCTTCTGAAATATTACCTGCCTGATAATCTTCTTCTAAAGATTTTAACATATAGTCTATTTCTTGTTTATTAGGAATAATAATACCTCCTAAACTATAAAATTATGATAAATTAATTTTGTTTATCTTGAGATTTCCCACCAGAATCTGAACCACTGTCATCAGGATTTTCATCAGGAGTGTCACTACCACCATCATCAGTACCATCATCACCTCGAGTATTATCATGAGTATTATCTTGATGAGTGTTATCATTATAAGTAGAAGTGTCAGTATGTGAATTATCACTTGATACTTCATATACATTAGAATCTTGTGAGATTGTATCACTTATAGATGTATAATTTGCATCAGAATTTGTAGCTACTATAGCAGTGTCATTATTGGTTGGAAACTGAACATTTAAAGGACCAGTTACCAAAGCGGCAATATTACCTAAACCACAAGCAACTAAACCAACTATTAAAAAAACTGAAATTATTGCTGTTTTATTTGACATAATATCCCTTTGTTAATTTATTTATAATAATATAAATTTAATAAATTTAAATAAATATTTTTATTATAAATTATATAAACATATTTGTTAATCTTATATTTTAATATTTTGTTATTATTAGTATTTATAAAATATTTTTAATTAAATAAAGTGAATATATTTTTAAATTAAATATTTAATTACAAGCACAAAAAGTTTGAGGAATATGAAAACTATTAAAAAAGCTGTAGAAGCTTCAATAAATGTTAAAAAATCTAATTTTATTGCAAGAATTTATCCTGCAAAAAATAAAAGTCAAGTAAAAGAAATAATTAATGACATATCTACTAAATATGGCGATGCTACACATAACTGTACTGCCCATATTGTAAGTGATTCTCGAGGTTATGATGATGATGGAGAACCTAGCGGAACTGCAGGTAAACCTATGATAAATGTATTAGAGAAAAACGACTTATCCAATATTGTTGCAATTGTTACAAGATATTTTGGTGGTGTAAAATTAGGTGCCGGTGGTTTGGTTAGAGCATATTCTCATGCTGTTTTAACTGCTCTTGAAGAGGCAGAAATAGTGAATATGGAATCATTTAATATATATGAAGCCCTATTTGATTATCGGGATATTAAAGATATTGAAGCTGCTTTTAGAAAATACAATATTAACATAATTAAAAAAGACTACGCTCAACAAGTTAGCTATACTATTGCATCTAATAATAAGGACATTATTAAAACAATTAGTGAAAAATATCAAAATAACTTAGTTATAAAAGATCAGGGAATAGAATACCTTGAAGTAAATTGAATATAATTAATATTAACTAAATTAAATCATCTATAAGTTGAAACAAATCGAATATTATTCTATAAACATTATAGATTAAATCATATGAACGATTAAAAAAAAAAGAAATAATAAACTATTTAAGACACTAAACAATACTAAAATGTATAAAAAAGGTAATAACGAAGAAAAATAGTGTTCAATAAAAATATTATCATTTAAAGATTTAAGATAAATTAAATAAAACATGTTAAATAATATTTAAAGATAAAAAATTCTAATAAAAGTTTAAAACCATTCAAATTGGAATTAAATCAAAATAAGGGCTAATCTAGACAAATAATAAATTAATATCTGTTTTTACGATGACTATTTTTTAAATATATTAAAAAATTTATGCCAATAAACATCAATTAAAAATAATTAATCTTTTTCATAACCAATATTTCTTTTTAATTCTGAAATTAGCTAAAATAAATTTAAACAATTTTAAATATTATTTAGATAATTTAAATTTAAACATTACACATTAAATAATAATATTAAAAAATATTATTAAGTGTTTTTAAATTAAAATAACTTAAAATAAACTTTAAAATGATAATATTATCCAATACAATTAAAAATACGGATAGTTGCTATAAGATTAGTAAATGTAAATTTAATTTGTTTGGGCAATTGCATATATATTATTTAATTTTTTCAATTAAAATATTTTATGCTTTTATGTAAAATTGGAATACTGACTATTTTAAATAATAGGTGCAAACAAGACCTTTAAAATATTATACATATATTCAATATACAGAAGATTTTTTTAACAAATAAATCTATAAAAATTAGTTACAGGTATTTTTATAATCCTTATTGTTAATATTCTCATTATCTTTCTTTGAAGGTTTGATTTTATTAGTAACCTTTTTATAGTCCTTATTTTCATTAGTTGATTGTTTCATTTTCTGAACCTTAACTATGGTTTCATTAATATTATTAATATTTTTATCATTATTCCTAACTGTATATTTTTTAATTTGTTTACTATTATTATTTTTATCATTCGAACTTTTAATATTATTGGTGTTTTTTATATAATTATCTTTAGAAACCTTATTATTTTTACTAATTTTAGATTTGGTTTTCTCTTGAGATTTAGTAATAACTTTATTTGGAATTTGATATGTATTATTATTAGTAATATTATTAATTTTAGAAGTTTTATCTGTTTTATTTGATTTATTTTTAATTTTAACGGACTTATCTGTTTTATTTGATTTATTTTTAATTTTAATATTTTTAGATTTATTAGTTTCGGTTGTTTTCTTGGATTTATTAGAAATTTTATTTATATTTTCAGAATTATCCTCTTTTATATTTGATTTAGATTTAGACTTAGATTTAGAATTTGAATTATCCTTGTTCTTATGATTACCCTTATTTTTATTATATTTATTTTTATCCTTATTCTTCTTATTTTTATCCCTATTTTTACTATTCATAACCTTAGTCTTATTTTTATTCCTATTCTTATTTTTATCCTTATCCCCATCCTTATCTTTATCCTTATTCTTATCCTTATTTTTATTCCCTTTTTTATTCTTTTTAGATTTAGACCCATTAGATTTATTGTTATTATTATTCTTATCTTTTTTTGTAGAATTAAATTTATCTTTAGAATGTTTATTAGAATTATTATTGGATTTATGAGGATTTTCAATTTCTTTAATAAGATATTCAGCTTCAGCTTGTAATTTTTTATTATCAAATGCATATGCTATTCTTTTTACAGAATCTAAGTTTTTAATATAATTGTCCAACCATGAAAAGATATCTCCTGGATATGTATGTATCTGATAGTTACTGAATAAAGTTTTAGAAATATTAATTGGATCTTCACCTTTTAATCTTTCATTTATAATTAAATATGAAATTCCTCTTTGAAGACAATCACAGAAAGGTTTATCCATACACTCACATCTTAAAAAATCAAGCTGTAATTTAATTAAAGCATCCTGATATTTACTATCCAATTTAGAAATAGTATCTCCAGATGAAATAATATCAAGTGTTGATTCTGAAAATAAACGTGAAGAAATATTTAACTTTAATTTATTAGCAATTTGATTATGAATAACCGGTGAAAGATATGCACTATCAAATAACTCTAAATCCATACCAATGGTTTTAACTTTTAATTGATTAAGTTCCTTTTTATCAATAATTTTAAAAATCTTATTTGATTTTTCTTTATCAACATTAGTAGATTTACGAACAATATCCTTATAGTATATACTTGAAGGATGTAATATTCTCTCCACATTATTTAGAATATAATATGAGTCATTAAAGTAATTTGTATTAAATAAAGATTTTTTAATAAATTCTGCATCATCTATTGATAAGAAGCTTTTACTAACAGAGCGACCATAATCACTAACCATTAATTTGGAGTTTTCAGTACTAATAAATCCATGTTTAATTAATATTTTTAAGATATATATAGGGTCGGTGGGAATATCTGCAGATGAATAAAATTCTTTTAAGTCACTTTTTGTTTTGATAGTCTCTGATGAGACATCCGCAAGAATTTGTTCTTTTAAATCATCTTCATCATAAATTATATTTACATCTTCTGTATCACTTTCAAGAAGATCTAAAGCTACTGACTCTTCTGATTCCTCATCAAACCTTCTCCCAATTTCTGGAAGTAAATAAACCACACCCCTATCATGATAACTTGGTCGGCCTGCCCTTCCAATCATTTGTGAAAATTCATTAGGAGATATCCATTTATTACCCATAAGTAATGTTTCAAATATGACCTGACTTGCAGGAAAATCTACACCTGCAGATAATGCAGCTGTTGTAACTACAGCTTCAAGTTTACCTTCATCAAAATCCTTTTCAATTTTTTCTTTTTTATAATAAGATAAACCTCCATGGTAAAATCCTGCTTTAATACCTTTATCAGTTAAAAATTTAGCAATTTGTGTAGTCTTACGACGAGAATTTGTAAATATAATAGTTTGACCTTTATAACCTTTTGAAGATTTAGTGTGATGTTCTTGAATAATAAGTCTTCTCATAATCTCTCGTTTTTGAGCATCATTTCTTACAAAACTTAAATGACGTTCAAGTGGCACTGGCCTATTTGAATACTGTACAAGCTGCATATTAAATTTATCTGCTAAATAATCTGGATTTTTAACAGTAGCAGATAAGCCTATAATTTGAGTATCTGGAGATAAATATTTTAATCTTTTAATTAGACCGTTTAAACGTGAACCTCTCTGTTCATCATCAATCATATGAATTTCATCGATTAAACAAACACCAAGATTTTTTAAATCATTATGATTTCCACTTCTAATCATATAATCTAAAGCTTCATAGGTAGCAACAATAATGTTAGAATCGGATATGCTTTTATCAGGAAGGTTTAACTCACCTTTAGCCTTAACCCTATTTCTTCCAACTTTAATTGAAACCTCCATCCCTAAAGGTCTATATTTTCTTTTAAAATCTCTATATTTTTGGTTTGCAAGTGCTACAAGAGGTGTTAAAAATATGAATTTTTTGCCATTTAAAACCTGAGGTATACCTGCAATTTCCCCTACTAATGTTTTACCACTTCCAGTTGCAGATACAACCAGAAGATTTTCACCTTTAAGAAGACCTTCTTTTATAGCCAATATTTGTACAGGTAAAAGTTTCTTATTACCTTCATTAATTAATATCTCACGAAAATTTTTAGGAATTTTAAGTCTACTCATATCAATATCTGGAATTTTTTGTGTATTATCTATTTTAACCCTATCATATAAAGTTAGATCAGGATGTTTTAATGGATCAAATTTAGGAGATAATATGTCTAAAACTGTTTCCAAATCACTAGTTTCCCCAAGTATTTTTTTAAAATTCCTAAAGACTCTTTTATCATAACCTCTTAGTTTAAGTTCCCTTTTAATAGCATCTTCACCACATTGCTTACAAATTCTTTGGTTATGAAATTTATATGAAGAATCAGAATTAATAATAGTAATTTGTTTTTCTAAAATACAATGACTACATACTGTAGTAAATCTATAGCTAACATCAATTGAATCTAAATACTCTTCCATTTCATCATCATGTGTAGACATGAAAACAATTTGGCTTTTAAGTATTTTAATAGCTTCTTGTGGAGGATAAAATTTCTCATATAAAGATGAATTCTCATTAACATTAAAATTAGCAATAAATCTATTTAGATGGTTTTTGCCATTTTCATCTTTTTTAAATTTTAAAGTACCAATAAAACTAGGAGTTCTTTTACTGTTTAAAGCCCCTTTAACAGAACCTATTGGATACATTTCCCACAATTTTTTCGCTTTTATAAGAATTATCATTAATATAAATTTTTATTCTTTTAATTAATAAAATATTCTATAATAAAAAATAGAACACACAAAATAAAAAAAAGCTAAAACTAATTTAAAGAAAAATAATAAAATAAAATTAAATTAAAAAAATAAAATAAATAAAAAAACATAAACTAAGCTAAAATAAAAAAAATAAAAAAAAGCTGAAACTAATTTAAAGAAAATAAATGAAATTAATAAAAAGTATTGAATGTTGAATGAAAAAATATTAAAATAAAATAATAATAAACTAAATTAAGTCATTAGAAAGCAGATCATCATATGCACTAATAGCTGCAACTGCACCTTCACCACATGCTACAATCCATTGCTTTAACCCACCAGTAATATCTCCTGCAGCATAAACCAAATCACAATTAGTTCTATTATTTTTATCAACATTTATACTGCCATCATCATTTAAATCTATGTTTAAATTAGTTGCTAGTTTATTTGCTGGTTCTTCACCAATTGAAACAAATAAACCATTTACTTCTATTTCAGATTTAGTTCCGTCTTTATTTAAGAGTTTTACACTTGATAAAAGAGGTTCACCACAAATCTCATCAACAGTAGTATTCCAAATTATCTTAATATTATTTTCTATTAATTTATCCTCTAAAACCTTTTGACACCTTAAAGCATCCCTTCTATGAACCAAAGTAACATTACAACCTAAATCATTTAAGTAAATACTATTAATTGCAGCAGTATTTCCTCCACCAACAACTAAAATATCTTTGCCTTTAAAAAACATTCCATCACAAGTTGCACAATAAGAAAGACCTTTACCTAAATGTTCAGCTTCACCTGGAACATTTAATGGACGATGTTTAGTTCCTGTTGTTAAAATAATAGCTTTTGATGAATATTTAGATTTGATTGTTTCAACTAAAAATAGATCTCCATCTTTTGAAATATTATTAACCATTTCCCCTTCATGAATTTCTGCATATTTCAAACATTGTTTTTTAGTTTTTTCAATAATATTAAGTCCACTTTCCATTTCATATCCAGGATAATTATCAATAACAGGAACTTCTCGAGCCTGACCACCTGCTAACTCTTTATCAAGAATTAATGTTTTGAGATTTTGACGACCCGCGTATATTCCTGCAGTTAAACCAGCTGGGCCTCCACCAACAATAATAATATCAAATACTTCCATTATATCACATAAAAATTAGTAAAAAAAAGCATAAAAATTTAAAAAATATATTAAAAAATAAAAATAAAAATAAAAATATTAAAAATGAGAAAAATTATCTTTCAGGCATTTGATAAGCAAGATAAGCTGCCACAATACCAATTATAAACCATGCTATTTCAGCAACCCAATTTTCGGTTATGAAATCTATTAAACCAAAAATAATTAATGATAGAATAAATATCATGAATCCATTTTTGTATTCACCTTGAATCATTTGGCCAATACCAGGTAAGACAAATGAAATAATAGCTGCAATAACTCTGTTAACCATGTAAATCTCCACCAATAAAACATTCCATCTATTAATCAAAATAAAATTTAAAATATTTATAATTATTTATAAATAGTTTATTTTTAATCTAATATATAGTTTATCATAAAATTTTAAAAACTAAACTAAAATAATTTAGGGGCCTGAAATTTTCTGAATAAAATTCGGGCTAAAATTTCTTATTTTTTATATTTATCATATTCATTTATAATTGTTTAGGGGCCTGAATTTTTTAGTTCTCAGATAATTGTTGTATTGCTGTTTTTGAGTTAAATCCTAGTGATATGATTAATGCTCCTAAAAATACATTCAA
>NZ_CAJOKH010000054.1 GCF_905235195.1 uncultured Methanobrevibacter sp. | reverse complement strand
TACAGTTAAAAAGGCTACTCCAAAGATAACTGCAAAATCAGCAAGCTATAAACTTAAAGTAAAAGCTAAAAAATACACTGTAAGATTAATGAACCAAAATAAAATTGTAAAAAACAAAATAGTTACAATAAAAATCAACGGTAAAACATATACTACTAAAACTAATAGTAAAGGTCAAGCAACATTTACAATAAGAAATCTTAAGAAAACAGGCACATACAATGCAGTTATAACAGCTACAGGAAACCATTACTACAACGAAGTAACAAAAAAAGTTAAAATAACTGTAAAACCATAACAAAAATTATATAATATTTTAAGAGTTTATAGTAAACTCTTAATTTTTTTTCTATTATTTTTAAAATCTTATAATTTAAAAAAGATTATTTTTCTTATTTTTTTTTGTGCTTAAAAATAATTTAGGCCCTTTGGAAATTTACATTAAAAATATTAACTCCACAAAGATATTTCATTAATTTAAAGACCTTATTCATTATTCATTCTAAAAAAATAGGGTGCTAGATTTTTTCGTATAAGAAACTTGGATAAAAATCTTATTTTTACTAAATTCAATTAATTTATATTTATTTTATAGGGTCCTAGATTTTTACTTATTTTTTAACAACGTATATTATGTATTATTGTATTTTACAATAGTTCCATAGTCGAATTTTTGTAGTGTTATAAAAATTTTGTTTAATATAAAAAAAGGGTCAATTAAATCAATGAATTTAAATACTATGAGTAACAAGTAGTTATTTAGCGAAAAAAATGTTACCAAGTTTAAATCATGATTCAAAAGACCCAAAATTTATTTTGTTAGGCAAAATATTTAAAATTATCGATTCTAAAAAATTTAGAAATAATTGTAGTCGAAATGGTATAAAAAACCGTTAAATGATGGTAAATTCCATTAAAATTCTATTTAGGAGTATGTATTTTAATTATACAGTTTCTGATGTTGTTAATGAGTTAAATCGTAGTGCAAAATTGAGAAAAATTTGCAGGATTTTCTAAAGAAATACCGCCCACAGAGCAGATCTATGAATTCATGAGTAGATATTCTGCAAAAAATATTGCAAAATAGTAAATTCAACTCTAATGGGATTTAACAAACAAAATAGAGGAACATATAATCGTTTTATCGTTGATACAACACCATCAGCTTGTAATTTTAATAATAACAAGCATTTTCATACCAAAAGAACATCCTCGAAAAACTAAATTTAAAATGGGAATTTTCAACCACTAAAGACCATTTCATAAGATTTAAAGTCACAGTTATTCTAAATGAAAAAACAAGGGTCCCAGTTTCCATTTTAATACATTCTGAAGCACCCAACGATTCAAAAATTTTTGACAAAGTTTTACAAGACCTCCAAAAAAGACATATAACTAAACGAAAAGACATAATCTTATTTAATCGAGGTTATTACAGATATAAAAGCTACCAAATAGGAATTAACAAGTATAAAATCGTCCCCCATCATATCTCCAAAAGAATCATACAAGGAAGAAAAATTAAAAGGACAAATATCCTATCCAATGGAAATATATTCAAAAAATAAAAAAGACAAAAAGTTAAAAAAAGATATTGAATCTATTTCATCAATATTATATCAAAAATTAAGAAATTGAAGAGATTTAAAACCAATACGTGGAATAATTGAAGATTTTATCAAAGTAACCAAAGATAGATTTGGATTAGGAAAATTCCACAGTTACACCATTGAATCCATGAGCAGAAAAAATATATTTATGCTTATTATTAACAACACTAATCATACAACAAGGATATAAAACAAAAACACAAATACAACAACTCGCTGAAGGAAATATAGTACAAAACACATCCATATCTAAAAAAACTAATAAAAAGAAAAATAACAAGAAAAAAGATAAAAAATCAAAGGCACCATTAAAAACAGACCAACAAAAACTAAAAATCAAGAAAAAAGAAGAGCAAATATCTCTCTTAAAATTTTGCTCTATCTAGCACCCTATATATTTTAAAAAAAATGATGAAGATATCCTGTAATTTTAAAAATTAATTAATTGTCATCATCCTTATTTTTTCTAATAACAATTTTAGGCATAGGTTTACCAGGAGTTAAATTAATAGTAATTCCCTTTTGAGCTTCCTCAGGAGTTACATATATAATATTATCCTCATCCAAATCATTTGAATCAATAACAAAAGGATTTTGACCTAATATCCTTTCAATATCAGGACTTACTGGACTTGGGATATGTCCTCTTTCATTGTAATTTCTTGAAAACTCATCATAATTTGTTCTTTTATTACTCTTATCAAAGCTATCTAAAAATTCTTCATCCTCATCTGAGAAGGTTTCATCATCCTCAAGATAATCTTCTTCATCGAAAAAATCATCAATAGAAGGTTCACCATTGTCAATATGTGAAAAATCACCAATTTCAAAATCTAAAGGTTTACCTCCACGATCATAGCCTTGAAAGTTTTCATATGCATAAGGCAATTTAACAATCATATGGAAAACTCCTCTTTTAGAAAATGTTTCTAAATCTGCATCTGAAGGACGATTACTTGGACCTGGATGAGAATGGACTGAACCATAATATTTAATATTTGGAGGTACCTGATCGTAATGTAAGACTGCACCAGTATCTGAAGTCTCGCCAGGAATAAAAATAAGGCTTGTAACATATAATACATTATTTTTGATAGTACCATCTAATAGAGATAAAAATTCATGAGGATAAGCTTCTTTTGCATAAAAAATAACAGAATCGAGAACTCCTTTATCAACGCAAACTTTATTAAATGAATTGTCTTCTTTATCATTAGATTTAAAAATATTTGAAAATAAACCCATTTTATTACCTCATGATATTTGTAATATTTAATCTTCAATAATTTCCTTTTGAACGAAGAATTGCCTATCAAATTTAGGAAGTCCAAAGTCTCTATATATGTATTTATGTTTTTCAACAATCTCCTTATCTAATTTTTTATCATACCTTTTAACTGTATTTATATTTCTATATACTGCAAAACCCCTCTTTTTCCAATTATCTATTTCATCAAAACTTATTCCATTATCATCAAGAATTTCTTTAATATCATTTAAACTTAAACCAAAGAGTTTACTTGCAGCTACATCTGGAGGGTATTCCTTTTTCAATGCCCATATACCATAACTGTTAATACAGTTTCTCCATGATTCATCTTGTCTCCATTTAAAGTAGTTATGAATTTCATCAGGAGATATAGGTATGATTCTTGAATCAAAAGATATTGGTTTTTTATAAATTAATGAATCATCATTTGAACCTTTCTCTTTTATGCCCATAATCTTTTTAAATTTTTCAAAATCCGCAGTAGTTTCATCAATATCAAATAAATTATCATTATCTATATTATATTCCTTTTGAAGACGGCTAGTTAAGGAACTTGAAGCCATACTTGCAAATACAGAATTTATTTTTTCAACCCTACCATTAAATGGTATTTCATTAAGCAAAATACTTATTTCATCAGAGAATGAATAAATAAATCTTGGTGAAAATTCCTTAAAAATATCTGAACATACTCCACTCATTGCTTTTGTAAAATAATCATCATATGGTTTTTTAAAGTTTAACTCTGATGATAAAGTGTGAAAATTACGTCCATCTAATCTGATAATAATAGGATTTGATTTTGAAACCTTTAAATTAGAATATATTTCTAATTCCTTCATGTTTTTATTCATATTTACACCAATAAAATCATAATGTAATTTATGAGAATTTTTTTAATTGTAATATATACTTTAATATTAATTCTATATTTATATTATATTATCTTTAAAATATAATTTTTAAAAATTCTTTTAAGTTCCAATAATTAAATGTTCATCTAAACTTCTAAGTAATTTAATAGCTGAAAGTGCAGCTAACATGCTTGTTTTAGGATTTGCAGTACATGGAAAATTCATTGTTGTTGTTTTAAGTTGACCAAAACTACCTTTTACCTCAACTTCATGAACATTTCTACTAACTTTTGGATCTACAATAATTTTAACATTAATATCCATATCACTTGCAAGAGATAATGATGCTGCAACATTAATATTCATTGGAAACTCTTTGACAGCCTCAGAAGCCTTACCTTCAAATAATATTTCCTCTTCAGTAATTTCTCTTCCTAAAGATTTTGGAGATTTACGAGTAGTTAAGGTAATACTATCTATTCCTGTTACAGATGCTGCTTTTATACCATCAATACCACTTACAGCACCTGATGGAGCATAAATTGTAGTATTGTATTTTTTTGCTGCATTAGATAAAACTTCTCTTAAATCCTCATCCATTAAAGCCCCAACACTCATAGTAATCATATCAGTACCACTTTCTATAATTTTAAGTGCTGATTTACGAACTGATTCTTGAGATGCTGCCTCTAAAACCAAATCAACTTTATCCAACATATCTTCCAATTTATATACAGCTATACCCCCTGCAATACTTGCAAGATTTTCAGCTCTCTCACAGTCCCTATCATAGAAATATTTAATTTTAATATTAGTATTATCTGAGTTAACATTTTGAACAATTAAATTAGCAATTGCCCCACAACCAAGTATTCCAACAATCATTTTATCACACATTTAAATCATTTAATCTGTTTGTACTTTTCTCCTTAAAAAATTAGAAAAAATAATTGAAGTTTCATTACATTTTTTAAAGTAGTAAAAATTATTCTTAGCGAATATATGATAATATAATAAAATAATAAATAAAATTAGTCAAAATTGATTAAGAAAATTAATCCTTAAATTTAAAAATTAAAAATTTATTACCCTGTTGAAATTAAGTTATTTCAACAAAGTTTATAAAAATAATAAAACTATGCACTAGGCATATCACGATTTGGAACATTATCGTGAGGAACTTCATTGCTTATTGGAGGTTCCCCTGCCATATTAGGATTTTGATTTGAATGAGGATGTCTTGCATCTGGAGCATTAATTAACATTATATCTCCAATAGCAGATACTTTATCAAAATTAATAGTTAGTAAACCTTCTGAGAAAGATCTCATTTCATCTTCTTCAGGAATCATTTGGAAACTGCCTCTTAAAAGACTTCTAAATCCTACTTGTTTATTTTTTTCAGGTTCTAACGCTCTAATTACTAATTTAGAAATTGTACCTAAACGAATGTTTAAAATAACATCTTCTACTCTTCCTACATATTTTCCCTGAACTGTATATATATCTAAATCACGTAGTCTAGAAACTTCTACCATTTTTTCACCACATCAATAATCATATAATAAATATTAGATTTAAATAATTTTTAATTATAAATTAATAAAGTTAATAAAAAATTTTTTTTAATAAATTAATATT
Organism: uncultured Methanobrevibacter sp.; assembly: GCF_905235195.1. Lineage (GTDB taxonomy): Archaea > Methanobacteriota > Methanobacteria > Methanobacteriales > Methanobacteriaceae > Methanarmilla. The sequence goes on along the minus strand of NZ_CAJOKH010000054.1, from coordinate 4,522 downwards.
AATAATAATATGTTTTATTGATAATATAAATAGTTTTTGTAATTATAATATTAAATTTTTAAAAATTTCATAATAAAAATTGAAAATAAGTAATAATTAGAAATTACAACTAGAAATACAATAAAATTATATAAAGTTCATATGATAAAATACTAATAATAATTTAAATATTTTATAAATTGTAAATTATATGATAATAAATTTAAATATTTTATAAATTGTAAAAAAAATTATTTTGAGGATTATTATGTGGGACACATCTAAAGATTATAGAATACTGGTTGCAATGAAAGCACAGGAAGATTTTTTAAATCTTATTCAAACAGCAAGTTTTAGAGGAACATGGAATAAAAAAGCTGCAATAGATGAAGCAAAACAAATGAATAGTGCTTTTCAATCACTAAAATATTCATATCTTGAAGGAGAAAGTCTAACAGAAAGTGAAGATGTTAAAACACTCACCGAACATGCAAACAGAATTATTAATTTTTTAGGAGGAGATGATTGGAACCATAAGTTTATGAGTGGTTCACCTAAAGAAGAAAAGGTCAAAACCGAAAGTAATATTGCAAAAGTTCAATTTTTCCTAAATACAATACTTGGGCTTAAAAATAGATTAGCTTATGGACCAATAAATGATCCAATCATTAGTATTGACATTAGAGTCGGAGAGATTATGAGTGTAATGAAACATCCAAAAGCAGATAATCTTATGATGTGTAATGTTAACCTTTCAACTCGTGCAGTCAAAGTTGTAACTAATGATAATACAGTTAAAGAAAATACTAAAGTAGGAGTATCCCTACTTCCTCCCCAAAACTTTTTAGAAGAAGTATCAGAAGGCATGTTTTTAGGGATGGATGGAAATATTCTAAAAGATGTTCAAGGAGAACTTGGAGAAAACCCTAAAGGAATACCTATGGAATCATTAAATGAAACTAGAAACCTTATTGATGCTTATTTAGACAAATAGATATTTTCAACTAGTATACTAATCATAATCAAATAATGATTTTAAAACTAATCCTTAAAGAGAATATTATCTAAGATTCATACCAATAAGTTTCATCCTACACATATCCTCTACAGCATATTTTAAACCTTCCTTACCCATACCACTATATTTAAATCCTCCAAATGGCATATTATCTGTCCTGAATGTTGATTGTTTATTAATAAATACTGAACCTGCTTCAATCATTTCACTACATTTTAATGCGCTATGAATATTTTCTGTATAAACTCCCGCTTGAAGACCATACTGAGTATTATTAGCTACTTTTATTGCCTCATCAATATTATCCACCTGAATAATAGGTGCGATTGGTCCAAATGTTTCATTGACCACTAAATCCATATCTTCTTTTACATCATTTATAACAGTTGGATAGTAGAAATTATCCTTAGATTTTCCACCATAAACAATCTCTGCTCCTTTTGTGATAGCATCATCAACAGATTGTGAAACCATTTTAACTGCTACATTATTTATTAATGGTCCAATATCTGTATCTTTATCTTTAGGATCTCCAACTTTAAGTTTGGAAGTATTTTTTACAAGTGCTTCTATAAATTCATCTTTAATATCTTTTTCAACAATTACTCTTTTAACACCCATACATACTTGGCCTGAGAAAAGGTAAGCTCCATTTGCAACACCACGTGCTGCTTTTTCAATATCTGCATCATTAAGTACTATAACAGGATCATTTCCACCAAGTTCTAATGTAAGTTTTTTCATACCCGAATTATTTGCAATACTTAAACCTGTTGAAACACTACCTGTAAATGAAACCTTATCTACATTATCACTTGATACAAGGCCATCACCAATCTCTTCACCTAAACCTGTAAGAGTATTTATGACCCCATCTGGAAAATGATTTGCCAATATCTCAGATAACATTAAAGCAGATAATGGTGCTTCTCTTGAAGGTTTTAATATAACTGTATTTTTAGCTGCAATTGCAGGTGCAATCTTATGAATTGCAAGATTAACAGGATAATTAAATGGAGTAATTGCTGCCACTACACCTAATGGAATTTTTAATGTGAAACCATAAAATCCCTTACCTCCAAGACCTGCATCTAAAGGTACTGTTTCACCATATATTCTTTTAGCCTCTTCAGCTGCAAATTTTAATGTTTCAACAGATCTTTCCATTTCAAATATTGAACCAGATATAGGTTTACCTGTTTCTTCTGTTATGATTTTAGCAATTTTTTTACTTTCACTTTTTAAATCATCATATGCATTGAAAAGTAAATTTGAAACTTTACGTGCAGAAAATTCTTGAAAAACTTTTTTAGCATTATTTGCTGATTCAACTGCATAGTTTACATCATTTTTATCTGCTATTGGAACTTTATCAACAAAAGAATTATCATACGGATTTAAAACATCTAAGTGCTCATCTTTCTGGACGTGTTTACCGTTTATTAAAATTTCCATATTAATACCCTCACAAGTTAATTAATATAATAATATTATATTTATTCTTTAATAATTATGATAAGTAATTTTTTTAAAATGATAGTGAATTTTTAAAGTGATAAGTGAATTTTTTATAATATAATTCTTAAGTTTTCTAAGAAAATGTAATTTTTAATTATAATATTTAAGATTTTAAAAATAATTATAACTTGGAAAATCTATTGGATAAACGTTCTGTAGCATTATTAAAATTTGAAATTTCAGTAGAATTAATATGGTAAGACATATCAGATAAATAATTTTTATAAAAGTTAAATAAAACTAATACAATAATTAAAATACCCCCTAATAATAATATGAATTCAGCAGATGATTGGCCATTTAATTCATCATATATTTCATTAAACACTAAGAAACCTCCCTCTGATTTTTAACTAACTATACTTAAAATATAAAAATAATTTAATCAAGCTAAAAATGGATAAAAATGATAGCAAATCTTGATACAGCAAAAAATATTAAATAAGAAATAATAACAAGAGGAATAGAAAATATTATTCCTTTTTTAAACCGCCCATACAAAATTAAGCTAATTATAAAACCAACTAAAAATGAATGAATAATAATATATAGTTCTGAAACTTGACTAGCTGATGATAAAATAGGATTATACTGACCTAAAGATATGATGAAATTTGAATAGATATTAACCATAGCCATAGCAAAAGGTGCAGCTATAACTGCAGATATTATAAGAAACATTACAGCCATAGTAAGAGAAGATTTTCTCTCTTCCTTTATAATATTCATTTGTCTTAAATCATAGGATAAATCATCCAAAATATCACCTACACTAGAACCACTTTTTCTACTATCTAAGATTATTAGGAATATTCGTCTTAAATCATTGGAATTTAACCTGTACCCTAATTCAATCCAAGATTCATTGAAATCCTCACCTAATTTTATTTTAATAACCGTACGTCTCAATTCATCATATAAAGGACCCTCTTCATTCTGTGATAAATAATCAATAGCATTTTCAAAACTAAAACCCACTTTTAAAATAGAAGATAATTGTCTTAAAAAATCAGGAGCCGATTTTTCAATTATCTCCTTTCTTTTTTCTGTTTTAAATGATATAATAAAAACAGATATAATGGATGGAGAAATTAACGGAATTAAAATATAAACTAAATTAATATTAAGTAAAAAAATAAATATGGAAGATAATATTGTAAAGATTAGTGAAATGATTAGTATGATACTTATTAAATCATAAATATACAATTTTACACCTGCATTTAGAAGATAAGACTGAAGTTTATAATATGTTGACTGGCTAAATTTATCCTCTAAAATAGATGAAAAACTACTAATAATTCTAATAATACTCATATTAGTAAATTTTATAAAAAAAATAAAAAAATATTCTTATTTTAATTAAAAATAAACATTTATACTCTATTTATTTACAATATTAAAATTATTTCGAAATTGAAATATAAGAATATTATGAAATTCAATATTAAATAAAACCGAATAAAAAAAAAAGTTTAATATAATTAAATCAATACAATTCTCCTTTTAAAATAAAACTGAATAAAGAAGTTAAATACAATTAAAAATTAATAAATAATAATTTTAAAATAAAACTGAATCAGAAAGTTGAAACAATTAATAATCTGATTATGTTCATTAAAAATAGAATAAAAATCATTTAAAGAAAATAAAAGAAAAAATTAAAAAAAGAGGGCGGGACACGATTATATTTGGTCAAAAATCATTATAGTTTTGTATAAAAATATATTTAAAAATTAAAAAATATTTAGGGGTCTGAATTTTTTCAAAGAAAATTCCATATAATTGCCCTTATTTTTATTATTTATCATATCCCTATGGGATAATTTGTAAAAATACAAATTAAATTAGTTTTTTTAATAAAAAAGGTCTTTAAATCCTTAAATTTAAATAATATGTATTACATATATTTATTTGGAGATAAAAATGAAACACAGATTAAATTTAGATATTAAAGACCCAAATTATAGTTTGTTGAAAGATATATTTAAAATTATGGATTGCAGA
>NZ_CAJOKH010000053.1 GCF_905235195.1 uncultured Methanobrevibacter sp. | reverse complement strand
AGATTTAGAACAAAACAAGGTATATTTAACCAAATATTCAACAGAAAAAATGGGTGGATGAAAAAAATAAAATCCCAACTAACAAAATGACAAAGCCCTTTTTTAAAATATTTAATTTAGAGTATATCTTTTTTATTATCAATTTATAATATCTCTTAATTTTTAGTAAATAAAATTTATATTTATTTTTTTTAAAAGAATATTTTTTTCTTCAATTCTTATTTAACTCTTTTATAATTATTTTTTTATTTAAATATAAGTCATAAATTATTTATTTCGCTTGACCTAAATTTATATTCTTTTTTATATCTATTAGGCATATCATTACTTTAAATCAATTTATTATATATAAAGCTTACTTAATTTTTTTAATAGAAAGCTTTATTAATATTAATCATAAACATAGGTTTATCTAAGATTTTTATATTTATAAAATATTAGATAATGTCACATACTTGTACAAGGTGATTTAATGGCAGAAGAAATAAATAATGAAAACGAAGAATTAAGGATAGGAGTTTACGTCTGTCACTGTGGTGTAAACATCGCTGGTGTTGTAGATGTAGAAGCTGTAGCTGAATACGCTGGTACCTTACCAAATGTAGTTCTTTCAACAGACTACAAATATATGTGTTCAGATCCAGGTCAAAATCTTATTCAAGAAGATATTAAAAAACATAATCTTAATAGGATTGTAGTAGCTGCTTGTTCTCCAAGGCTTCACGAACCTACCTTCAGAAGATGTGTAGAAGAAGCTGGATTAAACAGATACTTATTTGAATTTGCTAACTTAAGAGAACATGATTCTTGGGTACACATGGGTGAACCTGAACCTGCTACTGAAAAAGCAAAAGATTTAACTCGTATGGCTGTTGCTAAAGCAAGATTACTCGAACCTTTAAACCCATCTATTGTAGATGTAAATAACAAAGCTCTTGTTATTGGTGGTGGAGTAACTGGTATTCAAACTGCTTTAGATTTAGCTGATATGGGATTCAAAACCTATATGGTTGAAAGAAACCCTACTATCGGAGGAAGGATGGGTCAATTAGATAAAACATTCCCTACTCTCGATTGTTCAATGTGTATTTTAGCACCAAAAATGGTAGATTGTGGTAAACACGAAAATATTGAGTTAATTACTTATGCTGAAGTAACTGAAGTAGATGGTTATATTGGTAACTTTAAAGTTACAGTTAACAAGAAAGCTAGATATGTAGTAGAAGATGATTGTACTGGATGTGGAGCATGTACTGAAGTTTGTCCTATCGAAATACCTAACTACTTTGATGAAGGTATTGGTATGACTAAAGCAGCTTACATCCCATTCCCTCAAGCAGTTCCTTTAGTTGCAACTATTGATAAAGATTACTGTATAGATTGTAAACTTTGTAATGCAGCTTGTGAACGTGGATGTATTGACCATGATATGCAAGATGAAGAAATTGAACTTGATGTTGGTACTATTGTTGCTGCAACAGGTTACGACCCATATGATCCATCTGGTAAATATGAATATGGTTATGGCAGATACTCTAACGTAATTACTGCTATGGAAATTGAAAGGATGATTAATGCATCAGGTCCTACTACTGGACATGTAATCAAACCTTCAGATGGTAAAACTCCTAAACGTGTAGCATTTATCCACTGTGTAGGTTCAAGAGATGAGCAAATTGGTAAACCATACTGTTCAAGAGTATGTTGTATGTATTCCATGAAAAACGCTCAATTATGTATCGACCACGAACCTGATACAGATGTTACCTGTTATTACATGGATATTCGTGCATTCGGTAAAGGATTCGAAGAATTCTACAAAACTTCTCAAGAGAAATATGGTATTGAATTCTTAAGAGGTAGACCTGCTCAAATCATTGAAAATGATGATTTAACTTTAACTGTTAGAGCTGAAGACACCTTACTTGGTAAAGTAACTGAATATACCTATGATTTAGTTGTTTTATCTGTAGGTTTAGATGCTCCTGAAGGATCCAACGAATTAAGACAAACATTAGGATTATCTAAATCTTCAGATGGATTCTATATGGAAGCTCACCCTAAATTAAGACCTGTTGATACTTTAACTGATGGTGTCTATATTGCTGGTGTAGCTCAAGGTCCTAAAGATATTCCGGATTCTGTAGCTCAAGGTTCTGCTGCAGCATCTCGTGCTGCAATCCCAATGGCACAAGGTACAGTTGCTATTGAACCTATTATTGCAAGTTCCGATGATTCTATTTGTGGTGCTTGTGAAGTTTGTGTAGAACTTTGTCCATATAGTGCTATTAGTATTGTTGATGTTGATGGATCTAAACATGCTGCAATTAATGCTGCATTATGTAAAGGATGTGGTACCTGTGTAGGTGCATGTCCTTCAGGTGCAATGGATCAATATCACTTCAAAACAGATCAAATTATGGCACAAATTGATGCTGCACTCGAAGATATTTAAGTATAGATTGGATTTTTCCAATCTCTTACTTTATTTTTTTTATTAAATTTTCTTTTAACATTTGTTACCTTAAATGAATTAATTAATTCTTATCTAATTAATTTCTATCTATTTTTATACTTATTTTAACAGTTAATATACAAATTTTTATTCTATTTTTAATAAATTATTAATTTTAAAATTTTATTTTATTTAAATTTACATAATATTTAATATAATTAAAAATAAATATTAATTATAGTAAAAAATTTTTTATCATTAAGAATTTAATTATTTTAATAAATTATTAGAAATAAATATTAATTTTAAATTAAATTTTAGTTTAATATTTTAATTTATACTTTAATTTAATAATTTTAATCTAATTTTAATATTTTAAAACTTTTAGGAGTAAATAAATGTCAAATCAAGACTATATAAATCAATTTCAAACATCAATGAAAAATCACAATGACTGGATGAAAAATAGTATTAATCTCATTGCAAGTGAAAATATTACCAGTGCTGATGTTCACACAGCAATGGTTTCAGATTTAGCACATAGGTATGCTGAAGGTAAATCTCATGAAAGATTATATCAAGGATGCCAATATATTGATGAAATTGAAGATTTAACTGTTGAATTAAATAAAAAATTATTCAATGCTAAATATGTTGATGTAAGAACTATATCTGGTGTAACTTCTAATTTAGCTGCATTTTTTGCTTTTACAAATTATGGTGATAAATTAATGGCTTTAGAAGTACCTTTTGGAGGACATATTTCACATGCAAGTGTAAGTGCAGCTGGTATTCATGGTTTAGATACAATTTCCCATCCATTTAATCCAGATATAATGAATATAGATATTGACAAAATGCAAAAAAAGATTCTTGAAGAAAAACCAAAGGCTATTCTTTTTGGTGGAAGTTTATATTTATTCCCACATCCTGTTAGAGAAGCTCGTGAGGTAGCTGATGAAGTTGGGGCTAAAATTTTATATGATGGAGCTCATGTTTTAGGCCTTATTGCAGGTGGACAATTCCAAGACCCTTTAAGAGAAGGTGCAGATTTATTGATGGGAAGTACACATAAATCTTATCCAGGTACTCAAGGTGGAATAATGGTATCTGATAATGAGCAATATAGTGATGTAATTGATAAAGCTGTTTTTCCCGGAGTTGTAAGTAATTATCATCTTCATCATATGGCAGGTTTAGGTATTGCTGCAGCTGAAATGTTAGAATTTGGTGAGGATTATACTAAACAAATTATTAAAAATGCTCAAGCATTAGCTCAAAGTTTATATGAATTAGGTTTCAATGTTTTATGTGAAGATTTAGGATTTACTGAGTCTCATCAAGTTGCTATGGATGTTTCAGATGTTAAAAGTGCAAGTGTACTTGCAAAACAATTAGAACAAAACAATATTATATTAAATAAAAATCTTCTTCCGGGGGATGATGTTAATAATAGTGATAATCCTTCAGGTATTAGGATAGGTACATCAGAGATTACAAGAAGAGGAATGAAAGAAAAAGAAATGTATGAAGTTGCTGAATTTATTAAAAAAGTAGCTATGGATGATGAAGATGTTACTGAAGAAGTAACTGAATTTATGTCAGATTATACTACAGTTCATTATGCTTTTAATGAATCTGAAGCTTATAATTATATTCAATTCTAAATTCTTTTTTACAATTTTTTTTATTCTATTTTATACTAATATTTTAATTTATTTTAATTCAATTTTAGGAGATAATATGAATATAGCTTTTGCCTTTACAGGAGCAGGACATTTACTTAAAGAAAGTGTGGAAATTTATGAAAAACTTTCACAAGAACATAAAGTCTCTGTATTTTTATCTAATGCAAGTTGTGAAGTATTAAAAATGTATGGTCTTTATGAAAGGGTAGAAAAAAGAAAAAAATACAGGTTCTAGATATTGTGAGCTTGAATCAGATAATAATCAAAAATATAGTTTTCCAATAACTGGAAGATTGTCTCTTGGAAATTATGACCTGTTAATAGTATCTCCAGCAACAGCAAATACTGTTGCAAAAATTGTTTATGGAATATCAGATACTCTTGTAACTAATGCAGTTGCTCAAGCAGGAAAAGGTAGAGTTCCAACATTAATTGTTCCAGTTGATATACATTCAGGTGATATTGACACTGTCCTACCTTCCAAATTAGAACTTTCTAAGTGTGAAAATTGTAATCCATGTACATCAGCACAAATCTGTCCGGAGGATGCTATTATTCCTTATAAGGAAATATCCTTACTTAAATGTGTTGGTTGTGGCTTGTGTAAAAATTCATGTGCCTATGATGCAATTTCAGTTGGTAAAATAATTCAATTACATATGAGAGATATTGATATTGAAAATACAAATAAGCTTAAAGAAATGGATGGAATTAATGTTTTAGAAAATCCTAATCAAATTATACCATATCTTCAAGACAATATTCTTTAAATTTCTTATGATTAGTTTTTAACCATTATTTTACAATTCATTGATGACTTATTTCTTTTTTTTATTTTTTAAACTTTGTTGAAATCCTTTTTGATTTTTGTAAAAAATTTTTATAATGATTAATTTTTTTCTTTTTTTACATTAATTTTGAAAAAATATTATATTTAATTATTTTTGTTCTATATTGTTTAACTTAAATACTATAAAAATGAATATTTCATCAAAACAATTATTTTATTAAATAATATTCACAGATAAATAGAGTTTATATTATATTTAATCATTTATGTAAAACAGTATGAATAATACCTATTTTGCATTAATTATTTATATATTAGTGATATAAAGCTTATTACAAATTAGTATTATTTTAAGAATATTAATTTGGTGTGACTTTACAAATGAAGAATAAAAATCGATATATATAGCATTATTGTTTCTTGTTTGTATTTTAAGTATTTTAGCAATTAGTGCAGCAGAAAATACAACAAATGAAGAAGTAATTAGTGCTGATAATAATAAAAAAAGTAATGTATAAACAATTAATCAAAATGATAATGGTTCAAATAGTAAAGAGAATGTTGAACTTAAAGAAGAAGAAAATAATAATGATAAAGTGACTGAATCTGAAACAGATAAAACAACAGCTGATAATGCAGAGTTAACTTTCACAGACTTAAATACAGCTATTAAAGGTAGTACTAATTCTACAATATATTTATCCAATAATTACAAATATAATAATGATACAGACTTTATGGTGCAAGGCGGAATTAGTATTAACAGAAATTTAGTGATTTATGGAAATGGAGTAACAATAGATGGAAACAAAATGGCTAGAATATTTTTTGTATCATCTAGTGCTAATGTTAAATTTTATAATATAAATTTCATAAATGCTGAATATTCTTCTGCTGGTGCTGCATTAATACATGCAAATGCATACAACTGTACATTCAACAATAACAAAGCTACAAATGGTCAAGCAATGTACAACGGAAATGCAGCATTATGTAGATTTAATGGAAATAACAATTATCAAACAACTATTATTCTGCTACCATAAATGTATTAAATTACACTTCAACTTACAGGTCAGGTGAAAGATTAAAATTCAACTTAACAGCAAGCGGTATTTATTTTGATGGGTTTAATACTACTATTAAAATATATAAAGGTGGTTCATTAGTCAAAACTGTATATGGTTTAACAGGTAAAGGATGGGTTGTAGATTTAAATACTGGTACATATACAGCTGTTTTAAGCTTTACAGATTATCCAGATGAACAATCAGCAAACGCAAGCATTACTATTGCAAAAAACGATGCATATGTTGTTATTAACCCAATTACTAATGCAAAGGTAGGAAAAGAAATAACAATTGGATATACTACCAAAGTAATGGAACAGTAACAATCAAAGTAAACGGCGAAATAATCTCTGACGGTAAATTCATACCACCTGCAAATGGTACATATAATGTAACTGTAGAAGTTGCAGAAAACGACTACTACACAGCAGCATATAATGAAACAACATTTGAAGCTAAAAAAGTAGCAAGTACAATAATTGCAAAATCTATAACCACATATTATGATTTAGATAAAGATTTAGTAATTACATTAAATGACGCAGACGGTAAACCGATAATAGGAGAAATATTAACAGTCAAAATATTAGGTAAAAGCAAAAATTATACTACTGATGATAATGGACAATTTAATATCAAAGTTCCTACAACAAGTCCAAAAACATACACGACTAAAACTAACAGTAAAGGCCAAGCAACATTTAAAATATGTTAATAAAAAAGGCATATACAATGCAGTTATAACAGTTACAGGAAACTATTACTTCAATCAAATAAGTAAAAAAGTAAAAATAATTGTAAAACCATAAAAATATTATATTAAGAGTTATACAATAACTCTAATACTTTTTTTTTATTTGTAAACATTTTTGTTAGTGTAATAAAAGAATATTAACTGAAATCAATGTAAGTAGAAGCTTACAACTATCTAATAATGAAATAAAACTCAAAAATAAAATGTATAATATTTATTGATTAACTCAAATTCAATGAAAATAAGGATTTCAGCATGCTATTTTTTTTAATTTTTATTTATTAATTTAAATTTTTTTTATTTTTTCTTTTAAACTTTTTATTACTATTTAGATTATCTTTTTTTAAATTTATTTGTTTTATTTTTTATTTCATTCTAGAAATTTTATTTTATCATTAATTTTTATATTATTTTTATTTAAATATCCATATTCTAATTCAATAAAATAAGAACATTTCTTTTTTGGTTTAAAGTAGGTCCATGGATTTAAACTAGTTTTTTCATATATTTTTAAATTTTTATCTATGAAAACCACATCAATTGGAATTTTCATAAAAAATGTATGTATAGAGGAGCTTTTATAGGGAAAATTTTCAGGTATATTAAAAATTAAAGGGTATTCTATTTTATTTTTTAGCATAAGTCCTTTAAATCTTTTAAAAAAACTGTCATATAATTCTAATTTTATAATCTTTTTTATATTATTTTCTTTATTATAAATGGCTATTTTTTTAAATTTTCTAATATTTTCACCTAAATTTAATTATCAAAATTAATAATTAAAGTTTTTATTATTTTATTTTAAAATTATTTTCATTTTTAAAAATATTCTCTTTTCATTATTTTCTTTTTAAATATTTTCTATTTTGAAAATTTATTTTAGTTTTATTTTTTTAATTTCGAATATTTTCTAAATTTCTTTATAAATAATAGTAAACTTATTATATGGATTGTTTATATAAACTAAATTATAATAATTTAAATAATATATTATATTAAAAAATAATTTAGTTGGTTTCAAATTACATTATTTATTTTAAAAATCCTTATTTAAGAATATTATCGGATTAATTATTATTTAATGCTTTAATTAATCTTACTAAATGTTTTTTATATTATATTAAATTTATTTTTATAAACAAAAGAAAAATTCATATTATATGAAAAAATTTAAAATTAAACATTTATATTAAATAATCATGATTTAATTAAATATGAGATTATTATGTATATCTTAAAATATTGTTATTCACATTGAACTAATATAAGTTATATTTTCATATTTAGCTATCATTAAATTGTAGGTATTATTTAATTATGTATGTTTCATTTTAGCTCATTTGTATTTAATTGATTTGAATTGGATGTGTGATTTTAAATCAATAAATATATTTTAAGAAAAATAATTTTCAATTAAACTTCAGTGAATTTTCAATTTTAATTATTTATGGGAGAAGAAATAATGCCAATAGAAGAGGCAGAAAAATCATATCAATTTAAACATATAGATAAATCTTCTCAAGAGTTTTGGGAAGATCAAGCAGTTTTTTCAAAAGTAAATAGACTTAGAAAAAATGGTCCTCAATATTCCTTTCTAGATGGACCTCCATATTGTAGTGGAAAAATCCATTTGGGTACAGCTTGGAATAAGACAATTAAGGATACTTTCTTGCGTTTCAAATCAATGAATGGATATTCTCTTAGGCGTCAAGCTGGATGGGATATGCATGGTCTTCCTATTGAACATAAAGTAGAAGAGTTAATGGATATTAAAAGTAAACAAGAAATTGAATCTAATATTGGAATTAGTAATTTTGTAGATAAATGTCAAGAATTTGCTTTTAATAATAAGTTAGCTATGACCAAACAATTTGAGTCCTTAGGTGTATGGATGGATTGGGAGGACCCATATATGACACTTGATCCTAATTATATGCAATCTGCATGGTGGACATTAAAAAGAGCACAAGAGAAAAATTTACTTACCAATGATAAGAGGGTTATTAGTTGGTGTCCTCATTGTGAAACAGCACTTGCAGCTGCAGAATTAGATTATGAAGAAAGAATTGATCCTTCTATTTACATTCAATTTAAATTCAAAAATTCTATTTTATCTGAAGCTGAAAACCCAGATAATTTAGATGAATATATTTTAGTATGGACTACTACTCCATGGACTATTCCAGCTAACTTAGCTATTTGTATAAATCCAAGTTTTGATTATGATTTTATTTTAATTGATGGGAAAATATATGTTCTTGCAAGTGAACTTGTTGAAAATGTATTTGGTCCTGAAATAACAATTAAAAAGAATAAGATTCCAAAAGATGGCTCTGATGGAGAAGAATTTGAGATTGTTAAAGAAGAAATTGTTAACTATCAAATTCTTAAAACTATTAAAGGTGAAGATCTTCTTGGAAGAGAATATATTTATCCATTACTTGATCAAGTCCCGATACATGAGGAATTTGATAAAATAGATAATGTACATACAATATTGGCTGGAGAACATGTAGAACTTTCAGAAGGTACTGGTTGTGTACATACTGCTCCAGGTCATGGTCCTGATGATTTTAATATTGGAAAAGAATTTGACTTACCAATATTCTGTCCTGTAGATGAAGGAGGTAATTTTACTTCTGAAGCAGGAATATATAAAGGTCTTTACACTAAAGATGCTGATGAGAAGATTATTGGAGACTTAATTGGCAAGGGATTCATGCTTAAACATGAAACTATTGAACACAGATATGGAGTCTGTTGGAGATGTAAATCACCAATTCTTTATAGGGCAACAGAACAATGGTTTTTAAAAGTCACTGATATTAAAGATAAAATGTTATCTGAAATAGAAAATGTTGAATGGGTACCAAAATGGGCTGGTGAAGGTAGGTTCCATGATTGGGTATCTAATGCTCAAGATTGGACGATTTCAAGACAAAGATACTGGGGTATACCTATACCTATTTGGATATGTCCAGATTGTGGAGAGATTAAGGTTATAGGTTCAGTTGATGAATTAAAAGAAAATTCTATCTATGAGATTAAAGATGTTGAATTATCTAAATTGGTTCACAGACCTTTTGTTGATGAGGTTAAATTTAAATGTGAAAAATGTAATGGTGAAATGACTCGTATACCTGATGTTTTAGATGTATGGATTGATTCAGGTGTAGCAGGTTGGGCAGCTTTATACTATCCACAGGAAATTGATAAATTTAATAAATGGTATCCATATGATTTTATCTGTGAAGGACACGATCAAACAAGAGGATGGTTTTACTCACAACTTGGAGCCGGCGTTATCTCCTTGGATAGAATACCATATAATAAAGTCTTAATGCACGGTTTTGTATTAGATGAAAATGGTAAGAAGATGAGTAAATCTCTTGGTAATGTTGTTTCTCCTGAAGAGGTTATTGAACAATATGGTGCTGATGTACTTAGATTCTATCTTTTATGGGCATGTAAACCATGGGATGATCTTAAATTTGTATGGGATGAATTAAAAAATGTTAATAAAATGTTTAACATTTTATGGAATGTTTATGTCTTTTCAACGACTTACATGTCATTAGATAATTTTAATCCTCTTAAATGTAATGAAAATTCAATTAACTTAAGAGATGAAGATAGATGGATTATTTCAAGAGTTAATACTCTTACAAAAGAAGTGGGAGAAGATATTGAATCATTGCATTTCCATAAAGCAACACGTAAAATTATGGACTTTATATTAGATGATTTAAGTCGTTGGTATGTACGTTTAATTAGAGGAAGAACATGGGTAGAAAGTGATGATCCAGATAAATTAGGTGCATACTATGGTCTTTACACAGCATTAACTTCACTTATTAAACTTATGGCTCCAATTACTCCACACTTATCTGAAGAGATTTATCAAAACCTTGTGGTAAATATACTTCCAGATAGTAAATTAAGTGTACATATGGAAGATTGGATCATCAATGACGATTTAATTGATGTAGATTTAGAAAAACAAATGAATATTGTTAGAGATGTAATAGATGCATCTATAAGGGCTAGAGACGTTGCAAGATATAAATTAAGATGGCCTGTTGCAGATATGACAGTTGTATCCACTGATGAAGATGTATTAAATGCAGTTAATGCTCTTGAAGATGTTATAAAAGACCAATCTAATACAAAAGAAGTTATTCCATCTTCTGAATTTGATGAATTATCTTATATTGCAAAACCTAACCTTAAAATTTTAGGTAAAAAACTTAAAGGAGATTTAATTGTAGTTAAAAATTACCTTGAAAATGCTGATGGAAATGAAGTTAAAAATACTCTTGATGAAAATGGGGAAATTAGTATTACAGGTCCAGACCGTCAAGGCAATGAAAAAACTATTTGTTTAAGTTCTGATGAGATAATATTTGACTCCGAACTTCCAGAAGACTTTGTATCCTCTGAGTTTAAAGGGGGAAATGTATTTGTAAATACTAAAATCACTCCTCTCATCTTATCTGAAGCTATGAGTAGGGAGCTTATTAGAAGAATTCAAGACATGAGAAAAGATATGGATTTAGATGTTGAAGCAAATATTAAAGTAAGTGTAATATCATCTGAGACATTTAAAGATTTAGTATTAAAACAAATAGACTTAATATCTAATGAAGTAAGGGCAAACAGTCTTACAGTAGATGTGGGATTAGTAGAAGATAATGAAGTTGAAAGTAATGATATTAACAGTAAATATACTAAAAATTGGAAAATTGATGAAGAAAATATTAAAATTGAAATATTAAAAGATTAAATTATAAAAAACAGGTGATTTGATGACTTTAACAGACTCTGAAGTAGAATTTATCACTAATTTAGTAGGTAGAGAAATGAATTCCTTAGAAGAAGGAATGTTAGATGTAATGTTTTCTGAACATTGTTCCTATAAAAGTAGTAGACCATTTTTAAGAAGGTTTCCTACCGAGGGAAAAAATATTATTTTAGGTCCTGGAGACGATGCAGGATTAGTATCAGTTACAGATAAATATGCTCTTGCAGTAGGTATGGAAAGTCATAATCACCCTTCTGCAATTGAACCATATGGAGGAGCAGGTACTGGAATTGGTGGAATTTTAAGGGATATAATATCTATGGGTGCAAAACCAATTGCACTTCTTGATCCTTTAAGATTTGGCCCAATTGAAGATGAAAAATCAAGATATATTTTTGAAAATGTTGTAAAAGGAATATCTGATTATGGTAATAGGGTAGGTGTTCCAACTGTTGCAGGTGAATTAGAATTTGATGAAGCATTTAGAACAAATCCTCTTGTAAATGTAATGTGTGTAGGACTTGTAGAAAAGGATAAAATCGTTTATGGTAAAGCACCTAATGTTGGTGATGTATTCTTTTTAATGGGCGGAACTACTGGAAGAGATGGTATTAATGGTGTAACTTTTGCATCAGAGGAGTTAACCTCTGATAGTGAAACTGAAGATAGACCTGCAGTACAAGTTGGGGATCCATTTACTAAAAAAAGAGTAATGGAAGCATCATATGAAATAATTGAAAATATTAAAGTTTCAGGTGTTAAAGATTTGGGTGGAGGAGGTTTAACCTGCTGTATATCTGAACTTGCAGGTGCATGTGAAAATGGTGCTCTTGTTGATTTAAATGCAATACCTCTAAGAGAAACTGGTATGACTCCATATGAGATTATGTTATCAGAATCACAAGAGAGAATGATTTTTGTTTTAAACAAAAAAGATGTTGCACTTGCAAAAGAAATTTGTGATAAACATGAACTTTCATCTGCAGTTGTAGGAGAAGTTACTGATGGAAATAATATGGTTGTTAAAGATTTTGAAAATGATAAAATCTTATGTGATCTTCCAACAATTGTATTATCAGATCCACCTTCCATTAAAAGAGAAGTTAAAGCTCCAGAAATTAAAAAAGAGATTATTGAAACTGAAGATGTAGAATTTAAAACTGCATTAATTAAACTATTGTCATCACCAAATATTGCAAATAAAGTTTGGGTTTACAGACAATATGATTATGAAGTTCAACTTAGAACAGCTATTAAACCTGGAGCCGATGCATCTGTACTTAAAATTGATGATGAAACTGCAGTTGCACTTACAGTCGATTCAAATCCTATTCATACTAAACTTTCTCCATTTGATGGAGGGGCAGGTTCAGTTGCTGAAGGGATAAGAAATATTGTATCAGTTGGAGCAATTCCTTATGCTGTTGTAGATTGTTTAAACTTTGGTAATCCTGAAAATCCAGAGGTTTTATGGCAATTTAAAGAGTGTATTGAAGGTATGAGTCAGATTGCAGAAAAGTTTAACTCTCCAATTATTAGTGGAAATGTAAGTTTTTATAATGAAAATGAAGGAGCAAAAATTAATCCAACTCCTGCAGTTGGTTTAATCGGTGTTGAAAAAATTGAAAATATTAGAACTCCTGAATTTAAAGAGGAATCTGATAAAATATTACTCATTGGAAAAACTTTTGATGAATTAAATGGTTCTGAGTATCATCGTACCTTATTTAACCTAGAACAAGGTGAAGCTCCTAAAATTAGAATTGATGATGAGTATGATAATGCAAATACTATATTGAAATTACTTGATGAAGATGCTGATAAAAATATTACAGCTATTCATGATTTATCTCAAGGTGGAATTGCTATAGCTTTAAGTGAAATGTCAATAAAATCAAATCTTGGATGTGAAATCGACACTTCTCTTATTGTTAAGGATTCAGATATGAACTTAAATAATTTAATGTTTTCTGAATCTCATGGAAGATATATTGTAACTGTAAAAGCAGATGCTCTTGATGATATTTTATCTAAAATTGATGTTGATTGTCAATGTATTGGTGAGGTAAAAGGAACATCATTTAAACTAGATGATATTGAAATAAACCTTGATGATATGGTAGATGCTTATACAGGTGTTATTGAAAAATATATGAAGTAAATTTCAACAATTTACTTTTTTTATTAAATTTTAGGTTATAAAATGTTTTTATCTAAATTAACTTCTCTTAAGGATGCTATTTTAAAATTAAATAATTATCAAATTATTATGGGTAGCGAAAAAATCAATCTTAAAGATTCTTATATGAGGGTTTTAGCAGAAGATATAAAATCTTTTCATAATTCTCCACCATTTGATAAATCTGTTATGGATGGTTATGCAGTAATTGCTGAAGATACTTTTGGGGCATCTAATAATGTTCATAAGAATTTTAAAATTATTGATAAAATAGGTGCAGGAGATTTTTCAGATAAAGAGATTCACAGTGGTGAAGCTATTTTAATTGCAACTGGAGCACCTATTCCTAAAGG
Source organism: uncultured Methanobrevibacter sp. (assembly GCF_905235195.1). Classification (GTDB taxonomy): domain Archaea; phylum Methanobacteriota; class Methanobacteria; order Methanobacteriales; family Methanobacteriaceae; genus Methanarmilla. Next base: position 3,138 of record NZ_CAJOKH010000053.1, on the reverse strand, counting down.
TGCTAATGCTGTTATTATGGCAGAGTTTACATCACAAGAGGGAAATGTTTTAACAATTCACTCACAGGTTACTCCAGGAGAAAATATATCTCCAATGGCAGAGGATATAAAAAAGGGTCAGCTTGTTTTAGAAAAGAATATCTTAATTAAACCTCAGGAAATGGGCCTTATAGCATCAGCAGGTTTTTTGGAAATTGAAGTTTATAAAAAACCTAAAGTAAAACTTATAGTTACAGGTAGTGAACTTGTAGAACCAAGTAGTGAAGTTGATACACGTTCTAAAATAATTAATTCTAATCAATATACAATTGCCGCAATGATTAAAAGTTCAGGTGCAGATGTTGATGTAATACATTTATCTGATGATTATAATACTGTTAAAGATCATATTAACCAAGCTAGTAAAGATTATGATTTAGTTATAACTACGGGGGGTACTGCTATAAGTAAGGGGGATGTAGTTGTAGATGCTGTAGATGAAATAGGAGAACTCTTATTTCATGGTGTTGCAATGAGACCAGGTAAACCTGTAGGTGTAGGAATTGTAAATAACACAGTAGTATTTACATTATCAGGCCAACCGGTTGCTGCAATGGCACAATTTGATATTTTTGCAAGAATATATTTATTTAGAATGCAAGGTTTAGATTATAATTACAATATTGTAAAACGTAAATCAATGTTAAAAATTCCTTCTACATTGGGAAGGGTTGATTTTATTAGAACCTATTCAGATAATACAAATGCTCGCCATATTCTAAACCGAGGCTCAGGTATTATCCGCTCTATGGTAGAAGCTAATAGTTATATTATTATTGATGAAAATAATGAAGGAATCAATAAAGGAGATATGGTGGATGTAGTCCTTTTTGATTCAATAAATTGGAATGGATAATTTATTTTTTTTTAAAATTTTTTTTTGTGAAATAATTCTTATAAAATATAAATAATATTAATCATAAAATATATTTTTTAATAAAAATTTGTATTATTAATCTAAATAGATTTTTATTATTAGTATTTAAATAATTATTTTTGTATAGATTTACATAATATAAGTTATAAAATACAAATTTAATGTTTAGAATTATTATTTATTTTTTTTAAAAAACCGAGTCAGTAGGGATATTGTGAATGGTATATGGTATTATGTAATAGGATTTTTTATAATATGGACTATTGCATTTATTTATAAAGCATATAAAAAAGATTCTGATAATATAGAATTTGATTTTCCTTTACTTTTAATGATAAAAACAAAAAAATTTAGAGGATTTATTGATAAATTGGCAAATTTGTCTCCTAGATTTTGGAAATGGTATATGAATGTAGGTATTGTTATATGTTTTATAGCAATGGTTTTTATGAGCTATATTTTAATACAATCTCTTTCAACTGTATTTGAAACGCCTTCTGTTTCTGTACTTATACCTGGTGTTGAAGTTCCTGGTTCACCAATAGTTATACCATTTTTATCAGGTCTTATCGCTATTGCACTTTTAATTATAGTACATGAATTTTCACATGGAATTCTTTCAAGAGTAGAGGACATTGATATTAAATCTATAGGTGTATTGTTATTTATTATACTTCCTGGAGCTTTTGTAGAACCTGATGAAAAGCAAATAGAAAAAGCATCTAGAGTTTCAAAACTTAGAATTTATGGTGCAGGCTCTATGGCAAATATTGTCCTTGCAGTTATTGCGTTACTTTTATTTGCAGCTATTGGAAACTTTGTATATCCTGCTGTCTATGAGGATCAAGGTGTAGAAATTGTTCAAGTTGTAGATAATGCTCCTGCACAGGGATATTTAAAGGAATCTATGGTAATAAATCAGATTAATGATAATGTTGTTACAAATGCTACAAGTTATTCTGATGCAGTACTTACTTTAAAACCTAATTCGATAGCCAATATATCGACTGATACAGGAACTTATTCATTTAAATTAGGTGCAAATCCAAATAATAAATCCATTGGATATATGGGTATTAAAGCTCAACAACATATGGTGATTAAAGAAAATATCAAAAAGACTTATGGTGATGTATTGCCGTGGGGATGGTTAGCTTTAGAAGATCTTTTAAAATGGATTTATATTATTAACCTTTCTGTAGGTTTATTTAATCTTCTTCCAATGAAACCTCTTGATGGAGGTTTAATGTTAAAAGAAGTTTTATCATATAAATTTAAAGAGGAACATGTTAAATTAATTACAGATTATTTCACATGCTTTATTGCTATAGTTATTATATTTAGTTTAGTAGTTGGTATTGTATCTGGATTATGAATATAAATTAAGCTTATTTAAAAATTAGTGATAAAATGAATATAAGTATATGTTAACATATAATGCTCCATTTTATGTTTTAAAATCTATTATTGATGTTCATAAAACAAAGAAGCTAACAGAAAATTTAGAGTTAATAGTTTTAGACAATTCATCTAAATTTCCAACAAAATTTATTTTAAAAATTCTTAAAAAACTAGGTTTTATAGATAAATTAGTTTTAAATCCACAGAATGACTTTTTTTGTTAGGGGAAATAATTTAGCAAGTCAACATGCAAGTAATAATGCCACTCATTATTTGCTTCTTAATTCGGATATTAAAATTACGGATATTAAATGTATCTGAATTACATCCTAAAGATGGTGGAATATCCTCCTTTGGTGCAGTCTTGTCAGAACCTAAAAGAGCAGATGGATATTGTATGTTAATTGACAAGGCCTTTATGATAAATTCAAACTTGATGAAGATTTTCAGTGGTGGTGGGCTGTTACAAAATTACAATCTCAGGTCTTATCTAGTGGATATAAGATAATTGCTGTACGAAATCATGAAGAATATATTCATTATTATGGTGGAAAATCTGGTAAAGGATTTGAAGATGTAAAAGGAATGGATACAGATATTGAGATAGTAAAAAGTTGGTTTGACAAGGGAAATGAAAACCTTAAAATCATAAACCAATTATAGTCTTAATCACATTATATTTTATCTCATGTTTTATTTTTTTATAATTTTATATTCATTTCATATAAAGTCTATTTATAAATTTATTTTATTTATTTAAGTATTTTATAAAAATATTAAAATAATTTTTTATTTTTACTATTAATTTATATAAATTTATT
>NZ_CAJOKH010000052.1 GCF_905235195.1 uncultured Methanobrevibacter sp. | reverse complement strand
AGATTTAGAACAAAACAAGGTATATTTAACCAAATATTCAACAGAAAAAATGGGTGGATGAAAAAAATAAAATCCCAACTAACAAAATGACAAAGCCCTATAAAATTATAAAACATTATATATTAACAACAATAAATATAAATTGTTAATATGATTATTGAAATTATATTAAATTTTTATTTAAATTTAAAAATAAATATTATATATTTTTATTTAAATTATTAAAATTTTAAGAAAATAGTCAGGTGGATTATGTTAGAAAAATTTATGGACAACTATAAATTATTAATAATCGTTCCTATAATTGTGGCTATTATCGCATTTTCATCCCTTGCCACAATTGGTATTGAACCAGGTATAGATTTAAAGGGAGGTACTATGGCGGAAGTTAACCTTAATAAGGATATGAGTTCTCCAGAAATTACAAGTTTACTGCACACTTCATTGCATATTGATGAAGTAAAAATTATAACAAATAACAATCGCCATGTTACTGTAGAATTATCTGATAATGTAGAAATAGGGCAATTTAAGGAAGCCTTAGAAGGCGTTGGAACCGTTTCAAGTTTTAACACAGTAGGACCAGTATTATCCGAAGAAGCAATGGGTCAAGTTTATTGGGCTATTTTATTTGCATTTATATTTATGGCAATTACAGTTATACTTGTATTTAAACAAATAGTTCCGGCATTAGCAGTTATTTTATCTGCATTTTTAGATATCCTGTTTGCAGCAGGAGGAATGGCTGCTCTTAAAGTCCCGTTATCTATTGCATCTGTAGGTGCATTATTGATGTTAATAGGTTATAGTGTAGATACAGATATTATGCTGACAACGCGTCTTTTAAAACGTAAAAATGGAACTGAAGTTGAAAGAGCAAGTGAAGCAATGAAAACAGGTTTAACAATGTCTTTTGCAGCAATAGCTGCTATGATTGTATTATATGTTGTAACCGTTTATACTATGCCTCAAGCTAGAACTTTAAGTGAAATTTCAATTGTTTTAATCCTTGGTTTAATAGCAGATATTCTTAATACATGGTTCTTAAACTTAGGTATATTAAGAAAATATATAGACTACCAAAGGAATAAAAAACAAGCCAAAAAAGATAAACTAAAGAATAAGGTGGTATCATGAGAAGAAAAAATGATCCTGCCGAATTCCTAAGAGATAAACGTGTACTTATTTTAATCATATGTCTTGTTGCAAGTATTATCTGCATTGGTACAATGGGAATACAACAAGGACTTGATTTGAAAGGTGGATCTGTTATCCAACTTCAACTTGAAAAACCAGTAGATAAAGACACAATGAATGTAGTCACTACTGTTTTAGATAAACGTTTAAACTTATATGGTATTAGTGATGTAAAAGTTAGACAAGGTGGGGATAGGCAAGTTGTTGTCGAAATGGCAGGTGCAACTCCAGAAGAAGTTGAGCGGCTGATTGGAAATCCTGGTGTATTTGAAGCCAAAATAGATAATAAAACAGTCCTTACCGGTTCTGATATTAGTAGTGTTGATATGTATCAGGTAAGTGGTCAGCACTGGAGTGTACCATTTAAACTTACACCACAAGGTGCTAAAAAATTCGCTGAAAATGCTAAAGGAAAAGCTAATCATGAAATATACATGTATTTAGATGGAAAACTCATTGATGACAATCCTCCAAAACTTTCAGCAGATTTAGCTAGTGGCGAACCTGCAACTGAACTTGAAGTAAGTGGTGGTGGAGATGACGAGAAAGATTGTAATAAAAAAGCAGATGAAATCTACACTGTTTTAAAGACAGGTTCTTTACCTGTAAAAATTAAAGTTATTGGTTCAAATACAGTTTCTGCTGAATTAGGTCAGAAATTTATGGAAGGAACTAGTATTGCAGCTATTCTCGCAATACTTGCAATATTTACAATTATTTACTTCAGATATAGAAAACCATTACTTGTTTTCCCAATTCTGTTTACAAGTTTGTCGGAGATTGTAATTGTTTTAGGTATAGCCTCTATTATACATTGGAATATAGATCTTGCCGCTATAGCAGGACTGATGGCTTCGGTAGGTACTGGAGTAGACGATCAAATCATTATTACTGATGAGGTTTTAGCTCACAAAGGAGAAAATGCAAAACGTAGACGAACAAGAACTAAAATGAATGTGGATAAAGCATTCTTCATTATTTTCGCATCTGCTGGTACTTTAATTGCAGCAATGTTACCATTAACCTATGTTGGTCTTGCAAGAGGTGCTAGTGGTATTGGTACTATTGCAGGTTTCGCATTTACTACCATTTTAGGTGTTCTTGTTGGTGTATTCATTAGTCGTCCTGCATATGCAAAATTCGTAGAAATATTTATCAAATAGATAAATATTTCTTATACTTTTTTTAAATCCCTAATTTTTATTTTATTTAATTTTTAACTACTTCTAAAAATTATGTGTCTGTAAAATTTTTAGGGGCCTGAATTTTTTCGAATAAAAATCAACATAATTACTCTTATTTTTATAATTTAACATGTCTTCCATTCATCTTAAATAAACTTGAATCTAAAGAAAAACTTCGAAGATACTTTAATATTTCTGAAGTTTTAAGTGTCAATCAAGTTTATAAAAATTTTTCACAACAAGACTCAAAAAAAATTAGTTAAATCATTAAACCACATTTAAATTCAAAAAATTATATTAGAAAAAGAAGAAAAAAGACTTTTATTGTTAATGCTACACCTGTGGACTCGGATATTAATTTCCATAGGAATAAAAAGACTAAAGAACATCTTGAAACATTGAATTTAAAATGGAGTTATTCTTCTTCAAAAAGATTTTATATTGGATTTAAAGCAACTGTTATCATTTATTTCGATAGTATGAACCCTGTTTCAATTTTAATCCATTCTGAAACTTCCAATAATGCAAAACTTTTTGACAAAATTATAGAAAATCTTCAAAAAAGACGTATTATCCGAAAAGGAGACACATTAATTTTTGACAAAGGTTACTACAGCTATAAAAAAAACTACCAATTAGGAATTAGCAAAATATAAAATCATTCCTTTTATTTTTCCAAAAGACAATTTTAAAAGAAACAAACTAAATGACCAATTATCCTATCCATTACCATCTTTTATGAAAATAAAGAAAATTAAAACAGAAAAAAGATTTTTTAAGAATTTAAAAATGAATTATTAAAAAAATTAGATAATTGGAAAAATTTCAAATCAATTAAAGGAAAAATAGAAGATTTTTTCAAATTCCTCAAACAAGGATTTAATTTAAGAGAAATACATAAATACACACCAAAATCAGTTGAAAAAACTGTGCATTTGAATGTATTTTTAGGAGCCTTAATCATATCTCTAGAATTTAACTCAAAAACAGCCATACAACAATTGTCCGAGAAATGAAAAATTCAGACCCCTAGACAATTAATAACAATTAAGTCCCCTCTACCATTTGAAATATCTGCTTGCTCATTATCTTCAAATATACAGTTTAACAATATTATTTTCATCTTCCAAGATATTTCCAGCTTTAGTGTTTTATCATAAAGAGAATCATCAACTGAATTTTCACTTTGGGCTACATCACTAGAATTTTCTTGAACTGTTTATGTAGATACATGATTTATTGCATCGGTTGTTGTATCTATAGCTACATCCTCCGTTGCACTTACTGTACTTAAAAGACAGATAAGAATAGCTAAAAATACCATTATTACTCTAATACTTTTAACATTCATTTTGCTTTTCTCCTTAAACTAGTAAAGAATATTTTAAAAAATTTCTAATATAACCTACTTAATTATCAAGAATAGTTTAAAAAAAATAAAATATACATTACAAATATTATATATAAAAATATTATTATATATAATTTATCTTAACTGAGAAATTGAAAACTTGAAAAGATTAAAAAATGCAAATACAAAAATACAAGAGACATAAAACTATACTCGAAATATTAAAAAATAATAAAAGACATAAGTAAAATTAAGTAAATTTTTTAAAACATTACATTTAAATTATATAAAAAAAATCATGTGATAAAATATGAAGCGTCCAGATTTAAAAATTAAACCGATTAAAAATGGTACTGTAATCGACCATATTACAGTGAATAAATCCTTATATATACTAAAAATTTTAGGTCTTCCAAGTAAAGATGCAAAGGATGTTACTGTAGCAATGAACGTATCTTCTGGAGAAATAGGGAGAAAAGACATTATAAAAATTGAAAATAGAGAACTAAATCACGGTGAAATAGATCAACTTGCATTGATTGCTCCTCAAACTACACTCAATATTATACGAAACTATGAGATAATAGAAAAAAATAAGGTTCAACTTAAAGATGAACTTGAAGGCATTATTAAATGTACCAATTCCAAATGTATTTCAAACAAAACAAATGAACCTATTGAAAGCAAATTTAAAGTTATAAATGAATCACCTGCAGAACTTAGATGCAAATATTGTGATAGAATCATCAAATCAGAAGATATTGAAGCACAGTTTGAATAAATTTATTTCAATTTTTTTATTACTTAAAATTATTTTACTAGTATTTTTTAGTTAAAAATTTTATTAGTTAAAATTATTTTACTAGTATTTTTTAGTTAAAAATTTTATTAGTTAAAATTATTTTACTAACTTTTTTACTTAATATTTTTAATAATAACCCACCATAAATGATAAAATGACCTACACAATAGAAATAGAAGATATAGAAATAAGTGTAGAGAAAAAGAAAATAAAACATATGTACCTTAAAGTACGAAAAGACGGAAAAGTTAAAATATCAGCACCACACACCATAAAAAAAGATCAAATTATAGAATTTAGCAAGTCAAAGTTAGAATGGATTAGATTAAAACAAAAAGAAATTTTAAAAACTAATCAATCACTAGAACTTAAAAAATTAAATTACATAAATGGTGAAACATTATATCTTTGGGCAGAACCATATACTCTAAAGTTAATTGAAAAAAATAAAAACCATAAAAAACCATTTATCAAGGATAACACAATTTATTTACCAATTAATCCCATTAATACCAATTTTAAAAAAAGAGAAAAAGCCATAACAGAATATTATAGAAGTGAAATTAAAAGAAAAATAGAAAATATTATTGAAGACTGTATTAATATAGTAGGAAAGAAGCCTAATGAGTGGAGAGTAAAAAATATGAAAACCCGTTGGGGAACATGTAATGTGAAAGAAAAGCGTATATGGATCAATCTCCAACTTGCAAAATGGCCAGAAGAATGTTTAAAATATGTCATAATACATGAATTAACTCATCTTTACATAGCAAATCATAGCAAAGAATTTAAAAACTTGATGGACAAATTTTACCCTAATTGGAGGGAAATAAAAGAAATACTTAAAAAGAGAAAATATGCTTAAATTGAATTGAAAAAAATTAATCTTTAAGATATTAAAAATTTAATATAATCTTGAAAAATTATGGAATTTATAATTAAATATATATTTTAAAATAATAAAATTATAATTATATTATATTAATTCACTACATAGGGAGGTAATAAATTGGTTAGTAAAAAAGCAGTTGTAGGAATTATTTTATTAATTCTAATTGTTATATGTGGAGGATATCTTTTTTCCACTCAAAATGACAACGATATGTTCCAAAAAAATAATAACACTAATGCTACAAGTAATGTAACTAATAGCACTAACATAACAAATGTTACTTCAAATATTACTAATACAAGTGATTTAAATGATACATTTAATGAAACACTTGACAAAAATGATACTAACAGTGCTACTGATGCAGGAGATATTGTTCACAAACAAGTATTCACAGTTACAGAAGATACTGTAGGCCAAAATGAAGGTATGGAACCTGGAACCTATGTATTATACTATACTGAAAATGATGGCCCAATAAAAGTTGAAAAAATCGCTTAAATATTTAATTTTTTATATAATTACAGTTATTAGAATATACTAATAACTGCATATTCTAATTTTTTTAAAATTAATATAATTTAATATATTTTTCTTTTAAAAACAATACTCTTAATATTATAGTCTTTTTTTATAAGATTATAAAATTTAATAATATAAACTTTTTTTTATAAGATTATAGAATTAAATATATATCTTAATTTTTAAAAAGAATTATAACTTAATATTATATCTTTTTTCCAATACTTCAATTTCTGTTTCAAGATTTTCAGCTTCAGGAGAATTTTCATCAATCTTTTCAATTTCACCATCAGAAGTAGATTCCTCTTTTTTAGATTGATTTTTTTTAATATCAATTTTTTCCTTTTTGGATTTATCTTCATCTGATTTTTTAGTGCTTTTAGTAGATTTTTTATTTTTTCTTCTGGTTTTAGTTTTAGGTTTTTTAGAAGTTCTAGATCTACTCTTCCTTTGAGATTTTGAAACAGATTCTTCTTGATTTAAATCTTCATCTCCAATTAACTCTTGTTTAATTGAATCTTTAAGTGAATTAATTAACTCATCATTAACAACTAAATTATTTTCTCCACTTTCATTTTTAATTAATTGAAGTTCATCGTAAGCATTCATTAATTTGATGATAACATCACTATAAGACTCATCCATATTGCCATAATTTGTTAATCTTTTCTTAACCTCAATAGGAATTGAAATTGTAGTTCTAACCATAAGATTCACCTTGAGAAAATAAATCTTAATAATTGAAAAAATTTTAAAAAATAATAAATTAATTTAATAAGATTTTTTTTAATCTCTAAATATAATATTGTCTAAGTTTATATATAAATCTTATGAAATGAATATATTTTATATATATAATAAATTCTATACATATAGATTTTTTTTTAATGATTTTTTATTTTAATAGAAAAAAAATATTTAAGTTGAAAATAAATCGACTAAATAATAGAATTCAAATTAAAATATTAATTTATATTATAAAATACTTTTTTAAGAAAAATTATTGCATTTTATTATTGTATTATAATACCAAATATTGAAAAATTTTTAAAAAAAATGATTAAAATTAATTAAAAAAAATAATATAAAAACTAGATAGAAACTAGATAAAAGAAAAAAATAGATTTAAATAGATGAAAACGGATAAATAGAAAAAATAGATAAAAACTAAATAAATAAAAACTGAATAATAATAGATAAAACTAGAAAAAATAAATAAAACTAGATAAAACAAAGAGAATAATAAAAAATACTAAAATGAATAAGAATAGACAAAAATAAATGAAAAATAATAATAAAAAAAGATTAAGATAGGTTTTCAATTAAATGTTTAGAAAGCCTTTTTGATAGAGCCAATATTGTAAGTATTGGAGGAATCCCTGGAGCTTCAGGTAAAACAGATCCATCAGAAACATATAAACCATCAACACCTGTTTTAAGATTTTTATCTACAATACGACCTATAGGTGCAGTGCTACCTGGATGAGCACTTCTTAAAACTGTAGAAACAAAAATAGATTCTGCTCCTGCATTTTGCAATATTGCACCAGCAGTTGCAACACCTTCTGCTATATACTGAACATCCCTTATTGAATTTATTTTAACTATTTCATTTTCATTTACATATCCTAATGATTCATCAGGGATTTTAACCATAATTCCCATTAAATCTTCAGGATTAATTCCATCAACAGCACAATCATCAAGATATTTGGTAGAATAATGTGGAGAAAGAACAAAATGATCTCCTTTAACAAGTCCTGCCATAGTAACTTCCTTATTAAATCCAATACCTTTTTTAACACAAGCAACAGTTACAAATGGATCTGTAGAGAAATTTTCACCTGCAGGTATACCTATCTTTTGTAAAAGTCTTGCATCACTTACTGCACCAGATGCTAAAATAACCAAATCATCCCCTATTATTTCAAGCTTACCTTCTTTTGTACAGGTTTCAACGGCTTTAATTTTATTATCCTTAACTATGAGATTTGTAACTTCCCTATCACTAATTAATTTTGCACCATTTTTAACAGCTTCTTTTGTAAAGTCTGCTGCAGTCCATTTTGCATCATTTGGACATCCATATGCACATTTACCACATTGAATACATTTATCTTCATAAATAAATTTAGGCATTTTTATTGGATTTAATCCCAATTCTTCTGCAGAATCTAAAAATAATTGAGTACCTTTACCAATATGACTATCATCTAATTGATGTACATTTAACTCTTTTTCAAGTTCATCATATTCACATGTCAAATCAATACCAAATTTTTCAAACATATCTCCTGTGTATCTTACAGCATTTCCTGCAGAAACTATTGTATTTCCACCTACACAAGTTGTTGTTAGAAGATCCATTCCCTTAACTGGCTTATCATAATAATTAAATGCATCTTTACTTTCAACCAATGGACCTTTTTCAATTATGGTCACTGGAATATTTGCTTTAGAAAGTTCCAATGCAAGAATAGCTCCACCTGCACCAGAACCAATTATAATTGCCATTTATCTCACCATTTTTAATAATTTAATTGTTTATTTGCAATTTAAAGATAAATAAATTAATTTTTTAAAAATTTAATATAATTATTATATTATTACTATATAAATAATAATATTTTATAGTTGAAATCATAGTTTTTATAACTATTGTTATAATATTTATTATATTATAAGTTTTATAAAAAGGTTTTCATTAGATTATTTTAAAGTAAATAAAATCAGAAATAAGTCTTAAAAATTAAATTGAAATAATGACTCTAATATAATTAAATTCAAAAGTCATCATAATCAAGAATTGAAATTTGAGCATTTCTAATATTTTGTTTTTTACTTAAACCATTATTTTCTAAAGTGAAACTACCGTCATCTTCCTCAACAATTTGATAACCATCAGCAGGAGTTAAATAAACATCTCTCCAAAGTTTATCTTTACCACTTACACCATCAAAATCAGCATCACATCCACCTAATGACATATCACAAGTGATTTCCCCTTCAGGAACAGTGTTTGATCTTGAAGTATCTTTTGGAGTATCTGTTAATGTACCATATTTATGACAAAATGGACAATAATTAACCCATGTTCTAGTATAATGTTTATATTCTAGACCAGTTTCAACACTTGGCATCATATAAACTGTAATGGTAGAAACATTTCTACTTACTACTTCACCCTTATCATCAGTATAATTAGTAGTATGATTAGTAATATTACTAGTGGTATTTGTAATATTTTTAGTTTTAGTAGGGTTTGTATGGTTAGTATGGTTAGTTTTAGTATGGTTAGCTGTTGTATTGTTAACTGAAGAATTTAATTTATACATATCCCCAATAATAATAGCCTCATCATCATCTATTTCTTCTGCATAAACTGTAGCAATACATACAACAATAGCTAATAACATAAAAATCATTAGAATCAATAATTTTGAGTGATTTCTCAAAATATTTCCCTCCAATATAACAAAAATTTTAATTTTTACAAATTTAAGAAATTTTAAGATATATTAAATAAATAAAAATTAAAGTTTTTTAATTAATAATAGTTTTAAAATTTTTAAAATCATAAATTATAAGTTATAAGTTCTTAAAATTTCCTTAAAGAACTATATCCTACCTATAAAATTATTAATAATCATATATAAAAGTTTTGAAAAATCATAAAAAAATCTAATTTTAAGCTTTTAAATTTAAAATTAAGAAAGGATTATGATTTAAATTAATGAATAAGCAATAATTGTAATAAGCTAAATTTGGATATTTCAACTTATAAATAAATAAAAAGAAATTTAAGAAAAATATAAAATTTAAAAATTAAAAAGATAAAGATTAAAATCTATAGAAATAAATCAAATAGGATAGATGAAGAATTTATAAGAAATATAAAGAATATTAAGGATTTATATTAAATTATAGAAAATAATAACTTTTTTTATAAAAAATAAAGCCCTATTTAATTTGGATTTAATCTAAAAAGAAAAATATTACTGAAAATTGAATTAAATTATCAAAAATAATTTTAATTAGAAATTATTGAAATTTAGATAAAATTAAAGCTAAAAAAATAAATTTATTAAAAATCTAATAAAAATATTGTAATATTTTTCTCAAATATTAAAAAAACATATAATAAATAGTTATAATAATATAAAAACTATTTTAAATTTAATAAAATTATTTTAAATAATATACAAATTTAAATTAAAATACATTAATTTCAAATATTTAATAAAAAAACACAAGATCAAAAAATAAATAATTTATAACTTATAACATATATTTCAAGTGTAAAAACAAGTTTTCAAAAGTCTATTAAATATAGATATTTTATTTAAACTATGATCAAAATAATTTTTATTAAATAATCATTTCATAAAAATTAAATTTATGAAAAATATAAAAAATTTACTGATTGTTTTAAATATAAGTAATTTTAAATTGATTTTAAAAAAGTATAATAATATAAAAAAATATAAATTATTATAAAAAATAATAAAAATCTTAAAATATATTATAAAGATAAGACTATTTTAATAAGTTAAATAAATAAGCACTAGAAAAAATATGTTATTTCTTGATAATATGATAAAAAAACACTAAATTATCAAATAATTTTTTAAAACAAAAGGTTTAAATGAAAATAAAATAGAATTTATTTATAATAAATATTATAATATAATTTAATAATATTAATAATAAATCAAAATGTTTAAAAAAAATGCAGGTTTTATAATGGAATTTAATATAGAGGATATTAATAAACTTATTAGAAAAATAGAATCTGAAGTAGATTATGTAGATATTCGTGCAGGTAAAGGAAATGGAACAAGCATTGTTATGAAAGATAATAAAATCCAAGAAATTAATACAGGAATAACAATAGGTGCAAGAATACAAGTTCTTAAAAATGGAGCATGGGGATTTGCATATACAAATGATTTAGGAAAACTTGAAGAAATATCTCAAACTGCAATATCAATTTCAAACCGTCTTAAAAGTGATGTGATCTTATCAGATGAAGAGGTAGTGGAAGATAAAATTAAAACAAATCGAAAAATTCCAGTTTCATCTGTAGATATTGAAGATAAAATAGACCTTATTAAAGATACTAGTAAAGCTGCAGAATTAAAAAATATAACAAGTATTGGAGTAAAGTATTCAGACAGCGAATCCGAAACCATATTTGCAAATAGTCAAGGAACAAATATTGAAATGGATGAAACTAGAGTTGGAATGTGGTTAAATACTATTGCAAGTAGTGGTGATTTGATTCAAATAGGTCATGACAGTCTTGGAGGTGCAAAAGGATACGAAGTTATAAAAGATGCAGACATAGAATCTTTTTCAAGAAAAACTGCAGAAACTGCAAATAGACTACTTACTGCCGAAGCAGCTCCAAGTGGAAAATTTCCAATAGTTACAGACAATGCCCTAACAGGTGTAATGATTCATGAAGCATTAGGTCATGCAGTTGAAAGTGATTTGATTCTTCAAGACGATTCAATATTAAAAGACAAATTAAATACAAAAATTGGAAGCGAACTTGTAAATATTTATGATGATCCTACTATGGATGCATTTGGACATTATGAATATGACTGTGAAGGAGTAAAAACCTTTAAAAACCATCTTGTAAAAGATGGCCAACTTGTATCACTATTATCCTCAAGAGAATCTGCTGGAAAATTATCAATGAAATCCTCAGCAAATGCAAGAAGTAGTATTTCAGATCAGTCCATTGTAAGAATGAGTAATACCTATCTTGAACCTGGAGACATGAGTTTTGAAGAGTTAATAGAAGATATTACAGAAGGAATATATCTTAAAGGTTCAAGAGGTGGACAAGTAGATACTGGAAAAGGTATTTTCCAATTTAATGCATCTGAAGCATTTATGATTAAAGATGGTGAGTTATCCACCCCACTACGTGATGTATCCTTAAGTGGAAATATTCTTGAAACACTTACCCATATTGATGGATTAGGTTCTGACTTTAAAACTACTGTAGGATTTTGTGGTAAAGATGGACAATTAGTACCTGTAGGGGATGGAGGTCCACATACAAGAATTCAAGATGCTGTAGTCGGAGGAAGTAATTAAATATTATTAAATATTATCTAATTTCAAAATTTTTTTATTCAAATTTTTAATAACATTTAATTTCTATTTCATTAATATTTGCATAGCTAATTAATTATACATTTAATGAAGACATATTATTATTTATAAAATATTAATTAATAAAATCAATATTTTCTATAAAAATTAAAAAAAGTATGATATTCTTAATTTAAATCCATAACTCATTTTTATATGAAAAATAAAAAGCATCATAACTTTTAAAATTTACAAATGCAAAACACTTAAAAAAAAAGTGCAAAACACTTAAATGAAAAAGTGCAAAACACTTAAATGAGAGTTATAAAAATAATCGAATATTTAAAAAGTATGTTGATAATGATTTAGATTCAAATTGACCAAATATTTGATGGTTTTAATGGTGTATCAAAACTACAAGTGAATAAAACATTATAACAGTTCTTTAAAATTATAAGACAAATACAAAACAGAATTATTTAAATCGAATATAATATTTAGGTGATAAAATGGCATTAACTGAAGAAGATGGACAATATCTTATTGATGTTGCTAGAGAATCTATTGAACTATACTTAGATAATAGAATTAAAATAGATGTTCCTTTTGAATGTCCAAAACATTTAAAAGAAAACCTTGGGGTATTTGTAACTTTAAACAAAAATCATAATCTTCGAGGATGTATTGGTTATCCAGAACCTGTAATGCCACTTATACAAGCAACAATAAATTCCGCTATTTCTGCTGCAGTTTCTGATAATAGATTTCCTATGGTAAGTATTGATGAACTTGAAGATATACAAATTGAATTAACTGTACTAACAAAACCTGAATTAATTGATACACCTAAAGAAGAGTATCTGGACAATATTATTATTGGTGAAGATGGATTAATAGTTGAAATGGGATTTAGTAGAGGACTGCTTCTTCCACAAGTAGCTACAGAAAACAATATGGATAAAGAAGAGTTTATATCACATACATGCCTTAAAGCAGGACTTTCCCCAAATAGCTGGATAGAAGATAATATTAAATTATATAAATTCCAAGGCCAAATATTTTATGAAAAAGAATAAGGAATATATATTATTTTTATTTATTTTAATTTATTTTTTTAAAAAACTATTAATTTTTCATATTTTAATTAATTTACTACTAAAATTAATTAACACCATTATATGAAAATAGAAATATTGCATAATTGGAAATATCTTAACTTCATTTTATAAAATGCAATTTATAGTGTAAAAAAAACTTTAGATGACATAATCTTAATTAAATTATATAATCCTAATAGGAATACATAAGATTATATAACACTAATAGAAATACCTGAAATTTTATAATCATAATAGTTAAAATTTGAAAAAAAATAAAACACCACTAAATTCTGCCACCTAAACTATTAAAAGAGAGGTAAACTCTCATTTTATTTAATAGTTTTATTTTTTATCCACATGGTTAGAATTAAAATAACACCTAACAGAGCAGCCAATACATACATTACAGATGCCATTGTATTTTGAATAATTATATCTGCAGTATTGACAGCAATACTATCTTGTGTATCTATAGTATCTAATTTTTGGAAGTGATTATAGACCTCTTGATGAAAATGCACATCTCCTGAATAACTAGGTGCATATGTATCGACTGCAGTACTAATACCCCCTACAACTCCAAGAATTAGAATTATTCCAATAATTGCAGTACCCAATGATGAACCTAATGTATCCCCAGTTGAAACAATTCCTGATGCATTATTTTGGCTTTCAGCAGGAATATCAAATAATGCAACATCTACAGTTAAAGCCATCATAAAACCAAGTCCTGCCCCAAGTAAAAACTGTCCTGGAATTAAATCAAACATTGTTGTATTTAATTTAAATTGATAACTTAAAATCAGACATCCGACGATAGATATTATACATCCTATTGCTAAGATTCTTTTATGATTCCGTTTTCCAATTAATCTTGGAGCGATCAATGAAAAAATAAGCAAACCCATACAAAACGGAATGGTAGCCAAACCCGTATCGAATGGATTTAACTGCCATACACTTTGGAAAAACAGAACCAATACAAATAATGTTCCAGATATTATAAGATTATATAATAACTTAATAGATACACCTACACGCAAATTTTTATCTCTAAGTAAATCAACATCAAGCAATGGAACCTTGCCTGTCCTTTTTCTTTTGAGTTCATACCATATAAAGGTTACCAAGACTAATAATCCCAAAACTATTTCAATTATACTGATATTAACCTTATTATTCAGAGTCAAAATACCTAGCACAAGCAAAACAAGACCTACAATGGAAATTATAGCACCAATAATATCCAAATCGTTTTTAGATTCTGTAGGTTTAAAATTAGGTATTTTATTTTGCATTCCTAAAATAAAGAAAATGATTATTAATTCGACTGCAAAAGTATATCTCCAACTGAAATAAGTTGTAATAACACCACCAAGGAGGGGAGCAAAAACATCTGCAATTGCTGTCACTATCGCCACAGTTGCCAAAGCAAATGTACGTTTTTTGCCAGAATAGGTTCCACTTATTATTGAAACTACGGCAGGTAGCATTAATGCCCCAGCAACACCATCAATCGCTGACCATCCAATAAAAAACATTATAGTATTTAAGCTTATTACTGTAGTAAATGTACCGATACCAAAAAGTATAGCACCAATTATAAACAGTTTCTTTTTATCAACTATGTCTTGAAGTTTGGTACTAAACAGTATTAATGCAGCAGTAATAAGAGTATAAAACGATACTATCATTTGAATGGTACTAACATCAGTATTCAAATCAACAACAATATGAGAAATACTAACATTCATAAAGGACTTATCTAATATTATAATAAATGAAGCACAAGCCACAACTATTAATGGAATCCACGAATTTTCTGTAGGCCTTTCATTCATATTTATTAATCCTCCAAATACAAAATTTAATAATATTTTAAATGAAGTATTAAGCATTCACAATAACTTTATATTTGATTTCACAAATAATTAAAATTTCTGATTGGATTTTTAATAGGCACATTCAAAAACTTATGTAATAATTTTTATTTTCCATTTTTTTATCTTAGAAGAACTCCCAATTGTATCTTCGTTTTCAAGCAGATAACTTACTTGGACATAAATAGTTTACTTGTGTTTGCTACACACATCTACTTCATAATAATTGGTTTTTTTCAATATTTAATTCTAACCTCTTCTCAAAAATTTAAAATAAACAATATTTTCCATTTCCCGAACTATATTATTAAGATTTATAAAAGACTAACTTTTAGATTTTTTATAATTCATTTTATATAATAGATTTATAATTAGCACTACTTATCGTGAGTGTTTATACAATCCTTAAATGATATCTATTTAATTTTTATAAGTATTATCATATTATTTTGCATTTTATGTTAATCGTTATTTTTTTACAAACAAACAACAGTTTATAATAAATATTTACCCTCTTTTAATTTCATGAATTTGCAACTTCATCCGCAAATTTAATTAAGCATCTCAATCAAAAATTATTATAGAAATCTTGAGAGAGAACAGTATAAGTAACTGATATTTAATGTGATAAAAATGATGATTCCAACAATACCAACTGTAGATGAGATTTTAGATAAAGGTTTTTCAAGAGGTAAAAAGGCAGCAGATATGAAAAGGTCTGAGAGAATGCCTAAACATGTTAAAGGTAAAAGAGTAGAAGAAGTAAGGGTTGTAACTGCATGTCAAGTTATTAAAGATAAACTTAAAATGATACTCGACCGTACCCCCAATATAGAAGAATTACCAGTATTTTATCAGGATTATATAGATATTACAGTTGGTGTTGATAGTATGAAACAAGCCCTTGGTGGAATAAACTGGGCATATGGTATTATTGCACAACTAGAAGATCAATACAGAAACAAAATTAGAAAATCTGCTCCTGATAGAGCAAGTAATCTTAGAAGTCAAGCATATGGTAGAATCTCATCTGTCATTAAAAAGATTGAAAAAGATCTTGATTTTTTAGACTTTGCAAAATCTAAACTTAGAAATATACCAACAATAAACTTTGAAGCGAGTACTGTTGTAATTGCAGGTTTTCCAAATGTTGGAAAATCTACACTCCTAAGACAGCTAACCGATGCTGAACCTGAAGTTGCAAATTATCCATTTACAACAAAAGGTATTCAAATAGGCCATATTGAAAGAAATTGGAAAGATATTCAAATCATTGATACACCAGGACTTCTTGATAGGCCTATTGGAGATATGAACGATATTGAATTGAATGCTATTGTTGCACTTGAAGATTTGGCCGATACAATACTATTTATTTTTGATGCATCAGAAACCTGTGGTTACTATCTTGAAAATCAGTATAATTTATACTGTGAAATAAAAAACATTTTTGACATTCCATTTATCCCACTATTTAATAAAATAGACCTTACAGAATATGAAAGTGAAGGGGAAAACTATGAATATATTAATGAATTTATTCAAAAAACAGAAGACCCTTTAATAATTTCAGCTTATGAAGGTAGCGGTATAGATACAATACTTAAAAAATTTGATAGTATTGAAAAAATACCTCGAGACCTAGAAGAAGATGATGAAGATTACTATTAAATTTTACTTATTTTTTGACATTTAGAAATTCTATTTAAATAGATATAAATTATTATCAAAAAAATACTTTTTTAGTGATTGTCAGGTATAATAGAATTGAGATTGTCCGTGAGTTTGCAAAGGCTATAAAATCCGATAAAATTAAAAAAATTATTTTGTTCGGTTCTGTTGCCCGCGAAGAGGATAATGAAGATTCAGATATTGATATTTTAATCATATCTAATGAATGGGAGCAAATTGATTCATTGATAACTGAAGAAGTATTCAATATTGTCCTAATAGGGTGCTAGATTATTTAGTACGAGAAACTTGCACAAAACTCTTATTTTTACTAAATTCAATTAATTTAATTTAATTTTATAATGGTGTTTTCATAA
>NZ_CAJOKH010000051.1 GCF_905235195.1 uncultured Methanobrevibacter sp. | reverse complement strand
AATTGTATTTTTACAAACAATTATAAATGAATATGATAAACATAAAAAATAAGAAATTTTAGCCCGAATTTTATTCAGAAAATTTCAGGCCCCTAAATACATTTTTTCTTAAGTTTTTCTTTTTTTTAAATAGTTTTAATAATATTATTTTATAAAATTTTTTCAATAATTTTTATCAAAAAAATCTATTTTAAATTCTATATTTTTTTTTAGTTCAATGGTTTGTTCATTATTTTAAAAAAATTCAAATTCTTATTATTTAACTCTTTATTTTTTTAACTAATTTTTAATAATTTTTTATTTTATTGAATATTTTTTAATTTATAATCTTTTATAATGATTGTTAATTATATATTGCATATTAAAAGCCATATCAATAATTATTTAAATTAAAATATACATAAATTTTATTGGAACTATTTTAAAAAACAATTTTGTATTTTTAAAATATTTTTCAATTTTTTTTTTATTTTAAATTTCTATATTTATAAAATAATAGATAATTTATTATATTAAAAATTACAATAAATTATATATTAATAATTTTGATAGTAAGAGAAATAAAATTAATATAAAAATTTTTTTAAGGGTAGATGATATTATGGTAAATATGAGTTTTAAGTCTAGAATGCATATGTATTCTATACTCTTTCTTTTTGTTATGATAAGCTTAGCTATTTCACCATTTTATCTAGGGGAGCCTTTAACTAACGAAAACCTTGCTACTTCTTTTCTAATTTCTTTAGTGGGTGTGGCATTTCCACTTGTCTCTTTTAGACCAGAGTGGAATAAGGCTATGTTATTAATTGAGGGTATTTTATTTGCCTTAATTGGTTATACTTTCTTAATTAATCCTTATAATTATGTTTTTTTAGTTTTTGGATTACTTTTAATTGTTATTTCTATTTTAGCATATGTGAAAAAGTTACCTCCTCGTTTTCTTAGATTTTTTTATCAAAGTAGTAAGAAAAAGTAATTTTTTGCTATTTTTATAAAATCCTTTTTTATATTATGAATTTACTTATTTAAAGATATTATTAATAGTTTTATTCGTTTTATTTAGAAAACTTATGATTTTTCAACCGAAAAATGTAATTAATGGGTATTAATCTAAATAAAATTTAAATACCATGGTGATTAAATATGGCAGAAATATCAGAGGCTATCTCAATGATTAAAAAAGCCGAAAGTGATGCTGTTACTACTGTAGAAGATGCTAAGGTTAAATCTGATGATTTAATTAAAGATGCTACTTCTAAAGCAAATCAAATTCTTGTTGATGCTAAAAGTTCAGTTACACAAGAGGCTGATGGTGCTGTTTTAAATTCAGAAGAAAAAGCTAAACAAGAGGCTAATCAAATTAAGATTCAGGCTAAATCTAGCGTTGAATCAATTAAAGCTAACTCTTCAGTAAATGTAGATGAAGCTGCTTCTGTTATTGTTGAAAAATTGTTGTAGTGTGAGATTAATGTTTCAAACTGAAAGAATGCGTAAACTTAGAATAGTCACATTGGATTCATACGCTCAAAATATAGTCAATGTACTACATGAAGAGGGTATTGTTCAAATAGACGATATTTCAGAACGTATTCAACAGGATCCTGAAATTGCGGAACTTGTCACTCCCTCAAAATCTACATCACAAACTGGTCAAATTTCATCTTTATTGATGAAAACTACAAGTATTTCTGATACTTTTGGTAATGCTCAGGCATTTGGAAATAGTATTAAAGATACTTTACATTCTGTATTTAGCCCAGATTTAATCGTCCCTAAACCAGTGGATGATTTAGATACTGATGCTTTAATAATTTATGCAGAATCAGTTTTAGATGATGTTGGTGCAGAGTTAGATCCTTTACAGGATAAATTATCCGCTCTCGACACTGAAAAAAGTAGATTAACTTCAAAAATTACCATTGCTAATAAGTTAACAAATCTTAATGTTGACTTAGGTACTTTAAGAGATACTAATACTACTTCAACAATAGTTGGAAGGATTGATGTTGAATCTGCTTCTGAAGTAAAGGCAGAATTAAATAAAATAACTGATGAAATTGTAATTGAGGAAGTAAAACAAAATAATGAATTTATAAGTATTATTGTAATTACTTCTAATGAGTATAAAGATAATGTTTATTCTTCACTTAGGAAATTTAATTTTGATAGTTTAGATGTTGATGGTATGGATGGTACTCCATCACAATTCATTAGCTCTGCACAATCAAGATTAGATACTATTGAAAGTGAAAAATCCCAACTCCAAGGTCAATTGAAAGAACTTGCAAAAAAATGGGATGATGATATTCTTGCTTTAAAAGAACAGTTAGAAAATGAAAAAGAGAAAAACGAAATATTCTCCAGTTTTGCTCAAACTAAAAATTCTAAATTCTTTGAAGCTTGGATTCCTCTTAAAAAAGTAGATGAAGCTACAAAATTAATAGATAAAGCTAGTGAAGGATACTGTGTTATTGAAGTTGAAGACGTTCCAGATAATAGTGAAGATGTTCCTGTTCTTCAAAACCATTCTGGCTATGTTAAACCATATGAACTTATTGTACAAATGTACTCTCCATTAAAATACAATGAGATTGACCCTACATTTTTTGTAGCTATAACATTCCCATTCTTCTTTGGGTTCTGTTTAACTGATTTATTTTATGGATTTTTAAACTTCCTTGTTGGATACTTTGTATTATACAGAGGTCTCGGAAGAAATAGTGAAGATATCAGATCTTACGGTAAAATATTTATGGCTTGTGGATTATGGGCTATGGTATTAGGTGCTATAACAAATTCTATGTTAGGAGATTTCTACGATAGAATTTTAGGGCTTGGACCAATTCCTACTACAATCCCTTGGTTAGATTCATTCCACAATGCAGCTACAATCTTAGTTATTGCTATTGCTGTTGGTTTTATTTACCTAAATATAGGATTTTTATTAGGTGCAATTAACAACTTTAGAAATGGCGATAAAAAAGGAGCATTTTCTAGTCAAATCGTTTGGTTTGTATTTGAGTTCGGTATTGTTTTCTTAGCATTAGGTTATATGGTTCCATCTATAGGAATGATTGGATTTGTTCTTGGCGGATTATTCATTATTGCATCTCTCGGACTCCTTATATGGGGTAGTGGTGCTTATGGTGTGATGGATGTATTCAGTTATATGGGAGATCTTCTTTCATTTGCAAGGTTACTTGCATTATGTTTAGCTACCGGTGGTGTTGCAATGACTGTAAATATCATTGCAAACATGTGTAATACTATGATTCCAATTCCAATTGTTTCAGTAATTATTGCAATTATAGTATTTTTCGGGGGACATTTTGTCAATTGGCTTTTCCAAACTCTTGGTGCTGCAGTAAATGCATTACGTCTTAACTATGTTGAGTTCTTTGCTCAGTTTTATCAGGGTGGAAAGAACAAATTTGAGGCTTTCAAAGCTCAAAGAAAATTTACTAAAATTAATAAATAGTTTTTTCATTTATAATTAAAAATTCAAATTTTAAAAAAAATTTCAAATTAATATATTCAAGGAGAAATAAATTATGGTAGAAATTGTCTTAGGAACTGCTTTAGCAGCTGTCGGTGCTGGAATTGCAGTTGGATTTGCTGGTTTAGGTTCAGGTTTAGGTCAAGGAATGGCAGCTGCAGGTTCTGTTGGTGCTGTTGCTGAAGATGGAGATATGTTTGCAAGAGGTATTATTTTCTCAGCATTGTGTGAAACTCAGGCTATTTATGGTTTCTTGATTGCTATCTTATTATTAGTATTTTCAGGATTACTTGGAGGAAAACCTATTGATAACGTTGCTGTAGGTATTGTTGCTGTAGGTGCAGGTGCTGCTGTAGGATTTGCAGGCCTTGGTTCTGGTATGGGACAAGGTATTGTTGCAGGTTCTTCTATAGGTGCAATTGTTGAAAATGATGATATGTTTGCAAGAGGTATTATTTTCTCAGCATTACCTGAAACTCAGGCTATTTATGGTTTCTTAATCGCTATCTTACTTATGGTATTCGGTAATATTTTAGGATAGGTTAGGAGGTCTTTTAATGAGTTCTGGGGCAGACAAAATTGTCTCTAACATTAACTCTGAGGCTCAAGCTAAAGCTGATGGAATAATTCAAGAAGCTCAAACTAAAGCTGATGACATCATTGCTAAAGCACAAGAAGATGCTGGCGTTGAAAAAGATAAAATTCTTGCTGATGGTCAAAAACAAGCAGATATGAGATATCAGCAAATTATATCTGAAGCAAGAATGAATCAACGTAGAGCTGAGTTAGGGGCTAAAGAAGAAGTTATCGAAATGGCTTTTAGTAAAGCTATGGCAGATTTAAAAGATTTAGGATCTACTACAGATCCAAAATATGTTGATGCATTATCTAAAATGATTAAAGAAGCTGCTGTGGAAATTGGTGGTGGAGACTTAACTGTTCATGTTAAAGAAGCTGATAAATCTAAAGTCGAATCATCTTTAAGTTCCATTGCTAGTGATGTATCTTCAAAAACAAATGTAACTACTACTTTAGAATTAGGTGAACCAATAGAAACTATTGGGGGAGCTATTGTAAAAACTAAAAATGGAGATATAGAAGTAAATAACACTATTGAATCTAGACAAGAAAGATTTAAAAAATCATTACGTAGTGAAGTTGCTCAAATATTATTTAAATAGGAGTGAGAAAATATGGCTGATGATATAGCTACTTTAATAGGACAACTACAATTAGATCCTCAAATTGTAATGGTGATTGCTATTGTTGCAATTATGGTTGTTGGGGCAGTTATTGTTGTTGTTGCAAGTAGACCAATTTTAGATATTTATCCTTATCTCAATCCTATTGCTAAAGTAAGAGCTAGAAAAGGTAGACTCTTAAATGAAAAACAAATGACTGAGATTTTAGAATCTAATAATATTGAAGAAGTATCTTCATATTTAAGAGGATTACCAGATTATGCTCCATATTTGTCCGAATACTCTATTGAAAAATCATTAGATACACATATGGCTGATACATACAAATATATTTCAACAATTGTACCTAATGAAATAAAGGATTCATTCGACGTATTAGCTACTAAAGCAGATATTGCTAATATTAAAGCATTATTAACTGCTAAAGAAGTAGGTTATAGTAATGAAGAAACATCTAATTTATTACTTCCTTCTGGTTCATTATATAATGATTTAGATCGCTTAGTAGATGCAAACTCAGTTAATGATGTCATTGCTGGTTTAGATGGAACTGAATATGGTGATATATTAGTTGATGCTATTGCAAAATATGAAGAGGAAGGTTCACTTTTACCATTCTCAAATGCATTAGACAAATATTACTTACATAAATTATTACATTCAACTAAAGTTCCTGGAAATGATAATACTAAAGCAATTTATTCATATATTGGAACCCAAGTAGATATGGATAATCTTAAATTAATAATTAGAGCAAAAGCTGATGGTTTAGATTATGATGCAGTTAGTCCTTACTTAATTAATGAAGGTTATCAAATAAGAGAATGGAAACTCAAAGATTTAATGGAATCTGATTCTGTTGAAGGAGTTATCTCTTCATTAGATGGTACAAAATATGCAGAGATTCTTCAAGAACCTCTTTCTAATTATAATAATGGAGCATCTATTGCTGTATTTGAAAATGCATTAGATTCTTACTTTGCTGATTATTCACATTCCTTATCTTTAGAAAAACCATTAGGTGTAGGTCCAATTATCGGATTTTTAAGTGGTAAAGAAAGAGAAATCAAAAACTTAAAAATCATTGCAAGAGCTAAAAGAGAAGAAGGATTCCCTGAAGCTAAAATTCAGGAGATGCTTGTATGATTTCATATATTAATTATGGAGTGATATTATGAGTTCTGTTGCTATTATTGGAGATTTAGATACTGTCACCGGTTTTAGACTTGGTGGAGTTAGAGAAGGACGTGTCGTAAATAATAAAGAAGAAGCTGAAAAAGCTCTTGATGACTTGATTGAAACCAAAGTTTCAATTATTATTATTACAGAGAAAATAGCTAATGAAATAAGAGTACATATTAATAAAACAATTGGTTCAGAAATTGTACCTATGATTATTGAAATCCCTGATAAAGATGGTATGTCTGAATCTGATGGAGACCAAATGAGGGCTCTTATTAAACGAGTTATTGGGGTAGATATTAAATGATTACTGAAGGAAATATTATCAAAATTGCTGGTCCGGTTATCATCGCTGATGGGATGAGAGGGACTCAAATGCATGAAATGGTAAGAGTAGGTGAAGCAAAACTTATCGGGGAGATTATCGAACTCGAAGGTGACACTGCTACCATTCAAGTATATGAAGAAACCGCAGGTATTAAACCTGGTGAAATAGTAGAAAGTACTGGAGGACCATTATCTGTAGAACTCGGTCCTGGTATTATGGGATCTATTTATGATGGAATTGAAAGACCTCTTGAAATTATTAAAGCAGAATCTGGAGATTTCATTGCTAGAGGTATCCAAGTACCTTCTATTGATAAAGAGAAAAAATGGACATTTAAACCAGTAGTTTCTGTTGGTGATAAAGTAACTGGTGGAGACATTATTGGTGAAGTAGAAGAAACTTCTGCTGTTGTTCATAAAATTATAGTACCTCCTAGTGTTTCTGGTACTATTAAATCTATTGTTAATGGTGACTACACTGTAGTAGATGATATTGCAGAAGTAGAAACTGAAGATGGAACTATTGAAAAAGTTCAAATGTTACAAATTTGGCCTGTAAGGAAAGCTAGACCTTATGTTGAAAAACTTGACCCGGATATACCACTTGTAACTGGTCAAAGGGCTCAAGATACTTTCTTCTCTGTTGCTAAAGGAGGTACAGCTGCTATTCCTGGTCCTTTCGGTTCAGGTAAAACTGTTACTCAACAGCAATTAGCTAAATGGGCTGATGCAGATATTGTTGTATATATCGGATGTGGAGAACGTGGAAATGAGATGACAGAGGTACTTACTGAATTCCCATTCCTTGATGATCCTAAAACAGGAAATCCAATTATGGATAGAACTGTTCTTATTGCAAACACATCTAATATGCCGGTAGCTGCTCGTGAAGCATGTGTATATACTGGTATTACTATTGCAGAGTATTTCAGGGATCAAGGTTACGATGTAGCACTTATGGCAGATTCAACCTCTAGATGGGCAGAAGCTATGAGGGAGATTTCTGGAAGATTAGAAGAGATGCCTGGTGAAGAAGGTTATCCTGCATACTTAGCATCTAGATTAGCACAATTCTATGAAAGAGCTGGTAGGGTACTTACTATTGGAACTGAACCTCAAGAAGCTTCCATTAGTGTAGTTGGTGCTGTATCACCTCCTGGTGGAGATTTATCCGAACCTGTTACTCAAAACACTTTACGTATTACAAAAGTATTTTGGGCATTAGATGCATCTCTTGCAGATAAACGTCACTTCCCTTCAATTGATTGGTTACAAAGTTATTCATTATATGTTGACAGTATCCAAAATTGGTGGCAAGAAACTGTTGGTGATGATTGGAGAGCAAACCGTGATGAAGCTATGGTTTTACTCCAAGAAGAATCTGAACTTCAGGAAATTGTACAATTGGTTGGTCCAGATGCTTTACCTGATTCACAACAAGTTACCTTACAAACTGCACGTATGTTAAGAGAAGATTTCTTACAACAAAATGCATTTGATGATGTAGATACTTACTGTCCACCTAAAAAACAAGCTGACATGTTAAGAACTATTCTTTTATTTAACAAAGAAGCTCAAAACGCTATTGCTAGAGGTGGGGACATCAAAAAATTAGAATCTTTACCTATTAAAGATGATATTGCTAGGATGAAATACATACCTACAGAAGAGTTTGAAGATAGAGTTAAAGAGATTAAAGCTAAAGTTGTAGAACAAATTGGTGGTGTATAGAATGAATACTGATATTAAAACTAGGGAATACACTACTGTTACTGAAGTAGCTGGTCCTTTAATGGTTGTTGAAGGTGTTGAAGGAGTAGCATACAATGAGATGGTAGATATTGAAACTCCTGCTGGAGAAAAAAGAAGTGGACAAGTTTTGGAAGTAAGAGATGACATTGCAGTTATCCAAGTTTTCGAAGGTACTCAAGATTTGAACACTAAAACCACTAAAACTAGATTTACTGGTTCAACTGCTAAAATTGGTGTTTCAAAAGAAATGATGGGACGTATATTTAACGGTACTGGTAAACCTATTGATGGTGGTCCAGAGATTATTCCTGAAAAAGATTTAGATATTAACGGAAGTCCTATGAACCCAACTTCAAGGGAATATCCTGCTGATTTTATTCAAACAGGTATTTCTACTATTGATGGAATGAACACATTAGTAAGGGGACAAAAACTTCCTATTTTCTCAGGTTCTGGTTTACCTCACAACGATCTTGCAGCACAAATTGCAAGACAAGCAAAAGTAGTTGGTGAAGATACTGAATTTACAGTAATTTTCGGTGCTATGGGTATTACTCACGAAGAAGCTAACTTCTTTATGAATGAATTTGAAAGAACTGGTGCATTAGAGAAAGTAACTGTATTCATGAACTTAGCAGATGATCCTGCTATTGAAAGGATTTTAACTCCTAAAATGGCTTTAACCACTGCAGAATACTTTGCATTTGAATTAGGTATGCACGTACTTGTTATCTTAACAGATTTAACCAACTATTGTGAAGCATTAAGGGAAATTTCTGCTGCTAGGGACGAAGTACCTGGAAGAAGAGGTTATCCTGGATACATGTATACTGATTTAGCAGGTATCTATGAAAGAGCAGGCCGTATCCAAGGTAAAGAAGGTTCTATTACACAAATGCCTATTTTGGTTATGCCTCAAGATGATATTACTCACCCTATTCCAGATTTAACTGGATATATTACAGAAGGACAAATCGTATTAAGTAGGGATATTTTCAGGAAAGGTATTTACCCACCTGTAGATGTACTTCCTTCATTATCTCGTTTAATGAGTGGTGGTATTGGTGATGGTAAAACTAGACCAGACCACAGTGGAGTATCTGATCAGATGTATTCTGCTTATGCAGAAGGTCGTGACTTAAGAGATTTAGTTGCTGTTGTAGGGGAAGAAGCTCTTACCGAAAGGGATCAAAGTTTCTTAAAATTCGCAGATGAATTTGAAAATAGATTTGTAACTCAAACTAAAGATGAAGATAGATCCATTGAAGAAACTTTAGACCTCGGTTGGGATATGTTTAGAATCTTACCTAGATCTGAGCTTAAAAGGGTTAAAGACGAATTTGTTGCAGAACACCTTAAAGATTAGATTAGTTGTATTAGAACTAATCCAACTTTTCAAAGGAGGATATTATGGCAGAAGAAATTTTAGAAGGAATTAACCCTACTCGTATGGAGTTACTTGCACTTAAAAAACGTCAAAACCTTGCAGTTAAAGGTCACAGTTTACTTAAAGAGAAACGTGATGCTTTAATTAAAGAGTTTTTTGATATTTTAGACAGAGTGAAAGGAGCTCGTTCTGATGTAGAGTTAACTCTTAATGAAGCTTATGAAGCTTTAACATTAGCTCAAATTCAATTAGGTGATTTGGCTGTACAAAAAACTGCTTTATCCGTTAAAGAATCTGTAAATGTAGATGTTACATCTAGAAATATTATGGGTGTTCCTGTTCCTTTATGTGATACACAATTTGATTCAAGATCATTGGTTGAGAGAGGATATGGTTTTTCAGACACTTCAGTTCAATTAGATAATGCTGCTAAAAAATTCGAAGATTCAGTAAGAATGATTATTGAACTTGGTGAAATTGAAAAAACTATTTACCTTTTAGCTGAAGAAATTGAATCTACTAAACGTCGTGTAAACGCTCTTGAACATGTTATGATTCCAAAATTAGAAAACACTGTTAAATCTATTGACATGAGACTTCAAGAGATGGAAAGGGAAAATTTCGTAAGATTGAAAATGATTCGATCTACTCTTGAACAAAACGAAGCAAAAAATGCAGCTAAAGATGCTTTAAACGAAGCTTAAATAAAACGAATTCTAGAATATATTAGATTATATTAAAAAAGGGATATGGGTGATTTCTCTTACTATCAAATCCCTTTTTTATCATTAATCTATATTCTATCTAGATTAAGCTTTTTAGATTATATTGACAATTCTTAATTTTCATTAGAATACTCTTTTTAAATTTTTTTTTTTAAAAAAACAGATAATTTTAAAAACAAGATATATATTATATTAAATCATATTATTATTAATTATAAAAGATCAGATTATTTAGTTAAATTAATTTATTTTAAAAAAATAAGATTATTGATAATTTAATAGAATTAAGATTATATTAGTGATTATTATGGAAAGAAATCCATTTCAACTTGCAATGTTAGATCAAGATAAAAGAGCTAAATTATTTTTATATATTAATATTGCTATGATAGCAACTACTTTTTTTATCGCTTTTGGAACTATTCTGTTTATTCTAATTGCTTTAGGAATAATTAAATTTTAAACTTTTTTTAATTTTTAATTTTTATATTTCTAAAAACTTAAATTTACTTATTGAATCTTTCATGTACATTTTAAAATCCGTATGGTTTAGTTTGATTAGTTTACAGGGCATATATTAGAATCAATATATTCTTTTAATTTACTTATCTCTTTAAGTCCTTTTTTTACATTATTTGTTTGTATTGTAACAAGTGGTTCATCTTTTTCTATTATTGTACCTTCTTTTGAAATATCAAATAGTCCATCTATATTTAAGTTTCCCTGTTTTAGTGTATATGGAGCATAGATTATTTCTTTTATTCCATAACCTTTATGATTAATTTCTTCAATCAATTGTCCATTACATGCATTAATATGTTCTTCCAGTAGATTTATTGATAATATTTTTTCTACACATTCATATGTTCCTTGAAAACGAGGATTGACTTCAATTAGATATAAATCATTATTTAATATATCATCTTCCATCTCATCTGATAATATTAAATCTACACCATTAGAACCAATTAATTTACATTCTTTAATTACTTCTTCTGATAATTCTGATACATCCGCGTTAAGGTTTTTAACTCCAATTTCATCATGAGCTATGGTGTAAT
The DNA here is from genome assembly GCF_905235195.1 of uncultured Methanobrevibacter sp. GTDB lineage: Archaea > Methanobacteriota > Methanobacteria > Methanobacteriales > Methanobacteriaceae > Methanarmilla. The sequence goes on along the minus strand of NZ_CAJOKH010000051.1, from coordinate 1,192 downwards.
TATTCAATACTTGTAGAGACTTTATATCAAGAGGTAATATATTTCCACAATATCTATAATCTCCATTATAACCTAAATCATTAAGATTTAAAAGTCGAGTATTAATTATGGTTTTTGCATCAGTAGAACTTGAGAGTACTGATGATGAAATATTTATTCCACTAATGTATTCTTGTATGAGTATTTCACCTAAACTATTAATCATATTTTCAATCAATATTTTAATATGATTATTTTCAATGAACATATCATAATTTAAAAGTAATGTGTCATACCCTCCAGATCCTTGATTGGGTTTTATAATAAATTGCATATCATTATATTCATTAAGTATTTCCAAAAATTCAGATACATCACTCACTAAAAAACTAATAGGAGTTAGGAATTTATTTGAAATTTTCTGGTAAAATCTATATTTATTACTAACATCTTTTGTAGATTTATTTCCAATAATTTTTTTTTGATACTTTTTGTATTCTCCTTTAAAATCATCACTACTAATACCTGAGCTTAGTACAATTAAATCTGCATCATCCAAATATTCTTTTCCATTTTCAAGTAAGTTAAGACTCGAAAAATTTTCCTGAAATGAGCCACAGCTACTGTCAATTTCCTCATTTAATAAGTGTTTTTCATATATTCCTTCTGGAAAATCCAAGGTAGTAAAATAACTAGAGGAATAAACATTATAATCTAATTTTTTAGCCGAATTAACTAAGGGCCTTGTATTAACTCCAAGTATTAATATATTGTCCATATTATTCCTCAAAAAAAATAAATTCCATATAATTAAAATATAATTTGAATATTCCATTGTAAAAAATATATAGTATTTTAAAAATATTCCAATGATAATAAAAAACATTTATTAAAATTATTAAAATAATTAGTTTAAAAGATTAAAATAGTATAAAATATGTAATAAAAAGAATTAATAGTCCCGAGCGGAGTCGAACCGCCGTCTCCGGGTCCAAAGCCTAGAAGGATTACCACTACCCTACGGGACTAGTTACTAATATAAATTAGTAAATGTTCTAAATTATAGAACAATATAATTTATGTTTCAATCCTATTTAAAGGTATTGTTTTTATTCAATGCTGTCAAGCTAAGAAAATTTTGATTTTTTAAAAGCTATCTTGAATGTTTGATTTGCATTTTTTATGATAATATTTATCTTTTTCTCTTTCTTCA
>NZ_CAJOKH010000050.1 GCF_905235195.1 uncultured Methanobrevibacter sp. | reverse complement strand
AATAAGCATTAAAAATTGGATTTGCTTATTATAATCTCTCCAGTTATCATATACTATTAAATAGTTTTATATCTTATGATATATTTTTTTATAATATTTAAAAATAATTTTAATATATTTGTGGTTTTTTAGTTATTTATAATTAAATTTAAATTATTTAAGTCTATTTTTTAATAATTATTTATCAACAATCTTTAAATAAGAAGTTATAGATAATAAAGACTATATTTTAAAAATCATAATAATTTTTTAATATATTTATAATATTTAAAAAATCTTGTTATATTTTTAAAATATATTAATAAAAATATGAGGTGTAAAAATTTCATTGAGAAGAAAGTCGATTTTATCATTAATATTATTAGTTTCTCTAATTTTATGTATTTCAGCAGTTTCTGCAAGTGAGATTAGTGATACTAATAGTTCAGTAAGTTCAGTTAATACTTTTTCAACAGATTCTAATTTAATAAATACAAATGTAGATAATTCAGATAATTATGATTTAAGTGAAGCTTATAGTAGTGATGCTTCTTCAAGTGATTCACTTAGTGAAGATTCTTCTAATAATGTTGAATTTATTAATTCTAAGGAAAGTACTGAAGAAAGTTCAATTGAACCTAACACTAAAATTAGCAATAATGAGGCTAGTATTGTAAAAGATTCACAATCTAACGGTCCATATAAAGCTATAAACCCTAGTGTAGTATCCTCAGATGCTTCTGCAGTTGTAAAAAGTAATTCATTAACTAAAACTTATATAAATGGAACCAATAAAACAATCCTTAACGGTAATAGATATTATGTTGGTTTGTTTGATTCAAATAATAATATACTTTCTAATCAAATCATAACTTTTAAGATTAATGGAAAAACATTTACTTCAAAAACTAGTAAAACTGGTCATGCAGGTATTTTAATAAACTTAGATCCAGGTAAATATAAGATTACTTATTCATTTGCAGGTACTGACATTTATCAAGGGTCAAGTGGTTCTAGTATATTAAATGTCATTAAAAAATCCACATATTTAAGAGCTTATTGTACTGATACAACTTTTTCAGATGATTCTAAAGCTCAAGTTAAATTAAGGGATAGTGATGGTAATGTACTTGTAAATCAAACAATTAGAGTTTCAGTTAATGGTAAAACTTATAAATATATAACTGATTCTAAAGGTAATATTTTCCTTAAAATTGTCTTAAAACCTGGTTCTTACAAGGCAAAAATTAAATTCCCTGGTACAGCTTCATATTATGCTTCAAATAAAACAATTACTCTTGATGTGAGTAAAGCTGTTTCTAATATTGTTGCAGCTGATGTTATATATTATAAGTCAGATAAGAGTAAAAAGTTCAATGTAACTTTAAAAAATCTTAAAAAAGAAGCATTAGCTAATCAGAAAATCTATATGGTTATTAATAAAAAAACCTATATGGTTAGAACCAATGATAAAGGTGTTGCATCAAAAACCATAAGTTTGCCAGTTGGAACATATAGTGTAAAATATTATTATCAAGGTAGTAAATATTACTTAGGTTCTAGACCTGCTAAAAATGCAAAAATATCTATTTTAAAAGATGCAATTAGATTCCAGGCAGATAACCTTAGAATGGTTTATAATAAAAGTAATTACACTGTTAAATTGCTTAATGCTAAAGGTAATCCTGTGTATAAAGCAAATGTTACTTTTACTCTAGCTGGAAATTCTTACACTGTTTTAACCAATAAAACAGGTGATGCTAGTTTACATATTAATAAGTCAGTAGGTATATATAAAATTAAATTTTCATATGTAAATCCTAAAAATAAAAATTTATCTGCTTCCGGTATTAAAACTATTCATATTACAGGTGCTAAAACCATTATAACTGGTAAAAATATTAGTTATAAATATGGTGAGTTTAAACAATTAGTTGTGACTTATAAAACTACTACTGGTAGAGTTTTACCTAATAATAAAGTTAGATTCATAGTTGATGGTAAAATGTATACTAACATAACTGATGCTAATGGTGTTGCTCGTTTCTTTATAAATAAAACAGCTGGTGTTTATAATGTAACATATCGTGTAGGTAATCATTCAGCATTTGAAGAAACATCCAATACTAGTAAGGTTACTGTTATAGGTGCTATTTTCACTGCTAAAAACTTACAATGGTATACAAAAATACCTTCTAATTATACAGTTATTTTAACTGACCATAATGGTAATCCTATTGCGAATGCTTTAGTCAAGTTCCATATTGGTAATAGAACTTTTAAAAGTTATAGTAATGCAAAAGGTATTACGAATTTAGCTATCAATCTTAAAAAAGGTACTTATACAGTTACATTCACTTATGAAGGTACTTCTACATTACCTGGTACGTCAGACACTAAGAAGATAGTTATTATAGATAAGGTCATTGACACATCAAGTATTAAGTCACTTGCAAAAACTTTATTAATAGGAGTATCTGGCGATTATAATAGGGCTAAAACTTTATTTAATTGGGTAAGAGATCATATAAGTTATCGTTTCTATTACAACTCTTTACAGGGAGCTGAAAAAACATTAAAAGTTAGATCAGGTAATTGTTGTGATCAATCCCGTTTACTTGTAGCTTTATTTAGAGAAGCAGGACTTACTGCTAGATATGTTCATGGAAGATGTACATTTTTAGATGGTACATATGACCATGTTTGGACTGAAGTAAAAATTAATGGTAAATGGTATAGTGCAGATTCTGTTTCTAAAAGAAACACATTTGGTCATTGTGCATGGAAACTTGTGACAATTTATAATAGATACACTGATTTACCATTCTAGATAAAATAGTCTAAAAACAAAAAACTAAGTATATTTATTTAAGAGAATTTTATTCTCTTAAATCAAACTTTTTCTTTTTCATATTTTTTTCTTTTTCATGTTTATTCTATTTCATATGTTTATTTTTTTATTTATTTTGAGGGTCGACACGAATATTTTTGGTCAAAAATAATTATAGTTTTGTATAGAAATATAATTACAAAATTAAAAGTATTTCAATATTAAATTAAATATAATCAAATCGTTTAATTAGATTTTAATAAAACCTATTCATGTCCCATCTTCATTTTGTAAAATTTTATTTGATTTAAAATTTAATATTATAAAAAAATTTTAAGAGGTGTAATAATTATTTCAAATAAGAAATTTTTTATTTTCTTTATTTTTTTAGTTTTCTTTTTAAGTTTAGGTTTCATTACAGCTAATGAAAATTTAAACGATTCAAATCAAGGATTCTCTACAAATGAATTAACTGAAGAGTTAGATAGTTCTAATATTAATAATGATAATCTAATTTATAGTGATGATTCCAGTGTTGATTCAGATTATTCAAATTCAAACTATAATGTTCAACTAAATAGTGATAATCAGAATTTGAATAATTCTAATAATAAGGAATATGCTTTATCAAGTTCTAAAAATACTAGTACTGATACTAATATTGATACTAATACTAATAATAATCCAAAAATAATAGTTGGACAGACTTCCAGTAATGAAATAATCAAGACTGTGGTTATTGCCAAAAATTTCACTAAGTGTTTTGGTAGTAACTCTAAATTTTATGCTTATCTTAAGGATGATCATGGTAATCCTATTTCTAATATGTATCTTTATCTTAATATTAGTAACAAAACTTATAGGTCTTTAACAAATAAAAATGGTAGAGCTAGCTTTAGTTTTAACTTTAAGCCAGCTAAATATAATGTTTTGGTCTATTTCAATCCCCCATCAAATATTCAATTAGCTTCTAATTATGGGTCTGGAAAAACTTATTATAGTTCAAGCAATTATACCTATTCTTCAGCTAATTGTACCATTAATATTTTGGATAATAAAACTCATTTTACAGTTGCTAACAGATATGTTAAAAGAAATACAAATTTTAAGGTTGGTCTATCTGATTATTATAATAATAAGTTAATTGGAGAAAAAGTAATCTTTTATGTTAATGGCAAGAAGTATAAGACTGTCACAACTGATAAATATGGATTTGCAAACCTTCTTATTAAATTAAAAGGAGGAGTTTATAAGCTGCAATATTTTTATAATAATAAATATTCTCGTTTACGTTCAAATGGAACCGTTAATCTTCATGTATACTCAGTTAAAACAGTTCTTACAGGAAAAAATTTATATTATCTTTATGGGGCAAGTAAATATTACACTGCAAAATTAACCAATACTAAGGGTAAGCCTTATAAAAATTTCAAAGTTAAATTTTCTTTTAAATCTAAATCTTATACAGTTAAAACAGATAAATATGGAATTGCACGTTTAAAACTTAATTTATATCCTGGAATTTATAATATTGATGTTAAATTTTCAGGAGATAAAACATATGGTCCAAGTAAGATTTCAAAGACCATAACAGTAAATGGTACATATCTTTACGGTGAATCTTTAAGATTTAATCCTAATACATATAATAATTATAGTGTTAAAATAAAAGATTTAAATAAAAAACCTATTGTTGGAGAATATATTTATTTAACTTATAACTCTAAAACATACAAAGGCATAACAAACAATCAGGGGAATGCTGTTTTCAGATTAAAAATATCAGACAAATCATTAAAATTCTATATTAAATATAAAGGCAAGGTTTCACCTTCAATATCAGTTAAAAGATATATTTATACCTATAAAAAAATTACAAACAATAATGCTATATGGGTTTGGGGTGCTGATATGAATAATCTTAATCTTAAAACCCTTAAAAAATCTAATATTAAAAATATTCTACTTCACTCATATGCTATTGATGTTTTCGGTATAAAGAAAGTTAAAAAATTTATTGCTCGTTCTAATAAATATGGAATTAATGTACATATTTGGATGCAATGTTTCTATAATGGAAAATGGATTAACCCTTTAAAATGTGGTAAGGCATATTTAAATAAAATAATTTCAAAAGGAAGATATTATGCTAGAATTCCTGGAGTTGCAGGTATTCATTTTGATTATTTGAGGTTTGGTGGTAATGCCTATGAATATAAAGGAGCAACAGCTATAATTAATTCATTTACAAAAGAAATAACAGAGGCAATTATTGATGTTAATGGAAAATTAATAATTTCAGCAGCTATTATGCCAGAAAAAGAGGATATTTATTATTATGGTCAAGATCCTAATACTTTAGGAAAATATTTAGATATTCTTGTACCTATGGAATATACAGGTAATTATGGTCAATCTTACAAGTGGGTTGGGACTATGACTAAATATTTCAAAGAAAATAGTGGCAATGCAAGGGTATGGGTTGGTCTTCAAGCTTATAAATCTGATAATAATCCTCAAAAATTATCTGTAGCTAAATTATCTAAACAGGTCAATACTGCATATAATTATGGTGGTGATGGTGTGGCTTTATTTAGATTTGGTCTTGTAAATTTCTACAAGTTAAGAACGAAATAATATTTTGATAATTTTATTTTATCATTCTATTATTTTCTTATTTTTTTAAGCTTGTATGGGTTAATATTATAAAAGTTATTCTATTATTTTCTTTTTTTTTAAGCTTGTAAGGAGTTATATTATAAATGTCATTAAATTTTTAGCTTATTAAGCTCGAAATTGACAATATAAATAATATAAATGATTATGTTTTAATATACAATTCTCTATTTTTTCATAAATTTTTTTTAAAATTTTTAGTTTAACAAAACTTTTTATATATTTAGATTAAATATATATTAATTATTAATATTGGTGTTTTCATATGGCAAATAAGGGTATTAGTGATAATATTGAAGAGTACTTAGAAACATTATACAGGGAAAATAGTGTAGGTGATGCTGTTTCAACCACTACTTTATCTAAACATTTACACGTTGCACCTGGAAGTGTAACTCAAATGCTTAAAAAATTAGAATCATTAGATTATATTGTTTATATTCCATATAATGGTGCTCACTTAACTGATTCTGGACTTAAAATTGCTCAAAAAATTATTAGAAAACATAGAATTTTAGAAATATTTTTAGAGGATGTTTTAAATATTAGTCATGATGATGTTCATCTTCAAGCTTGTGAAATGGAACATTCTTTATCTGATGAGGCAGAAAGAGCATTATGTCATATGTTATCTCAACCAGATATCTGTCCAAGTGGTAATATAGTGCCTGCATGTGATTTTAAATTTAGTACTTGTGAAGAGTGTGTTCACAGTAGCTTTGATATTGATCATGCAAAAAGATATGAGTTCTCATTACTTGCTATTACTCAACTTAAAGAAGGTAAAGGGGGAACTGTTACATTTATTAGGGGCCTAGATTCTGAAAGTAAAGTTGTAAAAGATGCAGGTATTAATATTGGTGATAAAATTACTGTTATTGGGTTAAATAGGTCTAATGATTATTTGATAATTGCTGTTAATGGTAAGGAAATACCAATTAAAAGGTCAATTGCAAATAAAGTATTTTTAGACACTCATTTATAATATTATTTAATACTTTAATTTTATAGGCTTTAATTATTCTTAAATTTAGTAAAAATTTTAGGGATTTATTTTTTAATATTTTAGTATTATTCGTGTTTATATGCGTGGAGATTTATATTTTTTAATTTTTTATTTTTATTGGTGTTTATATGCGTGGAGATTTATTTGATGAGATTGTAACTATTCCAGTTGATGAAAACTCTAGAAGACCAATTGCTTTACATGAAAAAAGTCATTTTGGACAATTAAAAGAGGATAAATTAGAGTTATCATTAATTGAAGCAGGATATTTAATGGAAAATAATCGTTTAGATATTTATGAAAATGATGAGAAATGTGAAAATTCTTATATTATTTCATTAATTAAACAAAAAGATATTTTTGGTAAATTTCTTGTATATTCCGATTTAAAAAATAGAGGTTATGTTATAAAGACTGGATTTAAATATGGATCTGAATTTAGATTATATGATAGAGGTCTAGCACCAGGTAAGGGCCATTCTAATTATCTTGTAAAAGTAGTATATGAAAAATATGATATTGATGCACTAGACTTTGCAAGTTATGTTAGGGTATCTCATGGTGTAAATAAGAATCTTCTACTTGCAGTTGTAGATGATGATTTAGATATAACCTACTACAATATAGAGTGGACCAGACCATAAATATTTATAAAAAAATTAATTTAATTTAGTATACTTTTTATTAAATTAAGTGTTTATTTTTTATATCTTTTTTAGAAAGATGTACATATATATTATGTCTTGTTATTTTTCAAACATTATTAGGTTTTAAAATTATATAAATAATTTTATTATTTAAAAATTTATTAATCTAATAATCTTAAGAAATTATCTTTATAAAAAATATAAATAGTGTATATTTACAATATTTAATATTAAATACTAATTAAATTATTAAATAATTTTAATATTTAATAATTAATTTTAATTTTTTCTAAATTAAATTCATTTATAATAAGTATATAAATTTAATAAGTTTTAGGTGATTTATTTGCTTGATCCATGGACAGCAGATGCTTTTGATTATGATAAGTTAGTAAAACAGTTCGGTATAAAAAATTTTCAAGACGAACTTGTAAAAATTAAAAATCCAAATAGATTAATGAGAAGAAGAGTTATATTTGGTCATCGTGATTTTAATAATATAAGTGATTTAATAAATACAAATAAGCAATTTGCAGTTGTAACAGGTATGATGCCATCAGGACAAATTCATATTGGTCATAAAATGGTTGTAGACCAACTTATTTGGTATCAAAATAATGGAGGAAAATTGTCTCTTCCTATTGCAGATTTAGAAGCTTATGCTGCAAGAGGAATATCATTTGAAAAGGGTAAACAATTAGCAGTAAATGAATATTTAACAAATTACATTGCACTTGGTTTAGATGTTGAAAAGGATGTTAATATTTATCTTCAATCTCAAAATAAAATATTATCTGATTTAAGTTTTAGAGCATCAATGAAAGCTAATTTCAGTGAATTGAAAGCTATTTATGGTTTTACACCTTCAACAAATTTGGCACATGTAAATGCTCCACTTTCACAGGTTGCAGATATTTTAATTCCACAACTTGAAGAGTATGGTGGACCAATAAATACTGTTGTACCTGTTGGAATCGATCAAGACCCTCATCTTAGACTTACTCGTGATATTACAAGTAAACTTCATGAGGAATTTGGTTTTTTAACTCCTTCAAGCACATATCATAGATTTATCACTGGTTTAACTGGTGGTAAAATGTCTTCTAGTAAACCTAAAACAGCTATATATTTAAATGATGAAACAAAAGATGCTGTAAAAAAACTTAAATCCGCAAAAACTGGGGGAAGAGAGTCTCTTCAAGAACAAAAGCAGTTAGGTGGAAAACCAGATGAATGTGTAATATTTGAACTTTTAGTTTATCATTTAATTGAAGATGATGAAAAGTTGAGGGAAATTAAAGAGGAATGTTTAAGCGGAACACTTTTGTGTGGAGACTGTAAAAATAGAACTTGCCAATTACTTGAAGACTTTTTAGATGATTTACATGAAAAACAAATAGAATCAAGAGAAATAGCACAAACGATATTTGATTAAATTGTTTCAATTATCAATTAAAATTTTCTATTAAAAGTGATAAGATGGCAGATTCAAAATTAAAAGATTGTAAAATATTAATTAAAAGGAGTTTTATTAATAATAAATACTTATTAATATTATCTTTTATTCTATGTTTTATTCCTATATTTCTTGCAATAATTTTTAAAACTAACCTCCAACCTATTATAGACCCTATAATTAACCTGCTTAAAAAACAGATTATCTCAGGTCAGGTTAGTTTAACCTATAGTTCAATATTTTTAAATAATATAAGTACTGTTTTTAAGACTTATGTTGGTGGATTGTTTTTAGGTCTTATTCCTATGTTCATTTTAATTCTAAATGGTTTAATCATCGGATACTTTATTGGGAAAGGTCCTGCAATCGTTGTCTTATTGTATATTGTTCCTCATGGTATATTTGAAATTCCAGGTCTTATTATTGCTGCTACTGCAGGATTCACTTTACTTAAATCAGGTTTAAAATTTTTATCTAATTTTTTTAACCCTGACTGGGAATATATTAATAAAAATAATATTAAATCATCTGAGGGGGTACTTATTGATAAGAATAATATTAAATTTAAAAATAAATTGATTATCTCTTTTGTTAAGAATAAGGACATTTTAATTGAGTCATTGGTACTTCTTCTTATAAGTGGAGTACTATTTATAATTGCCGCTTTTATTGAAGTTTACATTACAAAAACTATTGCCCAATACTTTATACACACTTTTCATTTTATATAATTTTTCCATATTAAAATAAAAAGCACTTTCAAAAACTTGTGTGATAAAGTTTATTTCCATTTTTTTTACCATAGAAAAATTAAGGTTTAATAAGTTCAAACATCAATATTATTAGGATTATTAATATTATTTATTTCTTTGTTAGTAGTATTGTCTACTGCCCCAATTGTTTGAATAGTTAAAATAATTATAATAAATAATAATAGTTATTACAGGACATCCAAGAATAAGTTTATGTGTTAGTGTTTTAGAAGTTCTGGTTCTTAGTTTCTATTTATAGGTTTTGCTATTTATTTTGATTTAGGAGTTCCAGGGTTATATGGTTCTAGGATTCTGGCTATTGCTATAACTGCTATTATCAGTTCATATATAGCTCATAAATATATTAAAAATCCAAAGTTTGAATGAAATATTAGAATATATATTACAATTCCTTATTTCATCTCCAAACAATTTTTATATTTGTAATCTAAAATATTATATTTAATATAGTTACATCATATAAATAAATTAAATTTTTATATTTTAATTTATTTATCAATTAAATTTTTTGGCTTTGTAGAAATCATAATTTTAATTGAATTTGAGTTAAACGATATTATATAAAAATAATTAAAGTTAAGATTTTTTTCATAAATTAATGTATGAATAGAAAAAAATTAAATTTATAAAAATTTTTGAAAAAATCAAATAGGATTTCTACAAAGTCAAATTTTTAAAATTATTTGTTGTGATAATATGATAAGATGTGTAAGTTGTAAAGAAGAATATGATGATGATCAGATTATATATACCTGTCCAAAATGTGGTAATATTCTTGAAGCTGTACCAGATTTTGATGTTGATAAAAGTATATTTGATGGTCGTCGACAAACTGTATGGAAATATAAAGAATGTATACCTGTCGATGAAAGTAAAATTGTTTCATTAGATGAAGGTGGAACTCCATTTGTCCATTGTAATAAATTAGGTGATGAACTTGGTATTGACTTATATGTTAAGGTGGAAGGTTCAAATCCTACAGGCAGTTTTAAAGATAGAGGTATGACTGTTGGTATGACTAAAGCTATGGAACTTGGGGTTAATACTGTAGGTTGTGCTTCAACTGGTAATACATCTGCATCTCTTGCTGCATATGCTGCTCGTGGTGGACTTAGATGTGTTGTATTTTTACCATCAGGAAAAGTTGCACTTGGAAAGCTTGCTCAGGCTATGTTCCATGGTGCTGAAGTATTCTCAGTTGATGGTAATTTTGATGAAGCTCTTGAAGCTATGACTCAACTTGCACTTGAAAAACATTTATACTTATTAAACTCTATTAATCCATTTAGATTAGAAGGTCAAAAAACTATTGGATATGAAATAGTCCATGATTTAGGTTGGCAATCTCCAGATAGAATAATGCTTCCAGTAGGTAATGCTGGTAATATTTCAGCTATTTGGAAAGGAGTTACAGAATTTAAAGAAGCAGATGATTTACCAATGATGACTGGAATTCAAGCAGAAGGTGCTTCCCCTATTTATAATTCATTTAAGAAAAAATCTATGGATATGACACCTGTTGAAAATCCTGAAACTGTTGCAACTGCTATACGTATTGGTGCACCAGTTTCAAGTATTAAAGCACTTCATGCTATATATGATTCTGATGGTTATTGTGAAACTGTTAGTGATGATGAGATTCTTGATGCTCAAAAGTATTTAGCAAGAACTGAAGGTATTGGTGTTGAACCAGCTTCTGCTGCATCAATTGCAGGTTTAAGAAAACTTGTTGATGGGGGTGTAGTTGATAAAGGTGAGAGGGTTGTTTGTGTTGTAACAGGACATGTACTTAAAGATCCTGATACAGCTATTAAAGCATGTGTAGAACCAACTCAGATTGCTGCTGATGTAGATAAATTAAGAGATATAATTGTTAATGGTAAAAAAGAATAATTTTTTACCTTTTTTTATTTTATAATTTTTTTTTTACTTATCTTTTTTATTCTCAATACTATTTTCTGAGTTTATTCTCAAATAATTATATTAAAGCTGAATTTATTCTCAAATAATTATTTTATCTTTAATTTATTCTTAAATAATTATATTAAAGCTGAATTTTCAGTTTTAATATTTGTTTTAAGCTATTTTTAGTTAGATCCTTGAAAAATAACATAAATGTTGATGGAAAATAAGTTACGGATTTAACATTTTTTTTTAATAATTCATATATAGATTAATTTTTTTTAAAAAAAGAGAAAATGAAAGAAATTTAATTCTTTCAAGTATTTGGAATTTAGAAGTATCTTTCTAATATTCCTTCTAAGATTTTGTAATGACGACCTTCATCTTTAGAACTTTCTCTGAAGAAATCAGCTGCGGTTTCAATTCCAACTTCTTTAGCTTTATCTGCAGCTTCTCTTTTTTCAGCATTAGCCATTTTTTCTCCACTCATCATCCATTCGATGTTAGCTTTGAGGTCATCTTTAATAATTCCGTTCATTTCACAGAATCTTGCAGCATGTTCAGCTTCTTCCCATGCTAATCTTTTAAATACTTCAGCTAATTCACCATAACCTGCTCTAGAAGCTTGTCTAGACATAGCTAAGTAAATACCTACTTCATTAGTTTCTCCGTCAAAGTTTCCTGCAACATAGTTTTCTACAGGAGTGTCTTTAGTAATTCCGATTTCATGTTCATATTTTACCATAATAATCATTCCTTATAATATTTTATTTTTTATATCTTATAATTCTTTATATTTTTATATCTATAATTTTTTACATTCTTCAGCTAGTTTTTTACCTAAATCATAACTTGCTTTTTCTTCTTCACCAGTTGGTACAAATGTAATTTCTTGTGTGTCAATTACATCAAATCCGCAGGTTCCTAATTCTTCAGCGAGTTTTGCAGGAGCTCCTCCTTTTCCACCCATTGAACCAAAGGTAACTGCTTTTCTTTCAATACCGGTTCTGTTGAACAAAAGACCTTTTAAGTAGTACATAATGTCCCCAATACTTGGGTAAGGTACATCATTAATTGTTGGATCTCCAACAGCAATTCCTTTACTGGTTAAAATACTTTTTACAATTTCTGATCTTTCATCTTCATGTAAGAAGAATATTTCTACATCATATCCTTCAGATATTGCACCTTCTGCAATTTCATGAGCCATTTGTTGGGTTGAATAATGCATGGTGTCATATATAATAGTAATTTTATCTTCACATACACCAGTTGCCCAGTTTTGATATGCTCCAATTATTTGCATTGGGTCTTTCCAGATTTGACCATGAGATGGTGCAATCATTTTAATAGAGTCGAGTAAACCTAGTTCAACTACTTCATTTAATTTTTTAAGTACTAATTTTGAAAGAGGTGTAATTAGGTTAGCGTAGAATTTTTGTGCTGCATCCATTAAAACATGTTCTGGGATTTCATCTGAAAATCTTTTTGTGAAACATAAATGTTGACCGAATGCATCGTTAGGGAATAATATTCCAGTTTCATCTGCAAGTAAGGTAAACATACTGTCTGGCCAGTGTAGTAAGAATGCATCTAAAAATGCTAATGTTCTTCCTCCAACATCTAAGCTATCACCAGTTCCAACTGTAATGAATTCAGCACCCTCAAGAGCAGGGTAATGTTTTAAAAGTCCGTTTACAGCAATTTTTGTACAATAAATTGGTGCTTCTGGGAATCTTTTGTGTAAATCTACTAAAACTCCAGAGTGGTCTTTCTCCACATGATTTTGGATAATGTAGTCTACTTTAACTTCTCTTCCTTCTTGAGCGAATGCATCATCGATACGAGCCATCATTTCTTTTGTTTTTCCAGGATAAGCATTATCAATAATTGCAACTTCATCTTTACCAAATACAATGTATGCATTGTAGGTAGTACCATCTAAGGTATATCCATGATAGGATCTTAAATCCCAATCGAGTACACCAATCCAGTATACTCCATCTGCTATTTTTTGTGCATTTGCTTTCATGTTATCAACCATTTTATTAGTTCATTCATAGATTTTTTTTAATCAATGAATTTAATTATATATTCTTATTTTTATATTATAATTGTTTTGTTTTATCTAAATCATCTGAGTTATATCTCTACAATTTTGTCACAATTTTAAGTATTATTTAATTAATAAAGTATTCTTTAATTATAAAATTAATCTCTGCTGAAGAGATCTCTTGTATATACTTTATCAGCAACATCACTAAGAGTATCAGCATCAAAACGATTTGCAAGAATAACATCACTTTCATGCTTGAAACGGTCTATATCATTTACCACTTCTGATCTAAAGAATTCACTTCCATTTTCCAATGTCGGTTCATAGATAATAATTGGAATTCCATTTGCCTTAATATGTTCCATTACTCCTTGTATAGCGGAAGCACGGAAATTGTCACTGTTACTCTTCATGGTTAGTCTATATACTCCTACTGTTTTAGGATTTTTTGAAATAATTTGATCTGCAATAAATTCCTTACGTACTGTGTTGGAGTGAACAACCGCTTCAATCATTGTCTGAGGAACGTCTTTATAATTTGCTAAAAGCTGTTTTGTATCTTTAGGTAAACAGTACCCTCCATATCCAAATGATGGATTGTTATAATGTCCACCAATACGAGGATCCATACATACTCCATCTATAATCATTTGTGTATCAAGTCCCTTGGTCTGAGCATAAGTGTCTAGTTCATTAAAGTAACTTACTCTTACAGCAAGGTAAGTGTTTGCAAAAAGTTTAATAGCTTCAGCTTCTGTTAAATGTGTCAATAGTACTGGAATATCATTTTCCTCATAGTTAGATCTTTTCGCTTCTTCTCTTGCACCTTCTAGAAGAAGATTAGCAAACATCTCACCTTCTTCTTTTTGATTATCATCACATCCAACAACAATACGGCTTGGATGAATATTATCATAAAGTGCTTTTGATTCACGAAGGAATTCTGGGCTGAATATAATATTTTTAATTCCGTACTTTTCACGGACATACTCAGTATAACCAACAGGAATTGTTGATTTAATTACCATAAGCACATCACGATTAACTTTAAGAGTCCATTTAATAGCATCTTCAACAGCTGATGTATCAAAGAAATGATTAACATCATCATAATTTGTTGGTGTAGCTATAATAACAAGTTCAGCATTCTTATAAGCTTCTTCTTTATTTGTAGTTGTATGAAGATTAAGTTCTCTTTGTCCTTCACGAGTTTCTTTAAAGAATCTTTCTATTTCATCATCTTGAATAGGACTAATGAACTGATTCAATTTCTCTGCTTTTGATTCTGTTGTTGTTATAGCAGTAACTTCATGTTTTTGAGCTAGTAGGACAGCTAGGGAAAGTCCTACATATCCTACACCTGCAACTGTGATTTTCATTTTAATTGTCTCCTAATATATTATTTTTTATATTATAATAATTATAGCTTTTTTAAATAATAAGTTTTCCTATTAAATTCTCATTTAATTTCTTTATCATAAATTTTCTTTAATGAGGATTATTTTCAAATTATTTATAGATAAAAAATAGAATTTTTTTATTTTTATTTTTTTAAATTTGTTCAAATAACTCATTGAAGTTTCAACCATACTTTCTATGAATTTCATTAAAATTTTTCATAATTCCTATGATAGTATAGTTTTTCTTATTAATTAATTATTAATAATATTTTTTATTGTAAAATGTTCATCTTTTTGTAAATTTGTGCTGTGGGTTTAAAATTTTATTTAACAAGTAAATATTTATATTATATGTTGTTGAATAAATAATAATATTAATTAGCTAAAATTGCTAAATTATAAAAAAAGAATAAATGTTATTAATTAATAAAAATTCAATAAATTTATAGTGATAATATGGATAAAAAAATAAAAATTATTTCATTTATAGGATTGATTATCATATTTAGTATAATTTTATCTTCTGCTATATTTGCTGATGCTATTATTGATTCAAGTAATAATAAAGGAAAATTAACTCTTAATGGCGAAACAAAACAAATTAATGAAGGTAAATATTATACTAATCAATCTAATACAAATACATTACTTCTAATGAATGGTGGAAAATTAGATGCATCTTCTTTACAAATCATAAAAGAGGGATCATCTGAATCTAAGACAAATAGTTCAAATACTCTTGATAAATCTCCTAACGATAAAGGCGAAGGAAAGGCTAGTCAAGCTCCTCCTGATAATGGAACAAATCCTACTTCTGACGGTGTTCCTTCTGGTAATGCTGGTGGATCTTCTCCAGGTGATGTTCCTCCTAGTGGTGGTGAATCTTCTGGTAGTGCACCTCCTGAAAATGGAGGGGAAAGTGCATCTGAAGATTCTGAATTTTATGGAACTAATTCTGCAGTATTAACATTATATGACAGTAATGCTACAATCTTCGATTCTCAAATTACAACAAACGCTAATGGTGCAAATGCAATCTTTGCAACAAACAATGACAGTAGTCATAAGGGTGCTATTATATCTTTAAAAAATGTAGAAATTCAAACATATCAAGATAAATCAAGAGGCCTTGATGCTACATATGGTGGCATCATTAATGCAGAAAATGTTCAAATCAATACTCGTGGAGGAAGTTGTGCTGCTGTTGCAACAGACAGAGGTGAAGGAATTGTTAATGTAGATGGTTCTACCTTAAACACAGGTGTTGATGGTGGTACTGGTGCAGGTTCACCATGTATTTATTCTACTGGAAATATTACAGTCAAAAAGTCTAAGGGAACTGCTAATAATGCACAAATTGCTTGTATTGAAGGTAAAAATAGTATTGATATTAAAAATTCAGAGTTTACATGTTCTGGTAAAGGTAATCGTGAAAGCAATGGTCAATATGTTGATTTAGCAGGAATATTTATTTATCAAAGTATGAGTGGTGATGCAGATGAAGGAACTGCACAATTTAATGCAAATAATGCTAAATTGTCTATTTCTTCTTCATCTAAATATTATGATACTGCTCCAATGTTTCATGTAACTAATACTGCAAGTAATATTAGTATTAGTGATACAACTTTAGAATTTGGAAGTAATATTTTATTAAATGTATCTGCCCAGGACCAATGGGGAGATACAGGTTCTAATGGTGGGGATGTACAATTTAAATCTACAAATGAAGAGTTAAAAGGAAATATTTTTGTTGATAATATAAGTAGTTTAAAATTTAATCTTAAAAATACACTATTAAAAGGAGCAATAAATCCTCAAAACAATTATGGGGATACAAATCTTACTATTGAATCTGATGCTCAATGGACTTTAACCGGTAATAGTCATTTAACTAATTTAACTAATAAAGGAACTATTGACTATGGTGCTTATACTTTATATGTTAATGGAAAAGCATATAATGCTTCAAATCCATATAAAGGATAAATTTATAACTTCCCATTCTTAGATGATTTCTACTTTAATCTTCTTTTTTTCTTTTTTTTTTAATTTATTATGTATTTTGTATAATTTTTTAAATAAATACTTTATATTTCTCATTTTTTTTAAATATATTATAATTTAATATTTTAATTTTCTAAATTATTCTTTCATATTCTTGTTTTAATAAATAATATTCGATATGCAATTTATTTTAATTTCAAAACTTTTAAAATATAATTTTATATTTTAATTAAATATTTGTAAATTATGAAACATAAGTTATTAAATTGATTAATAAATTATGGAGGAAATATTTTTTTTCGATATGAAAATATTTATATATCATTTAAATATTAAATTATATTATCTATTCTATAAAAAATTACAAATTAAATTTATTTTTATTGTTGAGAATAGGTTTATAAATGTTTAAAAGGAGAATATTATGGTATCAAAGAAAAATATAATAATTGCTCTTATAGCAGTTATCTTAGTTGCCGGTGTAGGTATATGGGCTACTGGTACATTTCAAACAAGTGATTCTGATTTAAATGGAAAGGAGATTCATTTGGCCGCTGCAGCTAGTTTAAAAAATGCTTATGATAATGATTTAATTCCAATGTTTGAGAAGGAACATCCTGGTGTTAAGGTTACACCTACTTATGCTTCAAGTGGGGATTTACAAACACAAATTGAAAATGGTTTAGATGCTGATGTATTTATGTCTGCTTCAAATAAACAAATGAATGCATTAGCAGATGAAGGTCTAGTTGATAACAGTACTAATGTTCAATTTTTAGAAAATAAGGTTGTTTTGATAGTACCTAAAGATTCAAATTCTAATATTAGTTCTTTTGAAGATTTAAAAAATGTAAAAGGTAGTATTGCTATAGGTGATCCGGAATCTGTACCTGCAGGACAATATGGTAAAGAAGTATTGAATAATTTAGGAGTTTGGAAAGATGTTGAGTCTAAATTATCTTATGGTACTGATGTTACTGCAGTATTAAATCAAGTAGCTCAAGGATCTGCAGAATGTGGTATTGTATATGCTACTGATGCTAAATCAACTGATGATGTTAAAGTAGTTTGTGAAGCTCCTGAAAATGCTTTGGATACTCCAGTAATTTATCCTGTAGCGATTGTTAATGGAACAGACAATTCTGATGCATCAAAAGTATTCTTAGAATTTTTACAATCTGAAGAAGCTAAAAAAGTATTTGAAGAATATGGATTTACTATTCATTAATCCATATCCCTATTTTTTTTAAGAAATTAATTTAATTTGTATATTAATAGAATTAAACTGTTCCATATATATGGATGTATTATTTTTGAAGAATACTTTTAATTTATTTTATTTATTTACTTTTCACTAATTGTTATCCAAATTTTATTTACAATCATCAACTATATTTATAAATATATCTAATATATTGTATATTAAATGGAGTAATTACATGACAGATTGGTCCCCTATTTTAATCTCAATGAAAACTGCAAGTTTATCAATTTTTATAACTTTCTTTCTAGGTTTACTAGTTGCTTGGGGTATTATTAAGATTAAAAATGATACAATAAAAAGTATATTGGATGGTATTTTCACACTTCCTATAATATTGCCTCCTACTGTTGTAGGGTTCTTTTTATTGTATATTTTTGGTATCAGAGGACCTATAGGTAAATTTTTTATAGACTATTTTACTATAAAAATTGCTTTTTCATGGACTGCAACCGTTATTGCTGCAGTTGTTATGTCTTTTCCTTTAATGTATCGTTCAGCTAGAGGTGCATTTGAACAAGTAGATTCTAATTTATTGGATGCTGGTCGTACATTAGGTATGTCAGAAGGGAAAATATTTTGGAAAGTATTATTTGCAAATGCATTACCTGGAATTATTGGTGGTGGAATTCTTGCTTATGCTCGTGGTTTAGGTGAATTTGGGGCGACTGCTATGCTTGCAGGAAATATTGCTGGTCAAACAAGAACACTTCCTATGGCAGTTTATTCTGAAGTAGCTGCGGGTAATATGGGGGAAGCTTTTAATTATGTAATAGTCATAGTTATCATTGCATTTATTGCAATTTTCGTTATGGATTTTGTTTCAATACGTAAAGAAAAACAATGGAAATAAATTTTATTCTATCATTTTTTTTAATCTTGGAGAATTAAAATTCATTTTGGGATAATTCTAAAATTAAAAATAATATATTTTAGTTTTGAATTTTTTTTTTAAAATCATATAATTTATTTATGTGTTTTAAATTAAATTCTTACTATAAATTAATACTCTTAAAAATAGGTATATTTTTTGTCAATTAATTACAATACCTCAATATAGTTTTTTTTATTAAGGAGAATAGATAATGAGCACTAATTCATTAAAAGTTGATATCTATATGAAACTTAAGGAATTTGACTTGGATGTTGATTTTAATACGAAAACAAGACGTTTAGGTATTCTTGGACCTTCTGGTTCAGGTAAAAGTATGACATTAAAATCTATTGCAGGCATTGTAAATCCGGATGAAGGATTTATAAGCTTAAATATTGGAGGGGAAACCATTTATTATGATTCAAAATCTAAAACAAATTTAAAACCTCAAAAAAGAAATGTTGGTTATTTATTTCAAAATTACGCTCTATTTCCTAATATGACTGTTGAAGAAAATATTGCTGTTGGTTTATCAAGCAATAATGATGATAAAAGAGTATCTGAAATGATTAAACGTTTCCATTTGGAAGGGTTGGAGAGTAGATATCCTCGACAATTATCTGGAGGTCAACAACAAAGAGTTGCTTTGGCTCGTATATTGGCTTATAGTCCTGATGTTATATTGTTAGATGAACCTTTTTCTTCTATGGACACTTTTTTAAAAGAGCAATTACGTATTGAACTTGGAAATTTACTTAATGATTTTGATGGATTTTCTATTTTGGTTACTCATAATCGTGATGAAGCTTTTCAGTTTTGTGATGAGTTAATAATATTGGATAAAGGTCAAATAATTGCAAAAGGAAATACTTATGAAATATTTGAAAATCCTAAAAAGGTAGAGGTTGCAAGACTAACAGGGTGTAAAAATATTTCAAAAATAGAAATTATTGATGATTATCATGTAAAATCTTTAGATTGGAATCTTATATTGGAAGTATCTAAAAAGATTACATCTAATATTACTCATATTGGAATAAGGGCTCATGATTTCGTTGAAGCTCAAAAAGATGATATTAATGTCTTTGATACAAATATGTCTATGAAAATAGAAAAGCCATTTGAATGGGAGATAACCTTAGCAAACGGTTTATGGTGGGAATGTGATAAGCAGATTCATGATCATGATTTCAAGATACCTGATTATTTAAAAATAGACCCTAAAAATATAATCTTACTTGAAGAGTAATATCTTTTTTTAATATTCTATTATATTATATTAATAATTTATTATATATTCAAATTTAAATTCAAATTAAAAATTTTATTTTCTCTAAATCTAGTTTAGTTTTTTATAAAAGTAATAATAAATTTCAATATATATTTAGCTAATTTTTAGAAAATAATATATGTTTGTTTATCAAATATATTATGTAGAAATTTTAATTATTTTATTTTATTTTTATTTAATAATTTATTACTATGGGGTAATGATGAGTGAAAATATTGTTGAAACTAAAGTTTCAAAAAGAATAGATTATATGGATACATTAAAATTTTTAGCTATTTTTGCTATTGTTTTTTTACATGCTTATAAAATTGATCCACATATAATGTTTATGCATCATAATTTGTATAATCTTAGGGTTTTTACTGATTTCGGTGTTCCTGTATTTTTGATGGTAACAGGAGCATTAGCATTAAATAAGGATATTGATTTAGATTTATTTATTA
Organism: uncultured Methanobrevibacter sp.; assembly: GCF_905235195.1. GTDB lineage: Archaea > Methanobacteriota > Methanobacteria > Methanobacteriales > Methanobacteriaceae > Methanarmilla. The sequence goes on along the minus strand of NZ_CAJOKH010000050.1, from coordinate 1,083 downwards.
AAAAGAAATTTTCTAGGATTATACTTCCTCTTATATTTTTCTTTTTAATTTCCTTTGCTATAGGTATAGATAAAGATTTTTTAATTAGTTTCTGGTATTCATGGATGATAATAGGTGCATATTTAGCTATTCCTTTAGTTAATAAAATAGTCAGATATTCTTCCATGAGAGAATTAGAATACTTTGTGGGTATGATTGTTTTCACTTCCGTATTTTATTGTTGTAGTCACTTTTTTGACTTTAAATATGCGCTTGATTTGAATTTCTTTATAACACCTCTTTCATATATTGTTATAGGTTATTACTTATTTAAGAAAGATTTCACTGAATATATTTCCGCAAATAAGTTAATTGTACTTTTATCAATTGTATTTGTAATAATCTCTATAATTAAAATGAAAGTTGGTCTTTTATACTGTATTTATCCTACTGCACATCTATTTTCTGGAATAGATATTGGTGTTTTCGCAATGTTTCAGGGTATTTGTGTCTTTTTAATTTGTAAATATGTATATGAAGAACATAACAATAAGTTTATTGCTGTTAAAAACTTTTTACAAAAGAATATTATAAAGAAATTTATATTATCTGTTAGTAGGTCAACTTATTGAATTTTCTTTGTTCATGTACTTATATTTAGAGGATTTTTATATCCTGTGATTAGAGGTATGTACTTTAAAGGTCTAACATTATACTTGATTGTAATAGCCTCAGGTATTATTGGTTTACTACTTTCTTGGATTATTACTTATATTTTAGGTCATATTCCATATCTTAAATATGTATCAGGATATTATTAATCAAATACATTAATCACTGTATTTATTATATAATATTCTCTATTTTTCTTTTTTTCAAATTTTATTTTTATTTTAGTTATTTTTTAATAAGCAATATTTTAAATAGTATTAATTTAAATACTAGATAATATATATTTTATAACAATTGTTAATTATCTATTTATATAAATATTTTCAAAAGATGCAATGCTGTCAAGCTAAGAAAATTTTGATTTTTTAAAAGCTATCTTGAATGTTTGCTTTGCATTTTTTATGATAATATTTATCTTTTTCTCTTTCTTCA
>NZ_CAJOKH010000049.1 GCF_905235195.1 uncultured Methanobrevibacter sp. | reverse complement strand
AAATTTCAGAAGATTCTCTGCAATCCATAATTTTAAATATCTCTTTCAACAAACTATAATTTGGGTCTTTAATATCTAAATTTAATCTGTGTTTCATTTTTATCTCCAAATAAATATATGTAACACATATTATTTAAATTTAATGATTTAAAGACCTTTTTTATTAAAAAAACTAATTTTAATTGTATTTTTACAAACTATCCCATAGAGATATGATAAATAATAAAAATAAGGGCAATTATATGGAATTTTCTTTGAAAAAATTCAGACCCCTAAATTAATTAAGCTTTTTTAGCAGTGATTTTATGATTAGAAAACCAGCAGTTTCAGGGGCATTTTACCCCGATAATCCTAAAACATTAGAAACGAGTATTGAAAAAAGTTTTACCAATGAATTAGCTATAGGTAAAATTCCTAAATTAAATAAATCTTTTAATGATAAGCTAACAGGAATTATGGTTCCTCATGCAGGTTATATTTATTCAGGGCCAACTGCATCCTATGGGTTTTATCATTTGGTGGAAAATGGTTTTCCAGATACTTTTATAATATTATGTCCGAATCATACAGGCATTGGTTATGATATTTCTGTATATGATGAAGGATACTGGCAAACACCTTTAGGTAAGGTAGAGGTTGATAGTGATTTAGCATCAAAGTTTATTAAATATTCTGATTATGCAGTTAGTGATGAAACAGCCCATTTAAGAGAACATAGTATAGAAGTTGAAATTCCATTTTTACAATATTTTTCAGATGATTTTAAAATTGTTCCAATATGTATTGGAACTCAAAACATAAATACATCTTATGATATAGCAAATGCAATAAAGCTTACAAAAGAAGAATGTTCATCTTCAATTTCCTTAATTTCAAGCACAGATTTAACACACTTTTTCCCACAAGATGTCACTTTAATTAACGATGAAATTGTTTTAAATGATATTAATCAAATGAATAGTGAAAAATTATTAACTGATGTGTATGAACATAACATTACTATGTGTGGTTATGGTGCTGTAGCTAGTAATATTATATATTCTGCAGATTCTGGTGTTGAAACTTGTGAAATTTTAAATCACTCAACAAGTGGAGATGTATCAGGAGACTATTCTTCTGTTGTAGGATATGCCTCTGGAATTTTTATGATATGATTAATCAGATATTTAATAAAAGTAATTTAAATCTAGATTTAATTGTAAAAAAATGGCGAATTACTTTTTCAGATTAAAGACTTTTTTCTCTTTTGTAATCATATATAGAATTGTATTTGATTAATTATAAAACATTGTATAATAATATAAAAGATTTATCTAAACTGTTTAAAGACTAATATGATAAATAATTGTTTGGGAAAGATTTTATGAAAATTGGCTAGAACAATTTGTTAAAAAATTTTAAAAAAAACAATAGTATAAATTTTTAAAAATACATATATTCTAATGATTGATTATTGGATTGAAAAATTTTTATAAAATAATTATGAAATCTGATAAATTATCCAACAAAATATTATTATTGTTTGAATAACTATTTAAGAGTTCTATTTTTTTTATGAAAATAGATGAAACTTAAATTTAATTAATATAATGGATTTAAATAAATAAATTATAAGGAGGGTTAAAATGGAGGTTATTGCATCTGCACCTGGAAAGACAATTTTATTTGGAGAACATGCGGTTGTATATAGTCAACCAGCAGCAGTTAGTAAAAGAGCAACAATTCGTATTAAAGATAGTAGTTCAAATAAAACTATTTTAAAATCTGCGGATTTAGGTTTTGAAGCGGAATTGGATACTCAAAATAAAGAATATGTTTTAAAGAAAGGTAAACCTGGTATAATCAGATATATTTTGGAAGCATTACATAGGGCTCATAATCATAGTCCTATTGAGATAACATTATCTATTGATATTCCAATAGGTTCTGGTTTAGGTTCTTCAGCAGCTGTAACTGTTGCAACATTAGCTGCACTTCATAGATATCATAATATTTATTTCAATAAAAAATATTTGGCCGAAATGGCTCATCAGGTGGAATTCAGTGTTCAAGGAGAAGCAAGTCCGCTTGATACTTTAATATCTACTTATGGAGGATTAATTTATCTTGACCGAAATAAAAAACTTCATAGGATTAATGCTCATATTGATGCTCCATTTGTTATTGGAGTTACAAGTAAATATGGAAGTACCAGTAAGATGGTTAGAAATGTTAAGATTTTGAAAAATAAGTTTCCAAAAGTAATGAATCCGATTATTGAAACAATGGGTGTTTTAACTGATGGGGCAAAAAGTGCAATTGAAGAAGGGGATATTAATAAAATAGGAGAATTAATGAATATTAATCATGGTTTTTTAGATGCTATTGGAGTAAATACTAAAGAATTGTCTCGTATGGTTTATATTGCGAGAGTTTCAGGAGCAATTGGTTCTAAAATTACTGGTGCTGGGGGTGGTGGAAGTATTATAGCATTATGTCCTGATAAAGTTAATGAGGTATCAGATGCTATTGGTATGTATGATTCAACAATAACCCTTAACTTTTCAAGAAGAGGTGTTAGTTCTAGAATAATTAATGATAAAAACATAAGTAATTTTCCAAGAAAAAACAGAAGAAGCAATGGAAGGAATAATTATAAAAAACAAGTCTCTTCTGGAAAATTTATAAATCATAATTCTAAGAAAATTAAATCTACTAATAAAAAAAATTCTTTATCTAAGAAAGTCATTCAAAATAATAATATTAAAATGACTAATACTAATAAATCTTTAAATAGTGATTTAAATAAATCCAATAAAAAATCAATTAATATAATAAATTCAGATAATAATAAATCTAAAATTAGAAACAATATAACTGGTAATAATAAAGTGGTTTATAAAAATAATAATCAAAATAATAATAAAAGAAATAGTAAAACTTATAATAAAAATAAAAATCAAGATAATAAGAAAACTAATAGGTATCATCCCATTAAAAATAATAGGCGAGATTATGCTAATTAGTTTAATAAATCTTAAGGATATATTTTCTAAATAAAATTTAAAGATTTAGGTGTTAAAATGATAATTCTTAAAATTGGAGGAAGCATAATTACTGAAAAAAATTCAAAAGAACCTAAAGTTGATTATGATAATCTTAACAGAATATGTGAAGAAATTAAAGAGTCTTTTTCATCAAAAAATATTAATGCAGATTTAATGGATGGATTGGTAATTGTTCATGGTGCAGGTTCATTTGGTCATCCTCCTGCAAAAGAATATAAAATAGGTCAACCATTTCCAAATGAGGAATTTCCAGAAAAAAGAATAGGATTTTCAAAAACTCAACTTGCAGTTAAACAATTAAATACCTATGTATGTAACGCTTTAATAGATCATGGGCTTCCTGCAGTAAGTATGCAGGCATCTTCATTTGTAACTACCACTGATAAAAGAATTTATGATTTTGATTTGGATTTTATTAAAAATTATTTAAAAAATGGTTTCATACCAGTATTATATGGAGATCCTGTCCTTGATGAGAAGTATAGAATGGCTATTTTATCAGGTGATCAGATTCTTCAATATGTTGCAAGGTTTTTAGTTTCAGATAGGGTCGTACTTGGAACTGATGTTGATGGAGTATATGATAAAAACCCTAAAAAACACAATGATGCAAAGTTAATTGAAGAGGTTAACTCTATTGAAGATATAATTAAAATGGAATCAACAACTAATATAGATGTTACTGGGGGTATGGTTGGAAAAGTAAAAGAACTTTTATCTCTTGCTGAGATAGGTGTTGATTCAGAAATTATTAATGCTAATCATCCAGGTGTAATTGCAGCTGCTTTACAAAATAAAAAGGTTAAAGGAACTAAAATTACTAAAATATAGTTTTAATTACTTAAATTTTATTAATTTTTAATTTTTTTATATATTTTCACTGTTTTATTTAATCTTATCAAATCTTTTTTAATTTTTTTCATATTTTCTATTTTTTCTAATTTTCTTATATAAATAGAGAATTTACTTTATATATTATAATTTATAAAATAATAAATAGTTATAATTTTTATATTATTATTTTACTTAATTTTTAAAAATTAAATAATTATTTATTATCTTAATATAATGTATTATTTTTATTGATTAAGTTTAATTTAATGTAAAAATGGTTTAGAGGGGAATGTTAAAATATTTATTTTAACGACAAACATTTACTAAACTTTATATTAAGGGATTATTTATTAAATAAAGGATTATTTGCATTTCAATATTTTGGATAAAATTTAAAATTGTATATTTTTCGAATTTTTCATAATGGAATATTTTTTAAAATTTTGTAGAATAATTGATTGAGATTATAAATTATAACTTTTTCACATTTATCTAAGAATTAGTATTTAACTTAAAATTAAAGTATTTTAACTTAGTTAATCTTTAAATTACTATTTCTTATTATTAGTTAATAATATTAAATATAAATTTTAGTTTTTGGAGGAAACTAAATAATGATTCAAGATAGGAAATTAGAACATCTTAATATTTGTAATGAAAAGGATGTTGCTTATAAAAAGACAACTGGTTTTGAAAATATTGAATTTGTTCATAGGGCTCTTTGTGAGGTAAATAAATCAGATATTGATATTTCCACAGAAGTTTTTTCTAAAAAATTAGATTCCCCTTTATTCATTTCTGCTATAACTGGAGGTCATCCTTTTTCAGAGAAAATTAATAAAGAATTGGCTTTAGTTTCTGAAGAGTTTAATATAGGATTAGGTCTTGGTAGTCAAAGAGCAGGTATTGAACATTCTGAGTTAAATTCAACTTATACTGTTACACGTCAATATGCTCCAAATGCTTTACTTGTTGGTAATATTGGGGCACCTCAAATGGAACTTGCAGAAAGTGCAGTAGATATGATTGATGCAGATATTTTGGCAATTCATTTAAATCCTCTTCAAGAATCTATTCAACCTGGTGGAGATTTAAATGCTAAAGGTTTCATTGATTCAATTGGGGTAATATCTGATTTGGTAAATGTACCTGTGATGGTTAAAGAAACAGGTGCAGGTATATGTTGTGAAGATGCATTAGCACTTCAACGTGCTGGTGTTTCTTTCATTGATGTTGAAGGTGCTGGTGGTACTAGTTGGGCGGCTGTTGAAACTTATCGTGCAGAAGATAAATATTTAGGTTATGAATTTTGGGATTGGGGTATACCTACTGCAGTTAGTACTGTGGAAGTATGTTCTACTGTTGATATTCCAGTTATATCTTCTGGTGGTATACGTTCTGGTTTAGATGCTGCAAAAGCTATTGCTCTTGGGGCAGATGCTGTTGGTATGGCATTACCATTTTTAAAATCAGCTTATTTGGGTCATGATAGTATTATTAATTTAATAATAATTTTAACGAATCTTTAAAACTAGCTATGTTTTTAGTTGGGGCTGAAACTATTGAAGATTTAAGAAATGCTCCACTTATTATAAAAGGTGAAACTAAAGAATGGCTAGATAATAGAGGATTTAACACTAAATCTTATAGTAGGAGGAAAAACTTTTGACTGTAGAAATTATAGCAATCGGTGGTTATGAAGAAGTTGGTAAAAACATGACTGCTGTAAAAGTTAATGAAGATGTAATTATTTTTGATATGGGAATCCATTTGGATAGAATTAATATTCATGAGGATACTGATATTGATAGAATGCATAGTTTAGATTTAATTGAAAGAGGAGTAATTCCTGATGATACTTTGATGAAAGAGGTAGATGGTAAGGTTAAAGCCATTGTATTCTCTCACGGGCACCTTGACCATATAGGTGCTGTTGCAAAGCTTGCACATAGATATGATGCACCTCTTGTAGGAACACCATATACTACTGCTCTTATTAAAAAACAAATTAAAGGGGAACGTAAATTTAAGGTTAAAAATCCAATAAGAACATTAAATCCTGGTAGTAAATTAAAATTATCTAAAGGTATTACTTTAGAATTTGTACAATCTACTCATAGTATTCCTCAAGCAGTATTTCCAGTTTTACATACTCCTGATGGGGTAATAATATATGCTCTTGATTTTAAATTTGATAATCATCAAAAAGTCTCTCCACCTCCTGATTATGAAAGACTTAGAGAAATTGGTCAGGAAGGTGTTCTTGCACTTATTGTAGAGACAACTAATGCAATGAATTTTGAGCAAGTAAAAACCTACTCTGAAAGAGTTCCAAGGATAATATTGGAAGATTTAATGGAAGATCCATTAAATGATAATAAAGGTTTGATTGTTACTACTTTCTCTTCACATATTGAAAGGATTCAAACTATTTCAGATATAGCTAAAAAAAGTGATAGGGAAATATTATTCTTAGGTCGATCTATGGAAAGATTTTTAGGAATTGCAGAAAATTTAGGTATCTTAAAATTACCTAAAAATTCAGCTATTCATGGTTCACCTAAGGCTGTCAATCGTGCTCTTGCAGCTGCTGAAGATGATAGATCTAAATATGTCCTTGTCACTACAGGTCACCAAGGTGAGCCTGATGCATTACTTCCAAGAATAGCAAGTGGAAAAACTCCATTTAATGTAAAAAATGGAGATAATATTATTATCTCTGCGCCAATTATTCCAAACCCTACTAATGAGGCAAATAGACATATTATGGAAGCAAAACTAAAAGCGTCTGGTGCAAGGATTTATGCTAATGCACACGTTTCAGGACATGCAGGTAGAGAAGATCATAGGGAATTTTTAAGAATGGTTAAACCAGCTCATATTATACCTGCCCATGGTGATTTAAGTATGTTAACTGCATATGGTCAACTTGCAGAGGAAGAAGGGTATAGAATAGGTAATAATGTTCATATTTTAAGAAATGCTCAAGCACAGGTCTTTAATGATTATGTAAAAGAGTAATTTTTTTATAAATTTTTTTTTTAATAAATTAAATTTTATCATAATATGAATAAAAAAATAGATAATTATTAATTTAATAAAGAATAAAAATTAATTAATTATTTTAAATTTGTAATTTTACTTTCGATTTATTTTATAATAAAATAATTAAGTATTTCTTTTAAATTTATTATGGTTCATTAATAATCGAGATAATTTTATATTATAAAAAACGGATTTGGAGAATATTTATGTCAGATGTTACAGAGATTTTAACAGATTATTCTAAGGATGTTAAAAAGCTTATTGAAAATCATTTATCACAAATAGTTCCTGAAGATTTATATGAATCTTCAATTTATCTTACAGAAGCAGGTGGCAAAATGTTAAGACCTGCTTTAACTTTACTTTCAGCACAGGCTGTTGGTGGTAAGAAAGAAGATGCATTAAAAACTGCAGGTGCATTTGAATTGATTCACACTTTCTCTTTAATCCATGATGATATTATGGATGATGATAGTATGAGAAGAGGAAAACCTGCTGTTCATATGGTATGGGGAGAACCCTTAGCTATTTTGGCAGGAGATACCTTATTTTCAAAAGCTTTTGAACTTGTAATTTCATCTAAGGAAGATAATTGTTCACCAGAACATGTTGCTGAAGCTTTACGTGTTGTTGCTGATTCATGTGTTAAAATTTGTGAAGGTCAAGCTTTAGATATGGGTTTTGAAGGAAATTTTGATGTTAATGAAGATGAATATTTAGATATGATCTTTAAAAAAACTGGTGCACTTATAGCTGCATCTTGTGAAGCTGGAGCGATTATGGGTGGAGCTGATGAGAAAACTATTACTGCAATGTATGAATATGGTAAGGCAATTGGTTTAGCTTTCCAGATTCAGGATGACTATCTTGATGTAATGAGTGATGAGGCAGAGTTAGGTAAACCTGTTGGTAGTGATATTGTTGAAGGTAAAATGACTTTGATGGTTGTTAAAGCTTTAGATGAAGCAGATGAAAATGATAAAAAAGTTCTATTAGATATCTTATCAGATCCAAATTCTCCACAGGAAGATGTAGATCGAGCAATTGATATATTTAATAAATATGGTTCTATTCAATATGCTTATGATGTTGCCCAATCAAATGTTAATAAGGCTAAAGAAATACTTGAAATATTAGATGATTCTCAAAGTAAAGATGCACTTATTATGTTAGCAGATTTTGTAATTGATAGAATTAATTAATTCTAATATTTTTTAATTTTTAATTTTTTAGTTTAAATTTAACTAATTTTTATATTTTTTTTTATTTAATCATATGTTTTAAATAATTTTAGTTTGTTTTCAAATTTTTTATTTAATTTTACTTTATTTTAACTTTTTTAGAATTTTTGGTGTTATAATGGTGGAAGTAGAGTTATATAACGATAATGTTAAAAGGATGATGGGTGATTATCAAAAGGCTATCTGGAAGATGGCATGGCCAATGATATTAACTTTGCTTATAACAAGTAGTTATAATTTAGGTGATGGAATTTTAGTTTCTATTTTAGGAACAGATGCTTTTGCAGCAGTTGGTTTTGTAACTCCTTTATTTATGGTTATAAATGGAATTGCAAATGGTCTGGGTGCAGGAGCATCATCATTTATTGCAATGAAAATAGGTGCAAAAGATAAAAATGCTGCAGATTTAGGTGTAGGTCAATCTATTTTTTTAAGTGTTTTTATATCCATTATCTTTACAATTATCTTATTGGCTTTTCAAAAAAATATTTTAATTTCTCTTGTGGCATCTAAGGTAATTAATCTTTTTTTACAGTATTCTACAGTACTGGTTATATGTACAATTTTTTTAATAACATCTTCTGTTTTAACTGGAATTTTTCGTGCAGAGGGTGATGTTAAAAAGCCATTGTATGTATTGGTATCAACTGCAGTATTAAATACTTTTTTAGATCATATTTTTACAATACCTTGGGGTTTCAATTTTTCAATTTCAGCATCATCTTATGGAGCAGGTTTATATGAAAGAGTTAGAGGGGTATTTTTTTATTCCTTAAAATTAGCTTTTATTTTATCGATACTAAGTGGTATAATGATATTTGTATTTGCTCCACAATTATCATCATTATATTATTTATCTGAAAATACTAAAGTTTTTTCTAGTTTAGTTGCAGTAATGCTTAAAATCTATTTAATATTTTTCATTGCAACTCCTATAGGTGTACTTTCAGGATTATTTTTCCAAAGTTTAGGAAAAGGTCCAATTTCACTTGGCTTAACTTTAATTAGGGAGTTTATACTTTCAATAATATGTTTAATATTCTTTGTATTCATATTAAATATGGGAGTTGTAGGTGTATTTTTAGGATTAGCTATTGGAAAACTATTAGGTGCATTTGTTGCATTTTTATATGCTAATTATTATTCTAAAAATTTTAAAAAAATGAATAAATACAAAAGCAATATTTAATAAATTTAATCTAAAATTAAAATTTTTTAATAAAAATATATCTTGGGTGTATTATGGTAAATGAATCTGATTTAAAAAAAGAAGAATTGTATGATAAAGGAATTTATGATTATAAAAATAATAATTTTGAGGAAGCTTTAAAATTATTAAATGAAGCTATTGTTTGTGATGGGAAATTTTACAGGGCAAAAATTGCAAAAATATATTGTTTATATAAAATGGGTCGTTTAAATGAAGTTCACTCTATATGTGATGAAATATATTCTTCTGATTGTTTAGATGAAGAAGTATGGTGCAAACTTGGGGATTTTTATTTGAATGTGGGCCGTATGTTTGAAAATGCATTAATCTGTTTTAATAAAGCAATAGAAATAAATCAACTATATGCAGATGCATGGGATATGAGAGGATCTGTATTATCAGTTATGGGTAATATGGAAGAAGCATTAAATTCACACAAACGGGCAGCAGAACTGGATTCCAATAATTCCAGCATTTATGACAATATTGCTTATTGTTATGCATCACTTTCAATGTTTGATAATGCTCTTGAAGCATATTATAAAGCAATTGAAATAGATCCTGAAGATATTAATGCATTATCTAATATTGCAAGTATTTTAAATAATATTGGAAAATCAGAAGAGGCTTTAGATTATATTAATCGTGCACTTGAAATTAAAGAAGATTATAACTTGTTATATTATAAAGCAGTAGTTTTATTTACACTTGAAAAATTTGACGAGTCACTAGAGACAATAAATCAATCTCTTGAACTTTATAGTTTTAATCATAATGGATGGAAATTTAAAGGACAATTGTTGATTGAAATGGAAAATTACCAGGAAGCAATACTTGCATATGATAAAGTATTAACCTATGACCCTTCAGATGTTCAAGGATGGTTTTATATGATAACTTCACTTGTAAACTTAGGTATGCTCGAAGAAGCATTAGAGGGGTGTAATGAAGTTTTAAAAATAGATTCTGCTGTGTTTTTCATATTTGAAAAGGCTAATATTTTATATGAACTTGACCGTTTAGATGAATCTCTTGAAATATGTAATGCTCAGTTAAATAGTGATAAGTTTGATTCTGATTTCTATTTACTTAAGGCAAAAATTTATAATAAAAAAGATGATAAAAATAGAGCTATTGAATATGTAGAAAAAGCTATTGAATATAATTCTATTATGGAAGATGCGATTTCCTTTAGAGAAGAGCTTTTAAATGGGTAGATTAGCCTATTCCTTTTTCCACCAGATTAATATCCAATCGGATTTATCTCGTTTATTATATAGTTGGCCAGTTTCAGGGTCTTCAGTTAATATACCTTTAAGATATTTTTCTAATTTTTTAAGTTCTCCTTCATTTAAAAGATCTAATCTAAATTTACCATTCTCCATTGCATTTTCAATACTTGAATATTTTCTATAATCATTAATTTCAAGTCTTTTCATATTTGCATATATTCCTAAATCTTTTAGAATATGGATTAAATAAATATATGAGGGAAATTCATTAGTTTTATTACCTAAATATTCTTGAAATTCTTTTTCAATAATCCAATTATTAGGTCCAAATAAGCTTATAAATACATATTTATTAGCTATTTTATTAATTTCAGTTAATGTTTCTTTAATGGGTATAATTCCATTTAATGAGCGAGAAGCTATTACAACGTCATAATTACCTAGATTTTCGTATTTTATATCTTCAATGCTCATTTGTATACTATTAATATTTGTTATATTTCTTTTTTCAGCTCTTTTATTTAGGAGTTTTAACATTTCTTTAGAAGAATCGAGTCCTGTTATTGATTTTACTTTTTTTGATACTGGTATTGTTATACTTCCTTCACCACAGCCAATATCAAGTATAGTGTCGTCTTTGTTAATTATTAAACTATTAAGAAATTCATTTTTATAATCGTCTTTCCGATTTTTTTTATGAAATGTTTTTGCAGCTTTATCCCAGTCTTTTTTTCTATCTGTTTTCTTTTCTAATTTTTGCGCCCAAAAATAAGCCCAATCGATATCTTCAGGGGTTTTAATACATTCTTTCATATAATCCCTCTAAATCTTTGAAATAATTAAATTTAATAATTCCTTATACTGTTTTTATTTTTATTTTGGATTATTAGATTTTCAATAAACTAAAATTAAATATTTATATATTTAGTAAATCTAAAATATTAATGTATTTAATACTTTTTTTAAAATATCTTTTTTTAAAAAATTTATTTACTTGTTTTATTTTAAATATAATATCTATTAATAAGTAGTAATTTATTAAATTATTAATTTAAAATTATTTATCAATTTTAATCAATTAATTTAATGTGATATGATGGATGAATTAGAAGAAATTGTATATAAACATGCTTTAATGAATGCTAAAAAACATAAAGGTAGTGCAAATGCTAAAGCGGTTATGGGTTCTATTATGGCTAATGAAGCAGAACTTAGATCTCGTGCTAATGAAATAGGCCCTTTAAGTGCACAAATTGTCTCTAAAGTTAATCAATTATCAATGGAAGAAATTAATAGTGAGATGGAAAATTTTGGCCTTGTACTTAAAGAGAATAAACCTAAAAAAAGAGAGGGTTTAGAAGAATTACCTGGTTCTCATAATAATATAGTTATGCGTTTTGCACCAAACCCAAGTGGACCTTTACATATAGGTCATGCAAGAGCAGCAGTACCTAATGGAGAATATGTTAAAAAATATGGTGGAAAATTCATTTTAAGAATAGAAGACACGGACCCGAAAAGAGTTTATCCTGATGCTTATGATATGATTGTTGAAGATTTAAAATGGTTGGGAATTGAAGCAGATGAAATATTTTATCAATCTGACCGTTTTGAAATCTACTATGAATATGCTGAAGAATTAATTAAACGTGGTAGTGCATATATGTGTACTTGTGATGGAGGAGATTTTAAAAAACTTAAAGATAATTGTAAGCCTTGTCCTCATAGGGACCAATCCGTTGAAGAAAATTTAAAACTTTGGAGAGAATTTCCAAATATGGAAGCAGGTAGTGCAGTTTTAAGAGTTAAAACAGATATTAACCATAAAAATCCTGCAATCCGTGATTGGGTAGCTTTCCGTATTGAAGATGCAGAACATCCAAGATTAGCTAATAAATATAGAATTTACCCTATGATGAATTTCTCTGTCTCTGTAGATGATCATTTGATGGGTATGACTCATGTTTTAAGAGGTAAAGATCATCTTGCAAACAGTGAAAAACAGTCTTATCTTTACAAGCATATGGGTTGGGACATGCCTGAATTTATACATTATGGAAGACTTAAGATGGAAGATATTCCATTAAGTACCTCTAAAGCAAAAGAAGGAATTGAAAATGGTAGTTATTCATCATGGACAGATCCAAGACTTGGAACTTTACGAGCTATTGCAAGAAGAGGAATACAAGCTGAGACTATTTGGAAATTAATGGTTGAAATTGGAGTAAAAATGTCTGATTCAGCAGTTAGTTGGAAAAAGATTTACGGCTTAAATAGAAATTTAATTGAAAATAAAGCTAATAGATATTTCTTTGTAGAAAATCCTGTGGAGATTACTGTTGAAGATTGTCCTGATGAATTTAAAGATTATACACTTAAAAAAGAATTACATCCAGATTATCCAGATAGAGGTTATAGGAGCTTAAACTTTAATGGTTCTGTTTATATTCCTGAAGATGATTTTAACAATGGATATATTAGATTAATGGATTTAATGAATGTAAATGTAGATGAAACCAAGGTTAAGTTTGATAGTGAATCTTTTGATGAATCTAAAAAACTTAAAGCTAAAATTATTCAATTTATACCAGTTGATGATGCTATAAATACAGAAGTGGTAATGGATGATGGATCTATTAAAAGAGGTTTCTGTGAGCAAGATTGTAGAAATCTTAATGTAGGGGATATTATTCAGTTTGAAAGATTTGGTTTTTGCCGTTTAGATGAAATCAAAGATGATTTATTAATATTTTATTTTACCCACAAATAGATTAGATTTATAATTTATTCTAATCTACCTATTTTTTTTAAAAAAACATCTAAATCATAAATTATAATATAAATATAGTAATTTATATAATAAATAAAAAATATAATATATTTTATGTTAGATGATAATACAAAGTTCCCGGATTATATAACTTATCCAAGAACTTTTGATAAATATAAATGGTATAGACCATTACTTACAATAATTATCGCAGCAATTTTATTTAATGTATTTCAATTGTTAGTTGCTTTGATTTTTTCTAGGATATATGGTGGATCTGTTGTTAATGGAGTTTTAGCTGGAGGATATGAAACATTAGATACATCCGATGTTTCGATTTATATTTCCTATTTATCTATTTTTGTATTCATTCCTGCAATTTATATTGCTAATAGATTAGTTGGGAAAAGACCATTTTCTTCTTATGGTTCTTCTCGTGGAGGATGGAACTGGAATATTTATTTAAAATGTTTGATTGTTCCTTTAATAATATATATGGTTTTTAATGTAATGTCTTTAGTATTTAATCATAAAACTCCGGGTCATAGTCAAGTTTCTGCAATTGCAATGATTATTGCATTAATTCTTATACCTGCTCAATGTATTGCAGAAGAGTATGTATTTAGAGGTATTTTAATGCAAAGTTTTGGGGCTTGGTTTAAAATACCAATTTTGGCAATTATTATTCAAGCTATTTTATTTGCATTAGGACATTCTTATAATGCTCTAGGTGTAGTTAGCATAGGTATTTCAGGTATTCTTTATGGATTATTGGCTTGGCGTTCTTGTGGTTTAGAAGCAGGAGCAGCTATTCATTCAATCAATAATTTGATGAGCTTTTTTATGGTAAGTTTAGGATTTAGTTCTATATCTTCAAATATTTCTACTATGGATTTTGTTGTAGATTTAGCTATTAGTTTAATTTCAGTTGCAGCAGTATACTATATTGGAAATAAAAAAGAATGGTTTAATGAAAAAACAGGCGAAAAGAAATTATTTCAAATATAATTAATCATCTTTATTCTATTAACATACCATATTATAATTATAACTATAAGAGGATTATTGCTTAAATTATATTGAGATAAACTTTTATATTTATCTAAAATATGGTTTAAGTACCTATTTTTTTTAAAAACTAGATTAATTTTAAACAATTTCTAATTTTTTTTAAATTATTCAAAAATTAAATTTTAAGTTAGTATTCAATATTATAGTTATATTCAATAAATAAAACATTTTATTCTTATTTTTATCTTTATTATACCTAAAGACTTATTAAATCAACTGTTACTCTACTTGCTTTGTAATATTACAAAAACTAATTAATCTATTTAAGAGAATTTTTAAGATAAAAGTTTTAGAACATATATATCAAAATAGTTAATATATTAAGTTAAATTTATGAATATTTTTTTAATTTTTTTTTTAAATAGAAAAAGAGAATAAAAATAGGGGGGGTGATATATTTGGGATATATACATAAAATTTACACTCCCTAATAATATTGGATGTTAAAAAGTAAGAGGATAAATAATTATTTTTAAAAAGATTTAAAATACTTTTGTAACATCTTTAGCTTTAATCCAAATTTTTTGGCCTCTGTAGGTAACATTAAGATTATCCCCATTAATATTGTGGATGGAGCTTCCGTATTTTTCCCCGCCATGTTGGTAAATAATACTTTTTCCACGTTTAAGGATATGATCTTGACCTTGTATGGTTATAATTGCTTCATCTACTGCAATTGGAGGTTTTAATGTAGGTTTATTACTTAATCTATTTGGTTTTGTTTGTCTACTTGGTCTAGTTTGTCTGTTTGCTTTTGTTTGTTTAGTTTGATTAGATTTTTTAGTATTATTTTTCTTGTGGAATTTTTCAGAAGGTGAAAGTCTTTCTACTGTTTGGTCTTGATTTGGAGTATAACCTTTCTCAAGATTTTCAAAGAATGCAATTTCTTCTGGAGTAATTTTATCAGTACTCACATCAATATTATCAAATACATCAATAGCATCGTAATTTTGATTCATACTCTCTTCGTATTTTTTAATTTCCTCAGGGTTATGTAATGGAGTAATACTGACTACCTCATCATTATAATCATTTTGATTATTAATTTCAGGGTCATTGTTTAGAATTTCATCTAAAACAACTTCATTAGTAGTTGCTGGTTCTATTTCATTTGTTTCTTCTTTACCTTTAATTGCAGATCTAATATTTGAAAAGGCATCTTTCACACTTTCAATAGGATCAGTAATTTTTGCAAACTCTTCTGCCTCCTGTTGATATTCCAGTTTCTCTTTAAGAGTTTGTTCAATATCATCATCTATATATGAATCTAAAGTCTCCTCAGGTGTTTCATTTGTCATTTTTCTTGTTTCGTTTAGAATAGTTTGATGTTGTTCTCCAATAGGCTCTTGTGAAATATTACTTACAATGCCCATAGCTTTTTCGCTATCAAATACATATTCTTCAGAAGGTTTTTCTTCACTAGATTCATTTATATTCTCTTTTATTTCACTATCTCTATCAGATACAAGTGCAGTGCTTTCTTCATTTGTATTTGTAGTATCCATAACACTTTTTTCTTCTTTCGGTTCTATGGATGATGTTTCTTTAAATTTTACTTTTTCTTCAAGTTTTACAGATGGTCTTTCGCCAGTTCCTACATCTGCTTTTTCTTCTTTAATCTCATAAATTAAAGAATTTGCAGATGCTGTAGGTTCTTCGATTTTTATATTTGTACTTTTTTCTGTTTGTATTGTGGTTTTTTCTTCTTCTGTTTTTTGAGGTTCTTTTAATTTTTCATTAACTGGAACTTTTTCTTTATTTTCAATATTATCTACTGCTTTTGGTTTGGTAGCAGTTGTTTTTAAGTTGGTTTTAATAGTTTCTTTTTCTGTTTTTTCTTCTGCAGTGTTTTTAACGTTTATTGAGATTGGTTGGTCTTTGGTTTTTGTTTCTTCT
>NZ_CAJOKH010000048.1 GCF_905235195.1 uncultured Methanobrevibacter sp. | reverse complement strand
TATTTTATGAAAATTTTTCGCAAAAAGCAAAAAATCAAAAATTTTAACCTAAAAAATCACAAAAACAAAATTACCAACTAACAAATTGACAAATACTTTATAAGATAATCTCTATTTATAACAATTTTTTATAAAAAGACCTTATTATAAAAAATAATTTCATTTTTAAAAAATATTAATAAAAAATACTCTAAAATAATAATTTTAATTTTTAATTTTTAATATTATAAAAAATAATTTTAAAAAATGTTTAATAATCAAAAAATGATTAATTGTAATAAAATATTAAAAAACAAAAACGAAAAACTCTTAAAAATCAAGTAAAAAACTAATATTTAACAAAATGAATAACAATAAGGAATAAAGAAATAAATAAAAAAATAGCAATAAGAACAATGAAATATATGAAAATTTATTAAAAAAATCTATAAGATATCATTTAAGAGATCCTCTGCAGGATCCATCCCTTGAGCTCCAATAAGCAAGAGAATATCATCCTTATCTGATTTGGCTAATGTGGTTTTAAGTGCATCATTTAAACAATTGAAATGAGTATAAATAATATTATTATTATCAAGAACCTTACAAAATAATTCTCTTTCTGATTCAGTTACAGTATTTAAATTATCTACAACATCCTCACTACTAGATAAAATAAGGTTTACTGAACTATTATCTTCTTTAGAAATTTTATTAATTACTTCAACTAAACTTTCTGCATTTAATTTGTTTAATGTTTCACCACGGGAACCTCTAATTGCATTTATTATCCATAAATTACCCTTATCAGACAACAATTTAAATCCAGCATACACTGTTGATTTAATTCCATCAGGATTATGTGCAAAATCATCATAAATAGTAGGATTATCATTTAACTTAGCGAATCTTCTCTTAAGTGACTTATATGTTTTGACTCCATTAACAATATCATCCAATGGTATCTCTAATGCAAGACATGCACCAATAGCTGCAAGAGTATTTTGAATAAAATGATTTGTTTTAAAAGGTAAATCATCAAGAGTTAAAATTTCCTCACCATCTCCCAGAACAAGTTTTTTATCCTCATCAAAAACAACATTACCAGATGCATTTTTACTATCCATTGAGAAAAATAAGTTTTTAACGCCTTCATTTGGTTCAATTTGAGATACATTTATATCATCCTTATTTAAGACTAATGTACCTTTCTTTAACCCACGGGCTAGACCAGATGTTTCTCTTAAAACATCCTCAATTGTATTTACAAGACCAATGTGATCCATAGTAACATTGGTTATAATACCTACATCAGGATTAATAGCATTTGTCATCAAATAAGCATGGTCTTTCATTACAGAATCCAACCAACCTTGAACTTCTGAAACTTCAATAACACAATAATCAAGAGGCCCATTATTTTCAATCTCCTCATAAATCATTTTAGGAACCATAGGATCAATTAAAGTGTTAAATTCACTTCGAGAATCAGTGTTAGTTAAAACATGATAATTTGCTGAATTTAAAATATGATATATCATATGAGAAGTAGTAGATTTTCCGTTTGTTCCTGTAATAGCAACACGTTTAGAGCTAAAATCAAAATTATCAAAAACCCATTTGAGTGCAAATGAATTAGCAATTTCAATTTTATCAACAATGATTAATGGAAAATTTAATTTTTTTGCCATTTCAATTGCATCTTCTGTAGGATTTTTTGTAATAAGAGTAGCTGCATTATTTGAAGTGGCTATTTCTATTCCTTTACTATTAATCTTATGACGAATTACAATATCTCCCTTTTTAGCACTTGCTAAAAAATTAAATTTTCCTGAAAAATCACAATTATTATAATAATCATTTGATGCTATGATTTTTCCACCAATATTATTTGCCAATTCATCAATAGATAATTTAAAATCTACCATAAAATATCTCCAATATAAAATAAATATCATTAATTGTTTTGTTTAAAATCTTTAAAAATACTTTCCCTTTTTTAAGATATTAATTTTAAAAAAAAATTATCCTTTTAAAATTCTATTGTTATTAAAATTGAAAAAAATAAAATAAAGAATAATTTTCAAAATAAAAAAATTATATGAAAATGAAATAATCAACAATTAAACCCACTGCACATAAGATAGCTGTAACAGACCAATATAATAAAATAATCTTCGGTTCAGACATCCCCTTATAGTTTAATGTATGATGTAAAGGTTCAACTGGCATTTCAATCAAATGTGCCCTGTGAAGCAAACTTACAATAACAGAGAATATTGGAACAGCTAATGCTAAAAGTCCAAAATATGGTATATCACATATAAGTACTGCAGTAGCATATCCTGCACCAAGAAGAATAGAACCTGTATCTCCCATAAATATTGATGCTGGATATTTGTTAAATACTAAAAATCCAAGACATAATCCGCAAATCAAAACAAATGGTATAATAATCTCTGGCCTTCCATTAATATATCCAAATATTCCTGATGAAAATGAAGCAATAAACAATATCCCTGATGCCAAACCATCCATACCATCAATCAAGTTTACAGTATTAACCGCACCTAAAACAGCTATAACTACAATTGGTGCTGCAAATAAACCTAAATTAAATCCTCCAAGTGTAGTAACTGCTCCTGTAAGTGCAAGAAGAATACCGATAAAAAGCTGAGATATAATTTGTTTAAGTTCACCAGTTTCATATTTTATTGGAAGTTCATCAATAACTTCTAATTTTTTTGCTTTAACCAAATCATCGACTTCAGCTTTTGCTTTATCTGATGCGACTCTTGCCTCAGCACCAGGTTTAAGATCAAGTAAACCTATATGAACAATACCATTTGTAATATTTTTTACAAGTTTTTGAACTTCTGAAAGAACTTCTGAAACCTTAAGACCAAGTAAATCATCTACAAGTCCCATTATACCTGCAGCAATCATAATAAAACAAGTATTAAAAATTAAAATATTTTTATAGTAAATTGATAATATTAATAAAATTGTAAATAAAAATGCAATTCCACCCATTGTTGGGGTTCCAGTCTTATGACGATGTTCACTGACAATAGGATTGTCAGTTATATTTGCCTTTAGTAATATCTTTTTAATATACCATGTAAAGAATATTGTTGAAAAAACTGTTATAAAAAACAATATAATAATATTAATAATATCCATAAATTACCACAAAAAAATTTTATAAAATATAAATCATTTGTACCTTTAATTTTAATACTATTTAAAACTTAATATTTTCTTAAAAAAAGAAATAAAAAAATAATCAACATCATTAGATTAAGATAATCAATAAAATTTTAATAAAAATTAGTTGAAAATATAATAAAAACTCTATAGAATTAATTTTAAAAATTATTGTTTTAAAAATCCTCTATAAATTAATATGAAGAACAAACTTCCTTTTATTTTAAAAAATAAAAAAATCAGTTAATGATTTATTTCAATAGTCCTACCGGTTAATTCTTTAACCCGATTAATTAAATCTTCTTTTGAACTGGATCGGATAGTAATTCTTTGATATTTTTCAGGTCCATGAACTACATAATCTTTATCATTAAATGTTTTATCAGGAATTTCACCTTCAAAGGTTCCTATAGGTATCTCTGCACAATAATAATTTTTAATTTCTTCATTTACTTCATCTATATTGAATGTACCTGCAGCCATATCAATAAGTTTTTCAAGAGGATTAATTTTGCTTGAAGCTTGAGTCAAATATCTTGTTCCACTTGGACGAGTGTTTGCTTCAATTGCATATAACTTAGAAGAACTATAATCATAGATAAAATCTAAATCCATATTACCTTCAATTTTAAGGTTTTCAGCTATTTTAAGAGCACATGACCTTACTTCTTCATTATCCAAACCATTTATATTGGTAGGCCCATATCTAATTCTTTTAATTGGATGAATACCTTCAAAAGATGTATCCCCTTTATATACAGAAACAAGAGGCAAATATTTGCCCTTCCAACCTAAAGTTTCTATTGATATTTCTGCACCCTCAACAAAATTTTCACACAAAGCCTCATCAAAGTCATTAAAGTATTCTACAACATCATCAAAATTTTGTGCAACTTTAATATCATTTCCAGCTTGCCCTGCATTTTGTTTTAAAACAACAGGATAAGTAAAACCTGCATCTTCAATAATATTTTCAAAATTATCAAGATTATTTTTATTAATATAGGCAGATTCTGGAGTGTTTATCCCAATAGAATTAAAAAATTCTTTGGTTTTTGATTTATCTGAAGCAATACGTACTGGTTTAAGTTTTGATGATACAACTGGAATATTATATTCAGATTCCATTTTCTCTTTCATAGCAGCCACATCTATAAGTGGCGGATCAATACCAATAAGAGGAACCACACCCTCTACGTTTCTCTCAATAGCAACATTAAATGGGAAAACCATTCCTCTAGGACCTATAAAATAATCATCTGCCAGATTTAAATTCTCTGCATTTGGATTTGATTCTGTTAATATAGAATCATATCCTTTTTCATTAAAATAAGGTGCAACATCATCAAATAATCTTGAACCAATACATAAAATTTTCATATAATCACATTAATCTTAAATATTAAATAAATGTTTAATTAATTATATTTTAACAATTTTATTAAATAAAGTTTATTAAAAAGATTAAAAAAAAATTAGAATTTAAGTTCACTATATAATCTCTCTAAAAATACTGATTAAATCATCAGATGATGATTTAACCAAAGGACTTAAACCCTCACCAAGTTCCATTGACTCTGGTTCTATACCTATAAACAAAATATTATAAGGTTTTTCTATTTCCAAATAATTAACCAAGTATGAAAGCGACATTGAATGGGTAGAAATACTTACTCCTGCAACTTCTTCTTTTCTAACAATTTTTATTTTACCCGGTCCTTCATTCATTATAACAGCATCTATAATTAAAATATGTGAAGGGTCTAATTTTCTAATTTTTCCTGTGAAGTTTTCAGGTACAGTTGTAGCATTAATTATGGAAACTTTGCTAGAAGCTAAATCTTTAATATTATCTACAATATATGGACCACACCCATCATCAGCACGAATATCATTACCGATTCCCATAATTACTAATTTTGTATATCCTTTAAGAAAATCAGTTAATTCTTCTTTAATCATAATATCACTATTTATAGTTAATAAATAATTAATATTTAGTTAAAATAATTTAGCTTAAATTAATAAATAATTAATTTAGTAATAAAAATTATAAATAGATTCTTTTAAAATGGAAATTATTTGATTAATTTATTAATAGAATAAATAAAAAATATTTTATTAATTAATAACTGTTTTAATACTTTCAATTCCTCCACCCATTTTATATGAAAGATTTAAGTTTATTATATCTCCCTTTGAAACAATCAGTTCATCTACAGGCACAAATAAAGGAGGATTAAACATAGGTGTAGATCCCAATACAATTTTATCTGTAATTAATGTTACAGTTGTAATTTTTATTCCATTGAGGATAGAATCCTTATTTATTTTTAATTTTAAATTTGAAGAGAAGTCTTCATCTATTTTTTTATTTAAATTAATTTCACCATACTTTATTGAAGGACCAATGATTTCATAATTTGGCTTGTAATCATCATCTTCCCAACAAATATTATCCCTCTGCATATTTACAGGTTCAGCGAAATTTACCACTTCTTTAGGAATAACTATTGCATCATCTTCTTTAAATGGTAGAAAATGATTTAATGCTAATACTTCTTCTTCATCAATCAACGCTGTATCTAACATTTCACATATAATGAAATCTGCCTTCTGAAGGCCTTCAAGATTTAAAACATCTTCGTTTATAATTATTGCATTATCATATTCTTTAAGGTTTTCAGCTGCATATGATGCAATTTTTGATTCTTTTTCAAAACCAACGACTCCTTGGAAATACAAGCTTGCAAAGTATGTTAAAACTCCACTCCCACAACCTAAATCATATACAACTTTATTAATTATACTTTCTTCATTCTTTAAATGATTTAACTCTTCTGCATATTCAGATATCCCTTCATAAAATGCAGATAACCTTTGTGTATCTTTAATTAAATTTGAATGATAAGGAGTTACTTTAAATTTCATCAATAAAATTATGTGCCTTTTAATTTATAAAAATTTAGATTAAAAATTTGATATATAATACTAAAATATCCATAAATAAACAGTTTAAAAAAAAATAATCTCTTTTAATAAAAATCATAAAAACATTTAATAAGTTAATAAAACATGTTGACCTCATTAAATAAGTATTTTTCAAAAAAAACATTAAAATTAATGATTAAAACCTTATAAAAAAGATAAAAGTAAATTTAATAAAAATTTGAAAATAAAAAATAGATTAAAAAGATAAAAAAGATTTAATACTAATTTAAAAAATAAAAAATAGATAAAAAGATTAAAAAGATAAAAAAGATTTAATATTTCTTTAAATATACGGAATAAAAAAAATAATGAGTTAAAAAAGTTTCACTAATGAGAATGACTATAATCGTCATGAGTATGACCATCTTTTTGGTCGAAGTTTTTACCATTAGCCGTACTAGTAAGTTTTACATGTTCAACTCCTTTAAGCTTCATCATTTTTTCAGTAACTGAACGTATATCTTTTACATCACCATCTACAATAATGACTTCCATACAGTATCTCTCAGTCATATGTATATGCATACTAGCAGTAATAGTGTCCCTAAATTGATGTTGTATTTCAGCTAAATCTTCCATCACTCCAGTATAATGATGATCATATATAATTGTTATAACACCTATTCTTTCTCCATCCATTTCATTCATCCATTGATAACGGAGAATGTAATCTTGAAGAGCATCTCTTATACCTTTTGACCTTGATTGATATCCCCTATCTTTTAAAACTTCATCAAAATCAGATAATAGTTTCTTTGGAAGTGACATACTGATTCTCATCATTTTAATAACTCCTATTTTTTGTTTAATATTAAATAATTAATATAATAAAAAATAATAAAAATAATTATAAATATTAAATTTACTAATTTTAATTATATACTTTTGAATATATAAAATTATTGACTAAAATATGAAAAAAGACAATAAAACTAATTTTTTTTTTAAAATTAATAAAGAACTATTGTTTTAAAATTATACAAATTCCAATATTTTAAAAAAAATTAAAAATATATTCAAACAAATTTGTAAATTAAAAATTTTATTAATAATAAATTAATAAAAATTATTACTTATATAATATTATATAATTTCTACTTATTAAAGTTTTATAGGGATTATGAAATTATGCCATATGAAGAAATTAATTCTATTACAATACATTATAAAATTGCAGGAAAAGGTTACCCTGTAGTTCTAATACATGGATTATCTGATGATTTAGAATACTGGAAATATTTGAATGATTATTTAAAAGATTATTTTAAAGTTATAAGTGTAGATTTACGTGGTCATGGAAAAAGTGAAGAAGGGGAAGTAGAATATACTACACAATTATTAGCAGAAGACGTTGTAAAATTACTAAAAAAAATAAATATTGAAAAAACAAATATAGTTGGTTTTTCACTTGGAGGACATATAAGTCTAGAAATAATTACAAAATATCCTGAAATTATAAATAAAGTTATTCTAATATCAACCTCTGCAAGAATAACCCCTGATATGGAAGAAGATTTTAATAGACTTGAAGAAAGCTCTGATAAAGGATTTGTTAAATTTTTTGATTGTATAATAGACCATATTTTACCTGAAGATATTTTAAACGAATCAAAAGAAGAGTTAGAAATACAAAAGTTTAAACTTGCTAAAATACGCAATATTAATGGAATACATAAAGCTGCAAAATCATGTAAAAGCTATGATGTTTATGACAATTTAAATAAAATAAATAATGAAGTTCTTATTATTTATGGGGAAGACGACACCATAATTTCAAAAACTGCAATTAATGAGCTTGTTAATAATATTGACAATTCCAAATTGATTACATTAAAAAATACTAAACATAATGTTTTAATTGAAAGAAACTATGATTATTTAAAAGAATTAATTAAAGACTTTTTATATGAAAATTAAATATAAAGTAAATGAAAAAAGTAGAAACTAATAATAATATTTTTTAATCTAATCATTATTTATCATGAGTCTATAATACTGTTCATCATTTCTACGTACAGCTTTAATTATGCCCTTATTTGTAAGTGAAATAATAACATGATACATTCTAAAATCAGTTAATTTTAATGGACCATATAATAAATTACCTTCAAGTTCATATTTAGGTACAACACCATCTTTCACAATAGATTTTATTATTTCAAGAGAATCCTGTTCAATCTTACCTAATTCTGCATCAATAACATCTTGTTTTGAATCCACCGTATTAATTTCCTGATTTATATCTCTAAGGTTTATACGATTTTCATCTTGTTCAATAACACCCTTTTTTGCGAGACTATTCAATATTTCATATAATTGGTATTCATGTATATCCAATTTATTTTGTAAAACTTCTTGAGGTATACCTCCCTCATAGTCACCAGAGTATTTTCTAAGAGAATCTAAAACATTCTTTTCCTTTTTTGTTATAGTTATCATAGTATCAATATAAAAAAATAAAACTTTTTAAATATAATTTGAATTATAAAACTTAATAATTATATTGAATTATTTGTAATTAATAACAATATATATTTTAATGTTAAAAAATAATTGGCACTTTCAAAAACTAATGTGATAATTTTATTTACCTTTATTTATCTTACAATAATTAATTTTTTACAATTCAACATACAAATAGGCTTTTATTTTTATATTGTATATATAATATAAAAATCTCACTTAATACATTAACTTATCAGTTTTTAAATAAAAAATAAGTAATAAATTGACGAAAAAATTTTTGTGATGTCTAACTAGTAAAAATTTAAATCTCACAAGTTTTTGAAAGAACTAATTATTTAATCAAATATAATTTTTCAATGAAAATAATAATATTTAATTTATAATAATAATTTAAGGAATTATGATGTTTTTAAAATTAAAAAACCTATTTAATAAATATACAATTTCTAAAAATGATATTTTAAATATTATTAAAGAAACTGCTAGGACTATGACACTTTATGATGAAATGATTGCATCTGGGTACTTGAGAGAGAAGAACAATTCATACAAAAATCATATAGAGAAGAATATCTTAAAGTTACAATCCACTACTTTTTAAATAGGCTTAAAAAAATTAAAAATAACAATGATCAGCCCGAATTATTTGATAAGAGCAAATTTGTTGAATGTATAGACATCTTAGAATACCAATATACTAAACAAATAAAAGAAGGGATTCAAGTAATAAAACTCCATTAATGTATGGAATAATATCCATATATCCAACACTAAGTTTAGAAGAATCCATCCCTCCAATTGATATGCCATTTCCATCAGGTGAAAGAATTATCTATAAAGATGGAATTTATTATTGTCCAGTTAAACACAACCAATTATCTAATTCAACTGCATTATGTAAACTTTGTATTGCAAAAGAAAAAGAATTACTTGAATAACTTATTATTTAAAAATACTTAAAATAATGTAAAGAAATTAAAATTATAATAGTATATTAAAAAACTAATCAAAAATAGTTAAAAAGCATATAAAACTAAAAACTAAAAACTAAAAACTAAAAACTAAAAAAATAAATAAAAGAAAATAATTAGAAGCTCAAAATTCTTAAAATGTACTCATTGGAATACCTGTTAAAGCAGAAGCTTCAAGAGTTAATGGTCTAAGATTTTCTTTTTCTAGTTTTGATAAATGAGTATTACCTGCCTGTTGAACAAGCATACAAGCCTCTTCAGTCATTACTTTAATATAATTAGCTACCTGTATACCTGCTTGTTTAACATTTAACCTATGTCTTAACTCTAAGGATTGT
Organism: uncultured Methanobrevibacter sp.; assembly: GCF_905235195.1. GTDB lineage: Archaea > Methanobacteriota > Methanobacteria > Methanobacteriales > Methanobacteriaceae > Methanarmilla. The sequence goes on along the minus strand of NZ_CAJOKH010000048.1, from coordinate 13,331 downwards.
GTTGCAATACCTTTTTTACAATTACCAGTATAACATTCCTGACATACTCTACAACCAATTGAAATAAGAGCTGCAGTAGCAATATATACTGCATCAGCACCTAATGCCATTGCTTTTGCAACATCAGCACCACTTCTAATACCTCCTGCAATAACAAGGTTAACATCTTCTCTAAGGTTAACTTCCCTTAAAGCCCTATCCGCTTCAACGACAGATGCAAGTGTAGGAATACCTGAGTCTTCCATTATTACATTTGGACCTGCACCTGTACCACCTTGCATACCATCTACAACAACAATATCCGCCCCTCCTTTAGCAGCAATTTTCACATCACTTGCAACTTTACCAGATGCAAACTTAACTGCTATAGGAACTTTCCATTCAGTAATCTCTCTTAGTTGTGCAATTTTCATAGCAAGATCTTCAGGACCTACAATATCCATATGTCTTGCAGGTGATAGTGCATCTGAACCTTCAGGTATCATACGGATTTTGGCAACTTCGGCCGTTACTTTTTCCCCTAAAAGGTGTCCACCCATACCTGATTTAGCTCCCTGACCTATTTTAATCTCGATTGCATCTCCTTTATTTAAGGTTTCTGCAGAAATACCAAACCTTCCTGATGCATATTGAGCAATAAGTTTATCTGCATATTTTCTCTCTTCAGGTAACATTCCACCTTCACCAGTATTGGTTGCTGTACCTGCAAGAGATGAACCTATTGCAAGAGCCATTTTAGCCTCTTTACTAATTGCACCAAATGACATTGCACCAATCATAATAGGAGTATCTATTTTCAATGGATTTTCTGCATATCTTGACCCAAGTACAACATCTGTTCCACATGGTTCCCTGTAATTATCAAGTGGTGGTCTTGATACTTGAGCAGGAGTTATAACCAAATCATCAAATGTTGGAATATCCCTTAAAGCACCTGTACTTCTAATTTTATAGTTAGCAGAGTGGGATTTTCTCTCTATTTCCATTATATCCGGATACTTCCAGGATTCCCTATAATCTTCAGGAATAGCTTCAATTTCAATTGCTTTATTTGGACACATTTCCATACATATTCGGCATCCAACACATCTATCTGGATAAACTGCATAAGGTTCTCCATCAACCACCTCATAAACCTCATGAGGACAATTATTATAACATGAAAAACATTTGTGACAGATTTTCTCATCCCTATCATCACACAAATACCAGCAACATCCAGGCCTATTAAAATGTCTTTTACATAATACTTGACTTCTATTAACTTTATATGGCATTTTAACACCTCTATTCTAATCCATGTAATGGTCTTGAACTTTCTGCAACAATTTTTGTAAAATTATTGTAATTATCATCACTTAAATTAAAATCATATTCTGTTAGTAATTTCTTTAAACACTTTTTATCTTCATCCGTTAAATCAATAGTTATTGCATTTTTTCCTAAACTTTCAATTTCACCTAAAACAAATATTTCCCCTCTAAGAATTGATTCTGCTGCATCAGCACCTAAATTTCCAAGAATAATCATACGGCCACCCATCATAAATATTCCACTCATAAATCCAGAATCTCCACCGATTATTATGGTGCCTCCTTTCATAATCTCTCCAGTTCTAGAACCAACACCTTTTTTAACAACAAGTGTACCACCATAAATTCCCTGACCTGCACCATCACCTGCTGAACCTTCTACAATAATCTCACCACTGGTCATATTATCTCCTACAAACCATCCAGCATTTCCATTAATTTTAGCCTTATCAAGCATAGTACCTGCAAAATATCCTGCAGATCCATCTATTACAATATTACCTTCACCAACAATTCCGGCAACAAGATTATGTTCAGCACCAGGATTTTTAATGACAATCTTATCATATTCATTATTAATTAATCTTATTTTCTTATTTAGTTCTCTAGGAGTAATTGTAGATGAATCTATTTCTTTTATATCTGCCATTTAATCACCTGTTTATATTTCAAATACCCTTACCTCACCAGGATAAATTTGCTCTACTTCGCTTGTATCTATAACTTTTCCAAGAGAAACTTCTTCTGATGCAATAGCAAAGATATCATCTGTTTCAGCCATAACACCAGGCCTTAGACCTAATTTATCTTTTGCAATACCAATACCATTTGGTGTTGATACAATATAAGAAAATGGACCATCCATATCCTCAACAGATTGTTCTAAAGCTTCTTCTAAGTTATATCCACTATCAATTTTATCTGCAATATAATGTACTAAACATTCAGTGTCATTATTTGTTTCAAACACATGCCCTTTTCTTTCTAAGGGATCACGTACCTTCCAATAATTAGTAATTTGCCCATTGTGAACAAGTGATATATCCCTAATAATATAAGTTTGGAAAGGATGAGCATGATATAAATCTACTCCACTTTCCGTGGAAAATCTGGTATGTCCAATAGCATGAGTACCTTTAATTGAACGGGTATTGTAATTATCTGCAATATCAAGTACTGAACCTACATCTTTAATCATACTAAATGAATGTTCACCATTAATAACAACAACACTATCATCAATATTATCAACTTGTTGAATTAAAGGTTTTAACATATGAAAATCATCAAGTTTAAGTTTACATTGATATAAATTTGCATTTTCAGTAGTAGAGATTAATCTATCAGATTCAATAGGTGAAATCATATTAATCTGGTCTTGGACTTTACGTAATAAATTTTTATCCGTATTTTCAAGCTGAATATTTAAAATATATTCATCTTCTTTAAGACCTAAACCACCATATAATGCAAAACCTGCTGAATCAGGACCTCTATGTTGAAGGGCATGAAGCATGTTTGTCATATCATCTCCAACATTATGAAGATTTCCGTCCTTATATACTATTCCTGCAATTCCACACATTTTATTTAATCCTCCAGAAAAGATTTATAAATTTATCATTGTAAGTTTATTATAATTTTTTTAATCTTTCCAAAAAGAAGAAATGATAAAAGTTTTTTAAGTCTTTTCGAAAAGATATAAGTAAAATTTAAAACTGTTTTAATAAAAAAATTTTATAAAAGTACAAATAATAATCTTTATTTTATAATATATAAATATGGTGGAAAATACATTCCGGCATAGTAGAAATTTTATTAAATTTTTCAAAAAAACAAATAAAATTATAGGAAATGATTAAAATTTAATAATAATCAAGAAAAAAATTAAACAATGTTCATTATTAAAATTGATAAATATATAAAAAAATAAAAAAAGTTCAAAATATTAAAAAAATTGAAAAGAAAAAATGAAAAATTTAAAAAAATATTAAGATATTAAAAAAGAAGAATTTTATTTAAAAAAATTTAAAATTATTAAATAAGAATTTAATAAATAAAATTAAAGACCATTAGCTTGTTTAATTTGATCTATAGCGGATTTAGCACCTGCTTTTACAAAACCACTTTCATCATTAAGAAGTTCTTCTAAAGGCCCAATAGCTTCTGGTTTTTTCATACTTCCTAAAGCCCAAGCAGCTGCACCTCTAACTCTCCAATTTTCATGTTTTAATAAATTAATTAGAGGTTGAAAAGCAGGTTCACCTATTCTTGTTAAAGATGTTGAAGCTTCCCTTCTAACTAATTTATTGTTATCTTCAAGTGCTCCAACTAATGGTTCAATTGCCCTTTCATCAGCAATATAACCGAGAACTTGTGCAGCATATCTCCTTATATTTTTATTTCTATTTTTTAATGCTTCAACTAAAGAATCAAAAGCTTCTTCAGACCTTATTTGAAGCTCACCTAAAGCTTCTTCTCTTTCAAATTCATCAGCTGAACCTAATTGTTCAATTAAATCATCAATACTTTTTTCCATAGTGAAAACCCCATTATTCAATATTTCCATATTAATAATAATATATTTTATCATCTTTAAATATAATAAACTTAATGATTTATTCAAAAATTTTATTAAATTTAATAGCTATAGACTAGTATTATATTATATAATAATATATAAATTTCATTTTACAATTATAAATATGTTTCGTAGATATACGAACAAATTTTTAGAGATTAAAAATATGAAAAAAATAGCAATAATTCCAGGAGATGGAATAGGTAAAGAAGTAATGAAAGCAGCACAATATGTTCTAGATTATTTTGATTTGAATTTTGACTATAATAATGCTTTAGCCGGAAGAGAATGTTTTTATAAGACTGGTAGTACAATACCTGATGAAACTTTAAAAATAGCTAAAAAATCAGATGCTATATTATTTGGAGCAATTACTTCAACACCAAATCAAAAGAGTCCTATTGTTACACTTAGAAAGGAACTTGAAACTTATGGAAATTTAAGACCCATAAAATCATTTAAAGGAGTAAAATCCATATATAATGATTTAGATTTTCTTATTGTACGTGAAAATACAGAAGGACTATATTCACAAGATGAAGAGATTATCGAAGAGGACGAAAAAGTAATTGCAAAAAAAATAATTACAAAAAAAGCATCAAAAAGAATTTGTGAATTTGCATTTAAACAGACAATAAAAGAATCAAGAAAAAAAGTTACAGCTGCTCATAAATCTAATGTTTTAAAATTAACAGATGGATTGTTTAAAAAGACTTTTTATGAAGTTGCAAAAGATTATCCTAATATAGAAACTGAAGATTACTATGTAGATGCAACATCTCTATATATTGTTACTATGCCTCAGATTTTTGATGTTATAGTAACCGAAAACCTTTATGGAGACATTTTATCTGATGAAGCTGCAGGACTTGTGGGAGGATTAGGATTAACTCCAAGTGGTAATATTGGAGAAAAATATGGTCTTTTCGAGCCAGTGCATGGGTCCGCACCAGATATTGCAGGTAAACATATTTCAAATCCAATTGCAATCTTACTTTCAACATCTATGATGTTAAGTTATCTTAAATATGAATATGAAGCTAAATTAATTGAAAAAGCTTGCAGTGAAGTTTTAAGAAAAGGAAATGTACTTACTCCCGATTTAGGAGGAAAAGCAAAAACATATGAAATGGCTGATGCAGTTTTATGTAATATTCGAGAACTTGAATAAAAATTTTTAGTGATATTATGATTAATATAAGCACTTTTCTAGATGCAAACAGTAAAAGATTATCAAAAGACATCTTCTATTGTCCAGAACATAATAGTAACTATTCATCAAAAGAATTTTTATCTATTATATCCGAAATTGGAAGAATTTTAAAAAGTAAAAATATTAAAAAAGGAGATAGAGTTTTAATATATTTAAAAAACTCTCCAGAATATTTATTTTCAATATTTGCCATATGGAGAATTGGAGGAGTTGTTGTTCCCACAAACAGGATATTAACAGATGATGAAATTCAATATATGATAGAGGATGGAGAATGTAAACTCATTATAACAGATGAGGAAGCTAAAGATTTAGTTGAAAAATTAAATATTGACTCATACATTCCAAAATTTGAAGAACTTGATGGATATAGAGAAAAAGACATTCTACCTGCAGAATATACTGAGTGGGATGATTTATGTCAACTCCAATATACCTCAGGTACAACAGGTAAACCTAAAGGATCTATGCTTACACACGGTAATTGGTTTACCGCAATACACAATGAATGTGAGGTGTTACAATTAAGGAAAAATGATGTTGCATTAATCATATACCCTATGGCGCATGTAGGTATTTCCTGGGCAATTTCAGCACTTTCTGCAGGTGCGCTTTATATCATGATGGCAGAATACAATATTGACGATTATAGAAATCTTTGTGAGAAAGAAAGAGTAACCGTATTAAGTGGAATGCCACCTATAATACATACATTATCAACACATCCTGAATATGCAAAACAATTTAGCTCTGTACGTGAGATAATCTCTGGTGGAGGTCCACTTCATAAAAAAATATGGAGACAATTCCAACATGACTATGGCATACCTGTAATAAATGCATATGGATTAAGTGAAACCATTGTTATAGGAACAGGAACTGTAATTCGAGCAGAAGACTATTATAGTGCAGATAAATATGAAAGTGTAGGTCATCCAGTATGTTTATCTGAGGTAAAAATTGTTGATTCAGATAATGCAAAGATTAATTTAGATAAATACAAACAGGGAGAAATAGCACTTCGTGGAGGAGCAATAGCAAAAGGATATTGGAATATGCCAGAAGCAACAAAAAAAGCATTTCTTGAAGATGGATGGTTTTTAACTGGTGATATTGGATATATAGATAAAGATAATCGTTTATTTATTACAGATCGTAAAAAAGATATGATAGTAATGAGCGGATGGAAAATATATCCTACTGAAGTAGAAGAAATCTTAATTAAACACGAAGCAGTTAAAGATATAGCAGTATTTTCAATTAATGACTGTCACAAAGGAGAACTTCCTGTTGCAGCAGTAATCTGGAAAGACATGGTAAATGAAAAAAATGAAGAAAAAATTAAAGAAGACTTAATCAATTATGGAAAAAAATATCTTGCAAGATATAAAATCCCTCGTAAAATCTTTACAAGAGATACTCTTCCAAGAATAAATGGTTGGAAATTACTTAGACGAAAATTAAAAGAAGAATATAATAATTATTTCGAATAAAACCGGAAATTCTTAATTATTATATTTATTTTAAAAAAATATTATATAAATTGAATTATTTCTTTAAATGACCATAATACTTATTTTGATGAAAATAAATTAAAATAATAAAAAAAACTATTTTAATAAAAAAATAAACTAATATAATAAAAATAAGTGTTTTTATAAAAAAATAGAATGAAAAAAGAAAATGATTTATATTTAACCATAAATCATTGTTCCAATACCTCCTTTTGTAAAGATTTCAAGAAGTATTGAATGTGGAATTCTACCATCAAGGATGTGAGCTGATTTTACTCCTCCTTTAATAGCATTTACACAAGTTTCAATTTTTGGAATCATACCTCCAGTAATAATACCTTCTTCAATAAGTCCTGGAATCTCATCTATATGAATTCTTTGAATCAATGTTGATGGATCATTAGGATCACGTAAGACTCCTGGAACATCAGTTAAAATAATAAGTTTTTCTGCACCCATACTGTCTGCAATTTCACCTGCAGCAGTATCTGCATTAAGATTTAATGTTGTTCCATTTTCACCTAAACCAATAGGAGCAATTACTGGAATATAACCATTAGAGGTAAACATTTCAAGTATATCATTATTAATACAGGTAACCTCACCAACAAAACCTAAATCCACTTCTTTTGATTCTCCAGTGGTTTTATTAATGATTACTTTCTTAGGACTTTTTTTAGCATGAATAAGTTCACTATCTTTACCTGAAATACCAATACTTTTTCCACCATGTAAATTGATTTGAGAAACAATATTAGTACTAATTTTACCAACAAGAACCATTTTAATAATTTCCATAGTTTCTTCATCAGTTATACGAAGGCCTTCAACAAATTCAGCTTTTTTACCTAATTTTTTCATAGACCTTGAAATTTCAGGACCTCCGCCATGTACAACTATAGGATCCATTCCTACATATTTTAATAGTACTGTATCTCTGGCAGTTGAAGCCATTGCTTCCTCATTAATCATTGCATGGCCGCCATATTTAATCAATATTGTTTTACCATGAAACTTTTTAATATAAGGTAATGCTTCCACTAAAATATTTACATCATACATATAATCACTATCAATAAATCTAAAATTTAATGAATTTAAAAATATAATCAAAAACTGATTATCATAAAATAACATTTTAAATAAAATATTATAAAATTAAAAGATTAATAATTATTATTTATAAAAAACAATTAAAATTTCTAATAAAAAAATATTTAAAACCAGCATATTTGTAAAGTGTTTGAAAAGAAGTAAAAAAAGATTTTTTTAAATTATCGTTTTTTCCAAATTTGTTTAGCTCCTCTTCCATGTTTACTTCCTGGTTTTTTATAACCAGATTTTGGTCTGGTTCTTCTGTTTGTACCTTTTACTTTTGCCATAAAATCACCTATAAAATTTAATTTTAATAAATAATTAATTAAAATATTATAATTAAAATATTTTAATAAAAAATAATTCTTAAATAATAATTTCATTTAGAATAAGAATTGAAATAATATAAATTTAGTATCTTTATTATAGTATATAATAGTTTCCATAATAAGATTAAGTTTAGCTTATTTCTAATTATTAAAATAAAAATAAAAAAAAAATTGTTTAGGTAGTATATTCACCATTTATCTTAACATAATCATATGTTAAATCACAACCCCATGCAGTTGCCTCACCATCAGATAGGTTTAAATCTATATCAACAACAATATCATTAGATGCCATAAATTTTTCTGCTACTTTTAGGTTTTCTGTCTCTTCAAATGCCAATATTTCACCATCTTTAACAAGGTAAACTGATTTATCTGTGAGAGGATTTTTAAAAGTACTTTCATTTCCAATAGATATAGAAATAATATCTTGATTCATTTCACATCCAGAATAACCAACAGCAGAGACTATTCTTCCCCAATTAGGATCTTCACCAAATATTGCTGATTTAAATAACATTGAACTTGCTACAGATTTTGAAGCTAATATTGCATCTGAAGGAGATAATGCTCCTTTAATATTAACTTCTAAAAATTTACTTGCACCTTCACCATCACGAACCATTTGTTTAGCCAAATTAATACATAAATAATCAAGTGCATTCTGGAAGTCTTTATTGATTATATCTCTATCAACAACTTCCACATTTGATTTGCCATTTGCCATTAATAATGCCGTATCATTAGTACTTTCATCACCGTCTACAACAATCATGTTAAAACTTTTAGATACAGAATTAGATAATGCGATTTTAATAAACTTAGAATCTATTATTGCATCGGTTGTAATATATGCTAACATTGTACCCATATTAGGTGCAATCATACCACTACCTTTACATATTCCACCAATTCTAACAGGTTTACCATCAATAGTTATTTCAACTGCACATTCTTTAGGATGAGTGTCAGTAGTCATGATTGCACTTGCAGCATCCGTTGATGCTTCAGCAGAATGATCAAGTTTTTCTGATACTTTATCAATTAATGGTTCAATAATATCCATTGGCATTTTACGGCCAATAACACCTGTTGAAGAGGAAGCTATCTGGTCTTTTGGAACATTTAACAATTTACTAGTATGGTCTACAATATATTCACAATCCTTAATACCCTGTTCACCTGTAAAACAATTAGCATTACCACTATTTGCGACGATAGCAGACAATTTACCATCTTTAATAATTTTTTTGGTATGAATGATAGGTGCTGCAACTACTTTATTAGAAGTAAAAACTGCTTGAGCATTACTATCTAAAGATAGAATAATTGCAACTCCATATTTTCCTTCTTTAATACCTCCAGTTTCAACACCGCTAACTGCACATATTCCACCATCAATAAGTTTAATATTATCCTCATTAATTGACATATAATCACCGAAAATTAATTCTATTAAAGATTTAACTAAATATATTTTATTTCTAATTATATTTAAAGTTTATAAATTTTATTATAAAATTAAAATGAGCATATAATAAAAAAATAATTGAATTATAACTTGTATAATATTTTTAAATTCAAATAATTAGTTTTAAAAAAAAGCATTTATTCTCCATAAAAAGATGTTCCTACAATATCTGTATTATTTGAATCTAATTCACGTAGTTGATCATCTCTAACAAGGGATTTACCATCCATATCATAACTATTTAAAAATATATAATTGCCATTTGAAGTATTAAATATTTGATTAGAATCAGCACGTATAAGATATACATTTCTCCAAAGTTTATCTTTACCAGTTACTCCATCAAAATCTGCATCACATCCCCCACGAGACATATCGCATGTAATTTCTCCTTCAGGAACTGTTTGATTTCTATGAGTATCTTTAGGTGTATCAGTTAATGTACCAATTTGGTGACAAAATGGACAGTAATTAACCCAAGATCTAGTATATTCTTTATATGGAAGACCTGTTTCAACACTAGGTTTCATGTGAACAGTGATAACAGGAACAATTTGTCCTTGAGAAATAAATTCATCAGTTGAATATCTTAGTGATGAAGAATTTGATTGACTATGATTTACAATAGATAAGTATGCAAAAACAGAACATAAAACAGTAACAATAAAAATAAAAATAAACACAATAATTAATTTATTTTTAGTCTTCAAATCTTCACCTCCAGTTACTAATTAATTACAACAGATTTAACTGAGAATCTTCTTATAATATTAAATAATAATAATTTTTTCTAATTTTTTTAAATCTAATTATAGATTAAATTTTCATAATTACTAATTATGATATTATTTATAAAAATTTTAAATATCAAATTTAGTTATAAGTTCTAACAACTTATATTCACCATTAAATTGTTTATTCTTAGTTATGGATTAAACAACATACTATATAAAATTTATTTAATAAAAAATTAGTAAATAACCAATATTTATACTCAATAATAAATGTATATTAAAATTTAATCCTTAAAATTATAAATAAAAAATGTGAAGATAAAAATTTAAGTTTAAAGAAAACTGGTGCGGATAAATAAAATAAAAACAAATAAATCTTAAATATATTAAAAACTAATAGAATTAAATTATATAATCAAATAAAAATAATATAATTTTTAAAAAAAGTAAACAACAATGAACAAATTAAATTGAATAAAAAAAATAATAGAAAAATTTTAAGTTAATTTATATTAAATAAATAATTTAAAAATAAATCAATTTTAAATAAAAAAATCATAATTTAAAGGAATTTTATAAAAATATAATTCATAAAAATACATATAATTATAAAATAACTATTTAAAAATAATAAAAATTAAATAATCAATTAAATATTCAAAATAAAATATTATAAAATATTAGAAATAAGTAATAATTATTAAAAATTACTGAAACTGAAATTAAAATTATTTAAATTATGTTTTAAATTGAAAACTAATTTATATATTAAAATATTAAAAAAGATAAAAAATATACTAAAATCCTATGAAATAAAAAAGAAATATAGGTTTTATAAAAAATGACTTAGTTATAAGTTAAAAGAGAATATGAATAAATAAAATTATTATAAACTTGTTTAAAAGGCTTAAAATAATAAAATTAATCAATTGAATATAGAAATATTAAATAAATAGGATTAAATAAAAAGTTCCATTTATGATTAAAAGTAAAAATAAATTAATAGGGAAAGTAGAATATAGTTTAGATTAAATGACTATGTCAAAAATAAAGAAGGAATCTTCTAATTTAGTAATATTGTGATGAATCAACATCTGTAGTTTGATTGTTGTAATCTTCAGAGTATCCGTCAGTTTCATAATAGGATTCACTTCCACTATCATCATAAGAAGAGTCATAACTATAATCATAATTATCAGAGCCATAGTCACTGTAATCATAATTTACATCATTAGATTGGACTTGATTATACTCGGATGTATAATTATCCATATTTTCCATAGATTTATTTTCATATAAACTAATATTATTTGTTACATCTACGGGCATATGTGTAGTATTATTCTGCACAACATTTTTTTCATCACCAGTAAATCCCATTGAAATGCCAATTGTGGATCCTAAACCAAATCCAACAATTAGCACAACAAAACCTATCATAAGTTTCTTTTGACTATTTGACCTTCGTCTTCTTCTTCTCATTTCCTCAAAACCCTAAATTTAATCATAAAATAATGAATACACAAAGACTAACACTAAACAGTACTAATATAAACCATTAATTATAAACAATTACAAATATTATAAGAATTTATAATTATTATCCCCCTTTAGATATTAATGGGAAAATTATTATTTCAATTTATACATTTATAAAGAAATTTTTATTTCTATGAACCTGTTATTTGAGAAATTTTTATTTTAGATTTACAATATGTATAAAAAAAATTATTATTTTCCTTTTTATACATTGAAGAATTTTAATATTGAAATGAATGTGAAATGAATTTCCTATTAAAAGTATTGTATATTCCCTTATGAAATAATAACTTCCAAAAAGCACATGAATGTATAAAAAGAACAACTGATATTCAAAATAATACATTCATATTAAACTGTGAACATCTTCATGTTACACTAATTACACTATAATATATTAAAATCTATTTATATACTTTGTTATGTGTGTAAGTGTGTACACATATAAGCATAAAATCTAATAATAAAATTTTAATAAAAAAAAAATTAAAATGAATTATAATTGTTTAAACATAAAAAATAGTTAATAATAATCTTAAAAATTTTAAAAAATGAAAATATAATAAAAAAAAATATAATATAAAGATTATACTATATCATTAATAATACTCTAAATATATTATTAAATTCATTTTATTAATTAAACTAATAATGCTAATTAATAAGAATAAATAAAAATAAGTTAATTAAAATCACTAAATTCTAATAAAAAATATTGAAAAATATAAAATTATTGTGTACATACACACATGCACACATAATTATATAAATATAAAAATTAGTATAGTTGAGTATAATCAAGTATGATTAGTAATATGTCAGTAAAGAATTTATTACATATAAAAATATATAACTATTTATGCAAATAATAAGCAAAGAATATATATAGGTTTAATGAAAATTATGTATAATGGCAAATAAAGAAGAAGTGGATAGGATTTGGAAACTATCCGAAAAATCACGGATGAATATTTCTCTTCCAAAAGACTTAGCTATTTGGTTAGACAGTAATGCGTCTGAGAATTGGAAATTAGATAAAGGTGCAAGGTCTAAAGAAGTTACACGTATCTTACTCGATGCTAAACGTCGTAGTGAAGAAGAACTTTAGATTTTTAACTAAAAACTATTTTTAAAATTATTATTCTAACCAAATAATAATTCCCAGCTAATTTTAAAATTAAATATATATAAAAAAAATAAATAAAAATCCTAATTTTATATTATTACTACTATTGTCTTGTATTTTATAGTTAAAAACCAAACTTTTAATAAAGATGAAATTCATAATAATTATTATGTCTGGAATTACTAAAAAAGAAATAAAAAAACATATCCCTGTTAAAGATTTAGATAAAAGGATAAAAAAGTTAGAAAAAGATGTAAAAGTATTAAATAGACTTCATTTTATAAAATCATGCTATTCTGGAATGAGTATTAAAGAAGCAGCCGAATTAAATGGAGTATCATATTCAAATGCATATGTTTGGTTTAACAGATGGAACGAAGAAGGTCCTGAAGGCATAATTCCAAAATATGCGGGAG
>NZ_CAJOKH010000047.1 GCF_905235195.1 uncultured Methanobrevibacter sp. | reverse complement strand
TGAATGTATTTTTAGGGGCCTTAATCATATCACTAGGATTTAACTCAAAAACAGCAATACAACAATTATCTGAGAACTGAAAAATTCAGACCCCTAAAATTTTTTTTCAAAATAGTATTATAATTATTTTAATTTTATTTAATTTTAAATTGTATAATTTATAGGTAATATTCTATTAAAAGATAATATTTGTTATAATTTTATAGTTGTATAATATTTTTTCTATAAATTACTTTATCATAAGTTATCATTATTTTAAATAATATTAAATAATATTCTACATATTATTTATAATATGAATAAATATATATAGTTAATAATACAATTATTATTATATAATAGTCTAGTGGACTAATATTTTAATGATTTAATTTCATTATAGATTAGGTAATTACTACTTTAATGTTTATTAAAATTGTCAAAATAACTGCATAAATTAGTTGAGAGTATATGATGATTGAAGATAGTATTCAAGCCTTAAGACGAGCAGCTAGAATATCTAATGATAAGGATGATGTTGATACAACTCATGATAAGTTATGGTGCATAATGGCAGGCAATGATGCTTTAATTGATGATATAGCATATGAAGCCATCTCCTCAAGAGATCAAGTTAAAATACTATTTCGTGAGCATGTATCTTTAAGTGAGGATAAAGTCACTAAAAAATTTGATTTTATTATGTTGTATGGATTTCCTCCTATTATTGAAAAGTTTAGTTCCCAATGTAAAGAAGGTGGAGGAGCATTAATTCAAATTTCTCCAAATTATTTAGGAAGTAAACCAAATTTAATGGTTTTAGTTGGTTCTGAGGATACTATTCGTAAAGTAGTTTCTGATATTGAGAAAGAACGAGTTCAATTCGGTATTTTATTAGATGATCAGACTACTGGTTATATTGAAACTGATATAAACACCAAATTTAAATTACCTAATTTTTTAAAAAGTACTTTTGCTCCTTTATTTAAAATGAGTGATGTTGTTTTAAAAACAATTCTTATATCTGTTGATAAACATCAAGATGTGGATAAGGTTCAAGAGATTACTGCATCAAATAAAATTTTTGTTATAGACTTTAAAGATATGGATATGGAGGCTTAATTATGAGCATTTTTGGAAATGATAATGATAAAGAGAAACCTCAACAATCAGTTGTTCGTAATAGTTTAGGGATTGATTTAGGTACATTAAACACCGTAATTGCTAAACCTTCAGGGGATAAATTTGATTTATACCAAATACCATCTGTTGTTGCTGTTAAAAAAGATGACCATTCTGCTATTTTGGCTGTTGGTGAAGAAGCTAAAACAATGTTAGGAAGAACTCCTGAAGATATTATTGCTGTTAGACCTCTTAAAAAAGGGGTTATTGAGAATATTATACAAGCTCAATCCTTACTAATAAGAGCAATCCAAATTGGTATTGATGAAGGGGAAAGTGTTGGAAGAATAGTTATTGGAATTCCTGGAGATTCATCTGAAGTTGAAAAGAATGCAGCGGAAGAAATTGGAAGAAAAGCTGGTGCAAATGAGGTTATTGTTATTAGTGAAGGATTGGCAGCAGCTATTGGTGCAGGATTACCTATTGCTGAACCTCATGGTATTATGATTATTGATGTAGGTGCAGGATCTACAGATTTAGTAGTTATTTCTCTTGGAGGAATAACTGATATTGAAACTGTAAGGTTTGGTGGAGATGATATTGATAATAGAATTGTAGATCTAATTGCTGAGAGATATAATGTTGCAATTGGTATACATGATGCAGAAAATGCTAAAATGGAAGTTGGAATGGTCCATTGTAGTGAAACATTAGAAAACTTGTCTGTAGAAGTTATTGGTAAATCTTTAGAAACAAACAGGCCTAAAAAAGTAGTTATTGATTCAATGCTCATTGCAGATGCAGTTGAACCTGTAATTCAAAGTATTATCGATGGGTTAAACATAATATTAGAGAGAATGTCTCCAGAATTAATTATGGGAGTATATGAAAATACTGTAGCTGTTGGAGGATCTTCAAGATTACGTGGTCTTAAGGAAAGAATATTTGATGAAATTGAGATACCAATTACAATTTCCGAAGATCCTATGACTGTTGTAGCTAAAGGTACAGCTATTGTTGCTGCAGAACCATTAGCTTTAGAACCTGAAGTTCGTCTTCGAGCTATGAAATAGATTTTGATAAATCTATTTTTTATTTTTTTATAATTTTTTATTCAATTTATTAAATAATTAAAATAATTTATTAATTATATTTTAATTTTATAATTATACAATAACTTTTTTTTAAAATTAGACATTTAACTAATATTTTATCAATTTTTAAGGTTTTTATATGGATATAATGGGTGTCGATGAAGCGGGAAGAGGGCCTGTAATTGGTCCTATGGTAATTGGTGGAATTATCATACCTGAAAATAAAAATACAATTCTTGAGAGAATGGGAGTTAAGGATTCTAAAAAGATTACTCCTAAAAGAAGGGCAATACTTGCACGTAAATTATCAAAAATGTTTGAACATAATATGGTAGTTATAAGTGCACAAGAAATAGACCAGCTTAGGGCAGATGGAGTCAATCTTAATGATATTGAAAAAAGAGGTATGATTCAATTAATTCAAAAATTACAACCTGAAAAGGTTATTATTGATGCTGTAGATGTTAAACCCACTCGTTTTCAAAATGAAGTTCAAGAGATTCTAGGTAATGATATTAAGGTAATTGCAGAACATAAAGCTGATGATAATCATATTCAAGTTGCAGCGGCTTCAATAATCGCTAAATTTAATAGGGATTTAATAGTTGAAAAGATTAATAAGGAATATAGTGATTTGGGAGGTATTGGTTCAGGTTATCCTAGTGACCCTAAAACTAAAGCCTTTTTATCTAATTTTAAATATGATGAACTTCCTGATTTTGTAAGACGCAGTTGGGCTACAGTAGCTAAGATGAGGGAAGATTAATATTTAATCTAAAAATCAATATTTTCTTTTTTTAAATTTTTTATTTAAAATAATTAAAACTCTATTTTTTTATTATTTCTATTTGTGTTAATTAAAATCTATTAGTAGAAACTATATTTTATTGAAATTTAAAGTAATTTTTAGGTAAAAGAAAATTTTTAAAAATATTTTACATAAATCCATATTTTTTACAAGCTTATTTTTACTTAGTTCATTTATTTTAAAAAATTTTTTTTAAAATCTATGGTTATATTCACTAAATTGTAAATTTTCAATAATTTCTTATAAATAAAGATATATATTTAAATAAATAAAACAATAATTGAAATTATAATTTTTTTTGGAGATTATTATTTTCAAAGTATTTTTAATTTAAAAATAATCGAATCATTAAGTGAGGAAGAAGATGTTTTTTGAAATGTTCGGTGGTTTTTTTTCGGTTATAGTTGATTTCTTTAATAATGGAGGAATCATTACCTATGTAATCACTTTTATTGGGATATATGGTGTTTTACTTTCAATTCAAAAAATTCGATACCTTAGACGTATTAGTAATGTTGATGCTACTGAACTTATGGGTATAGTATCTGTTGCTATGGAGAGAGGTGGAGCTATTGAAGCTTTAAAAGAGATTAGTCCTTATAAAAATCCTGTTTCCAAAATAATTTCTGAAGCTTTAAAAATTGGTTATAAAAACAAAACTGAAGTAGAAGAAAGTATGGAACAGATTTTTATTGTTGAAACAAGTAAAATGACAAAAGGATTAAATACTTTAAAGACTATTATTGAAATTGCACCATTTTTAGGTTTGATTGGTACTGTTATTGGTATATGGTTAACATTTAAATCATTAGGTATTAATCCTAATCCTAATGATATGGCGGAAGGTATTTATACTGCACTTATTACTACTATTGCTGGTTTATTTGTAGCTATTATTTTAGTTCCTACTCATACTTATATTAAATCATTAATTGAAGGAGAAATGGATAAGATTGAACTTGCTACAAAAATGACTAACTGGAATTATGCAGTAGCAAAAATTAGAGTTACTGAAAATTTACCTTGTGTTATTCAGTCATTACAAGAGGGGGAAGGTATTGTTAATGTACGTGAAATATCTGAACCTAATGCCAATATACAAATATCATTTAAACCAAGTATGTTAGAAAAGAGTATAAGTAATATTATTTTAGAGATGTGTAATGTAGGATCTGAAATAGTAGAAAGTAAACTTAAACAATAATTAAAACTTTGTGATAAAATGAGTTTGGATATTAAATCAAGAAAGGAGAAATTAAAAGAAGATGATGTTAGTATTAATCTTGTACCTTTCATTGATATTTTATTTACAATTTTAATATTTATAGTCGTAACAAGTAGTTTTGCAGGTTCAACTGCAGATGCACATTCTACTCAGGCTGCTGATGCTACTGGAAAACCTAATGTTACTGATACATCAGGAAATTCTGAATATTATATCATTCCAGTAAATAATTTGCAACATGTTGTTGTAAATGGTCATGATATGTCTAATTTAATTCAGGATAATGCTATTGCCATTCAATCGAAAGTAATGGATGAGGGACAAATTATCGTTAATAATAAGGAGAAGGCGATTGAAATTACAACTCCTCCTGGAATGCCCCCTGAACAGGCAGTAAAAAATCCTAAAGATAAAGATAAATAGTTGATTTTGATATTTTTAATTTTTTTTTTTAATTTAGTTTTTATTGGAGGATAAAAATGTATTTAGGGAGAATTTTAGCTCTAGGGATGAACACAGAGGGCAAGCCTTTTGTTGCATATAGGGTTTCTAGTAGACATTTTCCAAATAGGCAAGTAAAAGTTTTTGATAATGAAGCAGCTATTATTCCAAAAGAAGGTTTTGAAACTGATATTTTTGAAAATGCATATATTGCTTATAATTGTATAAGGATTGTAGATGATTTAATAGTTGTATCTAATGGGTCTCATACTGATATTATAGCAGATAAACTTGGTGTGGGTATGAATATTAGAGATGCTCTTGCATATTCATTGCTTACAATGGATTATGAGAAAGATGATTATAATACTCCAAGAATTGCAGGTGTTGTTACTTCAAGTTCTGCTGAAGGAGAATATGAAGCATATATTGGAATTGTAACAGATTCTAAAATAAGGGTAGAAAAATTAGAATATGGCACTGCAGCTTATATTTCAGTATATGAATGTCAAGAACCTCATATTGTTGAATTTAAAGCAGGAAATAGTGAAGATGCAGCTCATTATATATTTAATGGGGGGGAATTTGCAGAATTTGAAAATCCAGTAAATTCTGTTGCATCTGTATTTGTTGGCCAGTGGAAAACTGTTGCTTATAATCCGGATATTTAATTAATTCATTTTTTTTTAAGAATTTCATTTTTTTTATCTTATTTTTTATCATTTAATCTTATTTAGTTATTATTTATTATTATTATTTGTGATATTATGAGTTTAGAATTATTTGGACTTCATGGAATTCCTCTTGTTGAGGAAGGAGACAATATATCAGATTTAATTATAGATGCATTAGAAAATGAAGGTAAAACTCTTGAAGATGGAGACATTATTTTAATTGCTGAAACATTAATCTCTAAGGCAGAAGGAAATTTTATTAAACTTGGAGATATTTTACCCTCTGATGATGCAATTATAATCGCTAAAAAATCTAAAAAGGATTCAAAATTGGTTGAAGCTATTATTCAAGAAGCAAGAGAAGTTGTTGAAGTAGGGCCTAATTTTATAATCACAGAAACTAAACAGGGTTTTGTCTGTGCAAACTCTGGAATAGATGAATCTAATGTGGATAATGGTCTTGCAACTCCAATTCCTGAAAATGCAGATTTATCTGCAAGGAAAATCAGAGAAGAATTGGAAGAGGTTTCAAATAAAAACCTTGCAGTTATAATTACTGATACTCAGGGAAGGGCCTTTAGGGTAGGTGCTGTGGGAGTGGCACTTGGATGTTCTGGAATTGAACCTTTATGGAAAAGACAAGGTGAGATGGATCTTTATGGTCGTAAACTTCAGACTACTGAAATAGCAACCGCTGATGAACTTGCAGCTGCTGCTTCATTAATTCAAGGTCAAGCTGATGAAGGATTGCCAATTGTTATTGTTAGAGGATTTAATGCATTTGATAATTTAAGAAATCCAAATAGTAATATTGATTCATTATTACGTCCAAAAGAATTCGATGTATTTAGAAAGTAATTTAATTTATTGTAATTTTTAAAAAATATGTTATTGTATATAAAAAATTTATTAAATACATATATTTTATGAAAATTTACTATTTTAACTTAAAGTGAATATTATGATTTGTGTACTAAGTGGAGGTACAGGAACTCCAAAATTAATTCAAGGATTAAAAGAAATTCTTGATAGTGAAGAATTAAGTATTATTGTAAATACTGTTGAAAATAATTATTTTTCAGGAGTATATGTAAGTGGGGATATTGATGTTGTAATGTATACTTTAGCCGATATGATAAATGAAGAATTTTGGTATGGTATAAGAGGAGATACATTTATTACAAATGAATTTCTCGAGGAAATAGGTTGCCCTGAACCTCTTAGAATTGGTGATAGGGATAGGGCAACTAAAATTGAAAAGACTATACGATTATCTGAAGGTTATACTTTATCTGAAATTGTTGATATTCAAAAAAATAAGTTAAATATTAAATCTAAAATCATACCTATGAGTGATGTTGATTCTGATATTAAGATAGTTACTGATATGGGGGATTTGGATTTTCATGACTTTTTAATTGACAAAGGATGTGAACCAAAAGTTTTAGATGTAGTATATTCAAAGGTTCCTCCTTCAGACCAACTTATAAGTACTATTGAAGAGTCTGATATGGTCATTATTGGTCCATCAAATCCTATTACTTCAATAATGCCTATTTTATCAATTGAAGGTGTAAAAGATGCGTTAAAGAAAAAATATGTGGTTGCAGTATCTCCTATTGTAGGAAAATCTCCTGTGAGTGGTCCTGCAGGCCAATTTATGAATGCATTAGGTTATGAAGTTTCTGCTGTTGGAATTGCAAAGATGTATAAAGACTTTGTGAACTGTTTGATTATTGATAATCAGGATAAATATTTAGAGGATGAAATAAAAACAATCCTTGATGATGTAAAAATTACCAATACTATGATGAAATCTTTAGAAATTAAAAAAGATTTGGCTAAATTTATAACGGATTTAAATAAATAATAAATATCTTTATTACTTAAATTTTTTAGGTAATATTATTATATACTATTAGAATTATATATCTAAATAATGGTGAATAATATGATTCAAATGACATTAATACAAATTGATAATTATGGTCCATGGACTGTGACTCCTAAACCTCGTAATGAATCTGACCTTCAAATTTTACAGGCTGAATTATTTGCGGATGTACAAAAACAATTTTCTACAAAAAAAGGATTAGTTTTCTTTACTAGGTTTGATAATATGTTAGCAATTACAAATGGTATAAATGAAGAAGACCATTTGAGAATTCAACGATCAATTAAAAATAGATATCCTATTACAATAAGTATGGGTGTTGGTGCTGCTGAAACTCCTCATGAAGCTCAAAGATTAGCAACTTTGGCTTTACAAAATGAAGGGGGAGCACAATCCTCTGATAGAAAAGAAATATTGGCAATTGACTCACTTGCTGATGGAAAAGATAATTATGTTCAAGTTGCTCATATAGATATTAACAGTGTAACTGAAACATTAACTGATGTTGAATCTGCATTTGATACTAGTTTTATGGTTAATAAAGCACAACATTATTTAATGACTAAATTAATTAAAAAAGGAGCTTTATTATTCTTTATTGGTGGAGATAATTTTATGTCTCCATGTAATGGATTATCTGAAAAGGAAATCGAAGAAATTTTAATTGAAATAGATGATGAAATAGGTATTGGTCTTAAAGCTGGAATTGGCAGAGGACGAAATGCGGAAGATGCAGCATATATGGCTGATATAGGTTTGGAGAACATACGTGCAGGTAATAATGTTGATTGGACTGAAGTTATAGAAAAAGGTTGTTAAGCTTTAAAATTCATATTATTCCCTTACTTATTATTTTTTTTATTTTCATACTTTTTTTAATAGTTTTATAATAATTAACTATAAGTTTAATATTAACAGTTAGATTACTATTAACTATTAAATATCCAATATTAACAATAAATCTAAAATCTTTATTTTAAAATATTTTTTTTAAGGAGTGTATTAATGATAGTTTTAGCCCCTATGGCAGGTATTTGTAACAGTGATTTTGCAGTTAAATTAATTCCTTATGGCTTTGATACCGTTACATTAGGTGGATTTAATATTGATAAACCTACAATTATTGCAGGTAAAAAAATTATTCAAAGGGGCCGAAAGGAGTTTGACATTCCAGAAGATCAAATATATGATTTTATAGAAAGTGAATCTTTAAAAGTAAAAGAAAATTATCCTGATGTTAAAGTTTCTATTAATCTTCGAAGTATTAATCCTGATGAAATTATTAAAATGAGTAAAATAGATTCTGTTGATATTGTTGAGATTAATTCTCATTGTCGCCAAGAGGAATTACAAAAAATTAATTGTGGCCAGGCAATGCTTAAAAGAGATGATTTGGAAGATTATATTAAGGAAGTAGTAAGAAAATCCCATGCTAAAGTATCTGTTAAAATGAGGGCAAATGTTGAGGGTGTAGATGATATAGCTATTTCAAAGTTAATTGAAAACTGTGGTTGTGATTACTTACATGTGGATGCAATGAATCCTGGTGTTTTTTCTGCTGATTTAAATTTGATTAAAAGAATTTCTGAAAATGTAAATATTTTTTTAATTGGGAATAACTCAATTAATTCCTTGGAAAATGCAAGGGCAATGTTAGATGCTGGGGCTTCTGCTTTTTCTATTGGAAGAGCTGCACTTAAAGGAAAATTAGATTTTAATTTAAATGATTTATAGTTATTTTTCTTTTTTTTTAAAATTTTATTTTTATCTTATTTTTATAAGGTTTATATGGCATTTATTTTTTATATTATTCTTTAAAATTTATTTTTATGTGTATAATAGTATGAATTGTCATATTGCTTAAAATGCTTATTTTATTTTAAAATACACAAATTATATAACATAGTTATATCAATTTTATTCTTTTTAAAATTATCTATATTAGTGTTAATTATTTTTAAAATTTTTTATATTCTTTATTTTTAAAAAATATTATTAGTATTTTAATTTTTTTCAAAATTAAGAAAGAATATACAAAGCAAATTTAGAAATTTTTATAAATAATAATATTATAAATATATGTAATTAAAATAATTTTTCAAGATTTGAAAATATTTATAATTATTATAATAACTATTATTTTTTTTATGAAAGGTGAAGGTATGAAGTTTATTAGTTTAAGAAATATTAATAAATCCTTTAATGAGGTCCAAGTACTTAAAGATATTAATCTTGAAATAGAAGAGGGAGATACATTAGGTATTTTGGGTCGTAGTGGTTCAGGTAAATCTGTTTTAATTAATATGTTACGTGGAACCAAAGAATATGAGCCAGATAGTGGGCAAATGATTTTCCATGTAAGTGTTTGTCCAAATTGTGGCCGTGTTGAATCTCCATCAAAAGAAGGAGAAAAATGTTCAAATTGTGATTCAACCTTAGAAGCAAAAGATATTGATTTTTGGAATAGTGAGAGAACAGAATTTGCTGCAATCAAAAGACGAATTGCTATTATGTTACAGAGAAACTTTGCTTTATACGATGAAGCAACAGTTATTGAAAATGTACTTAAGGCAATGGGGGATAATGATCAATTTGAAAATAATCTTTATCAGGCTATAGAAATTCTTGAAACGGTACAAATGAGTCATAGGATTACTCACATTGCACGTGATTTAAGTGGAGGAGAAAAACAAAGAGTAGTTCTTGCAAGGCAAATTGCAAAAGAACCAATGTTATTTTTAGCAGATGAACCAACAGGTACATTAGACCCTCAAACTGCTGAAGCACTTCATCAAACATTACAAGAATCTGTCAAAGATGAGGGTATTACTATGGTAATTACTTCTCATTGGCCAGAGGTAATGGAACAATTGGCAGATAATGTTATTTGGTTAGAAGATGGTAAATTGGTTCAATCTGGAGATCCTCATAAAGTAGTTCAGGAATTTTTAGAAACTGTTCCACTTCCACAAAAAGTTCAAGACCACAAAGTTGGAGGTCCTATTGTAAAATTGGAGGATGTTAAAAAACATTATTATTCCATTGAAAGAGGGGTAGTTAAAGCAGTAGACAATGTTGATTTAGAAGTAAATGAACAGGAAATATTTGGTCTTGTAGGTTTAAGTGGTGCAGGTAAGACTACCTTAACTAAAATGATGACAGGTATTACTGAACCAAGTAGTGGATCACTTGAGGTAAAAGTAGGGGACGATTGGGTTGATATGACTTTACGTGGCCCTATGAATAGAGGTCGTGCAATGAGTTATATTGGTCTACTTCACCAAGAATTTTCACTTTACCCTCACAGAGATGTTTTAGGTAATTTATCTGATGCAATTAGTCTTAATTTACCTGCGGAATTTGCAAAAATGCAGGCAATTCATGTTCTTGAAACTGTTGGATTTTCATCAGATAAAGTTCAGGAAATATTAAATAAATATCCTGATGAGTTAAGTGCTGGTGAAAGACATAGGGTAGCTATTGCACAAGTGCTTATTAAAGAACCTAATATTGTTGTTCTCGATGAACCTACTGGTACAATGGACCCTATTACAAGGGTAATTGTTTCTGATTCTATTCTTAAAGCAAGGGATGATTTAAAACAGACATTTATCATAATTTCACATGATATGGACTTTGTTTTAGATGTTTGTGATCGTGCAGCATTAATGAGAGGAGGTAAAATCCTCAATATAGGTAAACCTGAAGAAATTGTAAATCAACTTACCTCTGATGAGAAAGAGGATATGTTGAGAAATAATTAATTAAATTATAATTTCTTATTTTTTTAATATTCTTTTTAATTTTTATTAAAACAATTAGTTTTATAAAGAATAATGATTAATATTATACTATTATAATTATTATCTAATTTTTTAATCAATTTAAATTTATATAATTTTAATAATTAGACAAGTATTTGTCTTATGAGATGGAGGAAATTATTATGGCGTGGGATGATGCACCATCACATATTTGTAGAGGTGGAGATGTAAGAGGTTTATCTTTTTGTTGCCCTCCAGTAAAACCTTGCCCTATTGTAAATGCTTTAAATGAAGTGGGTGTGACACCTCAAGAATATATTGAAATTAAGAATAAATATGCACGTGAAACTAGGTTAGGTGAAGGTCCGGGAACTTGTTTTGGATCTATGGTTTGGTGTTGTAAACCTTCAAAGCCTTGCCCATTGAGAGATATGTCCATGAAAAGTATTAATATGAGTGTTGATGAATATCTCACATTAAAAAAACAGATGGCTGAGGAAATTGTAGGAAAAAGCACTAATTCCAATTTTAATGAAGAAAATGTTTGTAGCTCTTACAAATGCTTTTGATATTAATGAAGAAGAAGCTCAAAAAGTATTAAGCGATTGTGGAAATGATTTGAGAATGGCTATTAAATTATTAAGAGTAAAAACATTAAAAAAAGAATCTTAATTATTTTCATTATTTTAACAATAATTATTTTGGCCTGTAAAAATTAATAATTCTTCTTTTTTTAATTTAATTTAGTTTTATTTAACTCTTCTTTATTTTTCAAATCATTAATTTCTGTTAAACATTTATTATTCATTTCATGGTATTTTTTATCCTTTGTTTTTTATATTATTATTTATGGTGTGTTTATGGGTTATTTAAGTCTTTATTTTGATGTTACCTCTAAGAACGTTTTTATATTAGGTACTGGTGAAGTTGCCCTTAGAAGAGCAGCTAAATTTTTAGATAAAGGGGCAAATGTTAAATTAGCAGGGGATAGTTTAGATGCGGACATATTAACTAAAGGTGCTAAGTTAGTTAAAATACACACTGATAAATCAGGGGATAATCATCAAAATTCTGATTTTTTTAATGAAAATAAAAATATAGTTAAGGTTGAAGTTGAAAAATCAGATATTGTAGTTATTGCAACTGAGGATTATGCTCTTGCAGATTATGTATCTTCAATTTCCCATAATAAATTAGTAAATCGGGCTGATGATCCATTAGATGGAAATATTATAGTTCCTACAAGTTTTTATATTGGTGATGTGGAATTTTCTATTTACACTGGTGGTAAAAGTCCACTTATGGCCAAATATTTACGTAAAAAAATCCAAAATATCATTACAGACAGGGATATTCTTGAAATAGAACTTCAAAATTATGGTAGAGAACTTTTAAAAAATAATGTTAAATCTTCTAAAAGAAGAAGAGAAATATTATACGAGTTATTAGACAATCAAAAAATTATTAAACTTTTGGATGAGGAAAATCTGTCTCAAGCAAAAGAAGAAGTTAAAAAATACATTAATAATTTGTAAATTTTCTTTTATTAATTTCAATAGTTTAAAATTTATACGTATTGAATAATTTTTTCTCTTATTTTAATAAAAAATTTATATTATTCTTAAAACATAATCTTATATAATCTAGGAAATTATTAATTATTCTATATATTAAATTTAAATAATTGCTATTAAATTTAGGAAACTATTATTATTCTTTATATATTATTTTATTAAAAAATATTAAATTTATGGGGAATTGAATTGATTATTAATATTCGTGTAGATCATAAAACAACAGATGTTATAACTATGGAAGAGGTTTATGGTGATTTAAAGGAGATTTTCTTTAATTTTAAAAATAAATTTAACATTGGTGAATATGTGGAAATATCTACATGTAATAGACACGAATTTTATATACATTCTGATGCATTTGGTATTGGAGAAGTACTGGAATCTATCGAATATAATAAAATTATAGTTGAAACGGGTGAAGATTCTATTTTCCATTTATTTAGAATGAGTTCTTCATTAGAGTCTTTAATTGTTGGTGAAGACCAGATTTTAGGTCAAATTAAAGATGCTAAAATTAAAGCAGATAAGGAAGGGCATTTGGGTAAAGTTTTAGATACTTTATTTACTAAGGCTATTCATGTGGGGCAGGAAGTTAGAAATAAAACCAATATTAATAAAGGCCATATTTCTATAGGTTCTGCTGCTGTGGATTTAGCAGAAGAACATTTAGGTAATCTTCAAAATAAATCTGTTCTTGTTGTTGGTGCTGGAAAAATGGGGGCCCTTGTTGCTAAAGCTTTGGCTGAAAAGAATCTGAAAGCTATTTTAGTTGCAAACCGTACATATTATAGGGCAACTAAATTGGCTGATGAATTAGGTGGAGAAGCTATATTCTTTGATGATTTAAATAAATTCCTTCCTATTTCTGATGTAATAATAAGTGCCACTGGTTCTCCTCATACATTGATTACTAAAGAACGTTTCATTAATGCAATTGAAAATCTTAAAAATGAGAATAATTATTTTGAATATGATAAAAAATCTATTATTATCGATATAGCTAATCCTCGTGATGTTTCTGAAGATGTTGAAGAAATTGGAATTATGTTATATAATATTGATGACTTAAGAGGAATTGCAGAAAAAACTACTCTTGAGAGAAAAAAGGAAGTTGTTGAAGCTGAAAATATTATTGATTATGAGATGGATTTACTTAAAAGTTCGTTTAAGTTAATGGAAATTGATAATATACTTGCTAATTTAAGGTCATCTATGGAAGAGATACGCCAACGTGAAACACAAAAAGCTATTGTAAAGATGGCAGATGTAGATGGTGCAGTAAAAATCATTGATAATTTGACAAATTCCATAGTTAATAAAATATTTTATGACATTTCACAGAACATTAAAAGTGTTGCTTGTGATGAAGATGAAGATTTAATTAGGGCAGCAGAGATATTTTTCTTAAAAGAAAAATAATTGCTGCCTATTTTAAAAAAATCATATTTTAATAGATTAAAATAACTTAGACTATTTTAATTATCCTTTTTATATAATTTTATATTTTATATACATCTATTTCATTGCTTTATAATTTTATTAAAAAAAACTTTATATTTATGTGAAAAGAAACAATTTTATATTTAAAAAGTCTAATATAAATTTAGTTAATGAATATTTAAAATATATTATTTTAAAATAAATTTAATTTGGTTATTATTTAAAATTTTTTTAAGGAGATAAACAATGAGTAAAGTATACAGAACATTTACCTCTGAATCTGTAACTGAAGGACATCCTGATAAAGTTGCAGATATTATTTCTGATGCAGTGTTGGATGCATATATGGCAGAAGACCCATATGCTCACGTTGCTTGTGAAACTTGTGTAACTACTGATTTTTGTATGGTATTTGGAGAAATATCCTCTACTGCAGAAATTGATGTTGAAAAAATTATTAGAGAGACCATTATTGAAATAGGTTATGATAATCCTGAAATTAAATTTGATGGTCATACATGTAAGGTTGTAAATTTACTTCACGGACAATCTGCAGATATTAAACAAGGTGTGGATGAATCCATTGAAGTTCGTGATGAGGAAGATGCTGATGAATCTATTGGTGCAGGAGATCAAGGTATGATGTTTGGTTATGCAACGAATGAAACCGAAACATATATGCCATATCCAATTTATCTTGCTCGTGGATTAACAAATAAAATAACTCAATTAAGGGAAGATAAGGTTCTTCCTTATTTAAGACCTGATGCAAAAGCTCAAGTCTCTGTAAATTATGATAAAGAAGGTAATGTAGTTTCTTTAGGTACTGTTGTTTTATCAACACAACATGATGAAAGTATGTCTGAAAATCAGGATGCTTTGAAAGAAGATGTCAGAAATTATGTGTTTAATGAAGTTCTTCCACAAGAATATGTTACTGATGAAACTACAGAATACATAAATCCTACAGGTAAGTTTGAAATTGGAGGTCCTCATGGGGATGCAGGTTTAACAGGTAGGAAGATTATTGTAGACACTTATGGAGGATATGCAAGACATGGTGGTGGAGCATTTTCAGGTAAAGATTGTACTAAAGTAGATAGAAGTGCATGTTATATGGCAAGATATGTTGCAAAAAATATTGTAGCAAGTGGTCTTGCTGATAAGTGTGAAGTACAATTATCTTATGCTATTGGTGTTGCAGAACCTACTAGTATTATGGTAGATACCTTTGGTACTGGTGCAGATATAGGGGACAGTATTACATATGAAGAGATAGTTAGGGAAAACTTTGATTTAACTCCTCTTGGAATTATAAATACTCTTGATTTAAGACGCCCAATTTATAAACAGACTGCTAAATATGGTCACTTTGGTAATCCTGATTTGCCATGGGAACAAACCAATAAAGCAGATGACTTAAAAAAATATATAAAAAATTAGTTTAGGGTTTAATCCTTAAATTATTTATTTTTTATTTTAATTCTTATTTTTTCTTATTTTTCTCAAACCAATTTAGAATAGAACATTATTCATACATATCTTTAACTTCATTTTTGATTTTAACTTTAGATTGCTTAAATGCATATTCAATATCTTTCATGTTTATTTCAGTTTTTTCTTGACTAAATGCATGATGTAGTGCGGTTTTAAGTATTTTTTGCTTTATATCTCTTCCAGACATATTTTTACTCATTTTAGCAACTTTATCAATATTAATATTTATTTTAATTGGCATTGTTTCAATATTTTTTTGAAGGATTTCTTTTCTCTCTTTTTCTGTTGGAAGTGTAAATTCAATTTCCTCTTCAAAACGACTTCTAACTGCAGCATCTAGAAAACCAACATTATTTGTAGCTGCTATTGTTACAACACCTTCATTGGGATTTATTCCATCTAGTTCTGTTAAAAATGAATTTACAATTTCTGAAACATCTCCTCTAAGAGATTGATATTGTCTGTGGAGTGCAATTGCATCAATTTCATCAATAAATATTAAAGAGGGTGCATTTTTAGATGCACTTTCATATAAATCATGTATTTGGCGTGCACTATCTCCAACATGATCTCCGATTAAACTTGTTGCTTTAACTAAATATAACGGTATGTTTAAATTATTTGATAGGGCTTTTGCAAGCATGGTTTTACCAGTACCTGGAAGTCCATAAAACAATATGTTTTGTGGGGCCCATTGTCCAAATAGTTCAGGTTTTTCCATATATTCTTTAATAATTTTTATTTTATTTTTAGCATTTTCCTGACCAATGATATCATCAAAACTTATCTGATATTTTAAAGGACTTATTTCCTCTTTTACAGTAAGTTTATTATCAATAAGTGTGATTTTTGTATCTTCAGTAATAATTGAATTTTCAGGTTCTACTTCTAAAATTTTAAATCCATAGTCTGGCACTATTTTCTGATCAAATAAGTATCCTCCTTTTTTTGCCTCTAGGCCTAACCATTGTTCTTTAGCATACTCTTCAAATAATTTTTTATCAGAAATTTCAAGCTGTGCAGATTCAACATAATTAAAATTAAAAGGATATCCAACAGCCTCTAATTTAATTTTTCTTGCTTCGATTTCTTCAAGTGTAGGAGTTGCATTTTTCTTAACATTGGTCATTTTTATTTCAGGATTTTTGTTATTTGATTTCAAAAATACACCTACTATGATTTTTTTATTTGCTAGTTTTTAAATAAATTCTAAAAATCTCAATTTTAATCGTTTTTAATATAATTAAAATTTCGAAATAATATTTTTTAGTTTTATAAAATAAGTTTAAAAAATATATTATATGTTCAATATTTATTAATGTTACGATTTAATATTAAATATTTTCAAATGTTTAAGTTTTAAAAAAATTTATAATTTTACTTTTTTAAATAAAATTATAATAAATAATGTTTAAAAAAAGTTTAGTCTATTGAAAATATTGTTTTTATAAAAATTAGTATTTGAATTAAACTAAATAAAAAAATTCAAAATAGAAAAATTTGTAGTTAATTCTAGATAACTAGAATTAACTAGAATGCACTTAACATTTACAATGTGATTCTTTTGCTAATTTGACATCTTCAGCTTTAATGGTTTTACGACCAGCATGTTTTGCATAAGCTACAGCTTGTTTAGCAATAGAAACTGCACATTCTTCTAATTTCTCAGCGAGAACTGCTTTTGCATCTTCGCTAACTCTTTCCGCACCAGCGTTTTTAACGATCCTTCCTACAGGAGCAAGTGGTAATTCAGTTTTCATATTTAATCACTCTTTCAATTTTTTTTTAAATAATTTTTTTTAATTCTAACAATCTAATGTGGATTATTAGTAAAGTCTATTTCTTTAATTTCTAATATATAAATTTAACTAAATTATTTTTAAATATGGCTTAATCATTATTAATATTTTTATAATTTATTTATTAACCATTAGGATATAATTAAATTTAATACATATATTATTTATTCACTTATTTAGATATTGTTTTATTCTATATTCATTTTTTTAAGAATTTTAATAAATTTTATAAAATTTTCAATTTAAGTTCATTTTTAAAGTAAACTTTCATATAGCTCTCTCATTTTTATTGCATCTAAATCTAATTTAGGAGTTTCACATATTATACTTGCATTCCACCCATTTTCAATTAAATTTTTTAGTAAATCTTTAATATTTGGACCATATTCCTCATTCTCATCTAAGGTATGATGTTTCTTTTCTCCTTTATCTGTATATTCAATGGTTGTAAAATGACAATGTAATCTTTCAATATTTAAATGGTCTTCAAGTTTTGAGAATATAAAATTATAATCTTCTTTTTTATTTAATATTCCGCAATCTCTTGCATGAACATGAGCAAAATCTATTGTAGGTTCAAAGTGTTCAAAGTTTTCACACATATTAATTATTTCATCTAGTTGGCCTAGTTGTGATTTTTTGCCAGTGGTTTCTGGTGCAAAGTTAAAATCTTCAAGACCATTCTCTTCACATTTTTTTATTAGTTTTTTGTATGCTTCTTTTGCAATCTCAAGAGATTTTTCATGAGTTCTGCCAGAATAATATCCTGGATGGAAAACAAGTCTATATGCTCCCATATGCTCTCCAATTTGGGCACATTTGTATAAAATTTCTATTGAGTTTTCAATTTTCTGCTGATCTTTTGAACACATATTAATATAATATGGGCAATGCATTGATACAGTAATCTTGTTTAATTTAGCATCTTTTTTTAATTTTTCTGCATTTTCTTCTTTTATTCTAAGACCATGAGTTGATTGGTATTCATATGCAAATAATCTTCTTTCATTTAAATATCCACAAGCTTCATAAGCTCTACCTTTATACTCTTTTGGTTTACCTGCCGGTCCAAAAATTACTTTATCCATATAATCACAATATTTCTTAAATTTAAGTTAAAGTTAATTAAAAAATTTATAACTTATAGTTTAGCTAATTCATTTATTTTTAATATAAATTAGTTTTCAAATAATAATCAGTAAACTAAGTTTTTAATTGATTTCATTAAAAATTAAATAAATTAAAAAATATAAAAAAAGCATTATCTAAATCAAATTATCAATTAAAGTTAATAGTTATTTTAATTCTTGTATAACTTGATTTTGATTAAAAATAATAATTATAACGATTCATAATTATTTAAGTTAAATTTTAAAATTTAATTTTATAAAATACCCATTGCAGCATTAGTTTTTGTAATGGATTTTTCATTATCAGATTCCATTTCAAGCATTGCACGGATACAATCTACATTTTCAGGTACAACATCAGATTCTTGATGTACTGCTTGCATATAGAAGATTTCATTATCTACTACATTGATAGATTCTTTCCATACCGGGATTTCATATAAATCATTTCTACTTCTTCCAAGTTCTCTTGCATATTCCATAAGCTCAGCAGTAGAACCAAGTCCCATACTAGCTTCAGCAAGAATGACCCTAGATCGTTTATCCAAAACATCGATAATATCGTCACGGTTAACATCGTTTCCAATTTCTACCATAATGTTGTGTTCATGCATAATTGTGGTAGGTACAAGAAGTGCCATAGTTGTAATGTTAATACCTTCCATAACAGTACTTACATCAGGTCCGTGGTGGGATGGTACTTTTGGAGGGTTAGGTACAATTGCATTAATTGGTCCTTTTTTGACTTCATTTGGGTCAGAACCACGTCTAACCATTACTGCTCTGACCTTTTTAATATCTGCAATTTTGCTTATTGGGAATAATGTACGTGTAAGGCCTGTAGTATTACATGATACTACTCGAGCATAATCTACACCATATGAATTATCATAATTTGAAAATGAATTGAATGAAACACCTGTAAGGTCATGGTCTTCTCCACCTTGATAGATTGCTTTTACTCCTGCTTTTTTATACTTGTCAAGATTGCTTTTTCCAACATTACCTGGAGTACAATCAACTACAAGATCTGCTTCTTCAATCATATCATCAACAGTTCCTGCAACTTCAATTCCAGCATCTTTAAATAATTTTTCTCTCTCTGGTATAGCCATATATAAATCATAACCTTTTTCTATAGCACACAATGCTTCAAAATCAGGTTTTGTTTTACATACTCCAACAATTTCCATATCTTTTTGTGCAGAAACTGCATCAGCAACTTTGTTCCAATTCCGTTAACAGCTATAGATTTCATTTTTTATCACTCTCAAATTAACTAAATTAGTTCATTAATTTTTTTAAAATTCTTTAAAATTTTATTAAATACATATATTATTCTTTTAATAATTTAATTAAAATATTTTTTGATAATTATCAGTGGATTTAATTTTCAATTTTTAATTTTTAATTTTTAATTTTCAATTTTTTAATAAAATTTTAATCTAAATTTTTAATCATTTTTTTTCAATTCAATTTTTTGAACTTTTTTTATAATTTTATGTATATTATTTTTTTAAATTTTTTTTAAGTTATTTTTAATTTTTTTTTTAATATCTTTAAATTTATTTTAAAAAATAAACATATTTTAAAAATATATTAATTATTAAAACTTTATGCATTATTTTAATTTAATAATTTTCAAATTTTAGATTATTCTATTTAAATCAAATTTTAGATTATTCTATTTAAATCAAATTTTAGAATATTCTATTAAATATAAAGATTATAGAAACATATTTAGAAATTAATAAATAGTAGATTTCCTAAATTTAATATTATTTATAGATAAATTTTAGAGGTGCATTATATGGCGGAAACAGATTATCTAAAAATTCCAAAAGAAAGGATAGGAGTTTTAATTGGTAAGGATGGTTCTGTTAAAAAAACTATTGAAGATACACTAAATGTAATCATTGAAATTAATAGTGAAGAAGGTTTAATCGAAATTTGCCCTCAAAAAAATATGAAAGACCCTTTAGGTGTTTGGAAAACAAATTATATTATAAAAGCTATAGGTCGGGGGTTTAATCCTGAAACTGCATTAAAGTTAAAAGATGATGAGGTTTATCTTGAAATTATAAAATTAACTGATGCGGTAGGTAAAAATAAAAAAGCATTAACTAGGTATAAAGGAAGAATTATTGGAAGAGGGGGAGTTACTAAGGAAATTATTGTGGATATGGCGGATGTTGATATGGCAATATATGGTAAAACGGTTTCCTTAATTGGAAAAATGGAAAATATTGTTGTTGCTAAAGAAGCTATTGAAATGCTTCTTAATGGTTCTAGACACAAGTCTGTCTATGGTTTTCTTGAAAATAAAAAAAGAGAGCGTAAAGTTAAAGAGTTTAAGGAAAATCTTGGTATTGAAAAGGATGAAATTGAACTTAGAGGTGACTTGGACGAGATTAGCAGTTAACTTTTATTTTCTATTATTTTTTTTTATTTTGATGATCTTTTTTTACAGTTATATACTTTTAATAATTTTTCATTTGAATCGATTTAGTTATCATAACTTAAAATTATAATTATTAAAATCTGGTATATTGATTTTAATTTTTTATTTTATTAATTTTAAATATATATAAGTTTTATTTAACATTTACACTATTTTTAATAGGATTTTTATATTATGATGGTTCTTATATTTTAATTTCACTTTTTTTAATTATTTAAATAAATATTAGTTCTCATAAGCTCTTAGTAAAATAATTTAAATACTAGTTTTGAAATTAGTTATTATGTTTAAATTTGCTTAAAATAATTTGCACATATATAATATAAGAAAATTTTAATTTAAAAAATTCGTAATATTTATTTATCTTATGATAAAAAATTTTTTCTAAATTTAAATTTATTATAAACGTAAGATTATGAAATATATTATGAAAACTTTATATAATATGTTCAATATATATACATGAGTAGTAAAATAATAAGATTTTTTTGTGTTTTTTATTAAAATCATATTGTTTAGCTACTAAATATATTACTATTATTGTAAAACTATTTTAAATTTAATTAAGTATATTCACTTTATATTATATTATTCATATTAGCTTTGGCTATGTTGTTTTAGTGAATTATTAATTTAAATAGTTTATAAAAAACTTTTATTTAGATTTATTAAAAATTACTCTTTAAAAGTCAAATTGGAGGAAAAATATGGCTCAACAAGCATCAGAACTTTTTGAAAACTTTCAACAATTAAGTCCTGCAGAATTTTTCAGGAAGAATAGGCAAATGTTAGGATTTTCTGGTAAAATCACATCTTTAACTATTGTTTTCCACGAATTAATTACTAACAGTATAGATGCTGCTGAAGAAGCAGGAATTTTACCAGAAATTGATGTTGAATTAAGAAAAGTTGAAAATGATAAAGAACATTATATTTTAAGAATTTCTGATAATGGTCCAGGTATTCCTGAAGACTATATTATGAAAGTATACTGTAGTATGTTTGCAGGTTCAAAATTTAGAAACATTCAATCTAGAGGACAACAAGGTTTAGGTTGTAGTGGTTGTGTACTATTTTCACAAATGACTACTGGTAAACCTGCAAGGGTTATATCTGGTTATAAAAAAGATGGTCAACTTAAAGGTGTTAAACTTAAATTCCATATGGATGTTGAAAAAAACGTTGGAAACTTACTTGAAAAAGATGAAATAGAAGTTGACCGTACTGGTGTAAGTATTGAACTTCACTTAAAAGAAGTTAATTATTCTATGTCTGAACAAGGTGCATTTGAATATATCCGCCGAACTATGATTGCAAATCCTCATGTAAAAATTACATTTAGAGATCCTACAGGGCATAAATATATTTTTAAAAGGGCTGCTGATGTTGTACCAGTACTTCCAAAAGAAGTATTGCCTCATCCAAAAGGTGTTAGTGCAGATGATATTAAAAATATGGCTAAAAATTCAGATAAAAGAAGTTATAAAAGTATGTTAACATCTGAACTTTCAAGAATGTCTGCAAAAAGAGTGGAAGAAATTCAAGAACTTACAAGAATTGATATGAAGAAACGTCCACGAAATATGACTTTTGAAGAAGCTGAAACAATTGTTAAATGTTTTGAAACCATGAAATTTATGGCTCCTCCAACTGATGGTCTTATTCCGATTGGTGATGAGCAAATAGAAAAGGGTATTAGGCAAATATTAAAACCCGAATTAGTTGAAACTATTACAAGAAAACCTGTAACCTATAAGGGAGGTGTCGCTTTCATTATAGAGGCAGGTATAGCTTATGGTGGAGATGCTGGACGAATTGTTAATGCTCAGAAAAAATCAGAAATTATGAGGTTTGCAAATAGGGTTCCTCTCAGTTTTGAGAAGGGTAGTTGTGCAATTACTCAGGCTTTAGAAAGTATTGATTGGAAACGTTATGGAATAAAAGATTTTGAAAATGCTCCCATAACATTATTTGTAAATATGATTTCTACTCAAATTCCATATAACTCTACTGGTAAACAGAGTATTGCACCTGAGCCAGAAATTTTACATGAAATTAGACAGTCTATGATGAAACTTGCTCGTAAAGTAGAAAGATATCTTAGAAAACAAAGAAGTAAAGCAGAAATAGAGTTTTCGAAGAGTTAGTCCCTGTTATTATTGAGCAATCTGCTGAACTTGGTGA
Source organism: uncultured Methanobrevibacter sp. (assembly GCF_905235195.1). Taxonomy (GTDB): domain Archaea; phylum Methanobacteriota; class Methanobacteria; order Methanobacteriales; family Methanobacteriaceae; genus Methanarmilla. Next base: position 3,245 of record NZ_CAJOKH010000047.1, on the reverse strand, counting down.
GGTTCAAGCTCCAAATTATGATAAAGTACTTGAAAAGGTTACAAAAAGGTCAATTGCTGAGTTACGTGGTGAAGTTCCTGAAGAAGAAGAGGATGAATTTGAACAAGAATCTCTTATGGATGAATTTGATGAACTTGGTTTTGCTGTAGATGAAGAAAATTCCAATATTAAAAGAGATAAAGGTGAATCATTTGCAGTTTCTGAAGACGATGCAATTTATGAAGCTGAAATGAGGGCTAAAGAAGAAGCTGAACAGAAAAGGAAAAAAGAAGCAAAAGCTGCAAAAGAAGCTCTCAAAAATCAAGAAGAAAAAGAAGGTGAATAAACATGCCTGATAAAGAACTTAAAAAACATATGCCTAAAGCAGAACGTAAAGAATATACTTATAATAAATTAAAAGTTTTAGGCCAAGACATTATTGATGATGTTATAAAAAATAAAATTCCTACTTTAAGTGTCCCTTCAAGAGGAACTGGAAATATTCACTATGATGCTGATAAAAGATACTATGTTTTAGGTGATAGGCATAGTAGAAGGTCTATGGGTAATGTTAAACAAATTAGGAAATTAGGCCAAATGGTTTGTACAGCTAACTTCTGTAAAGATCTTGTTCAAAGAGAAAAAACCGCTACTATAAGGGAAATGTATTATATTAGTGAAGGTTGGGGTGTAGAATTTAACACACAACAAGAATCTAACACTGTTGGAGAAGATTTAGAAGTTATGTTAGGTGCTACTCGTGAGGAATTAGGATTAATGCCTGAGGAAGATGGAGCATCTGTATACGGTAACATTACTTTAATGGATGATGATGTTGAGATTAATGCTCTTAGAGCAGGAAAATCAGGTTATACTATCTCACCTACAATTGATGATGTTGATTTTATAGATTATGATGTTGACAGAGTCATTGCAGTAGAAACTATGGGTATGTTCCACCGTATGGTTCAGGAAAATGCATATGATAAATTTAATACTTTAATTGTTGGACTTAAAGGTCAGGCAGCTCGTGCTACAAGAAGATTCTTAAAAAGAGTTAATGAAGAATTAGGTCTTCCTGTTTATATTTGTAACGATGGAGACCCTTGGGGATTCCATATTGGACAGGTAATTATTTCTGGTAGTGCAAAACTTGCACATGTAAATCATGAGCTTGCAACTCCAGATGCACAATTTATGGGAGTTACTGCATCTGATATTATTAAATATGATCTTCCAACAGACCCATTAAAAGATGTTGATGTAATGAGGCTTAAAGAATTATCTCAAGATCCTCGTTATAAAACTGATTTCTGGCAAAATGAAATTAAGAAAATGCTTAAGCTTGGTAAAAAAGCAGAGCAGCAATCTTTCTCTAAGTATGGTCTTGAATATGTTATTGATGAATATTTCCCTACAAAACTTAGAGAAATGGGTGCAGAAATATAATTTAAAAAAATTTTATTCTATTTTTTTTATTATGGGTTCTCTAAAAATTTATATCTTTTTTTAGAACCTATTTTTTTTAAAATCCATGCTTAATATGTAAAATAATTGATTTTATATTTAACTCACTATTTTACTAAATATACTTATTTTAAATAAGGGATAAATTTATTATTAGAAATATTAAAAGAATTTAATCACTTTTAAAGGAAGGCTCTTTAATTCTACTTAAAACCAATAATATTATAGTAGAAATTCCAAAACATATGACTATCCCTAACATAATTTTGGATGATATTATAAATGAAGGAATATTCGTTTCAAGGGTATTTGAACCTCCTAGGACAAAACCACATATTATAGAAAATAATGATAAACTCATGGCTTTTCCAACATCTTTACTTGTGGATAACATTGGTGATGCATCGGATAAATCTTTTTGATCTATATTTGTTAATACAAAACGATTGTTTGGTGAGGAGAACAATCCATGTCCAATTCCTTGAAGGACACAAGCAATCAATAAGAAATAAACTGGTACACAATCCATGAAAAACAGTATAACCACATTAATTAGAATAAATGTTAAAGCAATTGATGAAATTGTACGTTCATCTCTTTCATCAGACAGTTTTCCTGCAAATGCAGATATTAATACTACTGCAAGAGGGGTTGCAAGTAAGAATGTCCCTGTAAGACGGGCATCATATCCTAAAGCATTTTGTAAATAGAGATTCAGAATATATGTTGCAATGAATGTCATAAAATACATTACAAATGCTGAATAATTCCCTAATACATATTTTAAATTTTTTAAAAGTTCTAAATTACATACAGGATTTTTTTTATTCTTCTCATATTTGAAAAATATAATTAAAAGAATTATAGATAGAATCAATATGAAAATGTTTTTACTATCCAATTGTTCAATGCCGTATAATAATAATCCCATAAAAAGAACATAAATAATGGAACCTATATGGTCTATTCCATTATCACCGCTAATATGCCATTCATCATCTATTTTAATTAAAATAAATAGTGAAATGATGTATATTGGAATTAATACTAGGAAAACAGCTCTCCATGATATGTAATAAACAATTATTCCTGATACGGTATTTGATAAACATAATCCAATATATCCACAAGATCCCATAATTCCTAAATCATAACCTAACCTGTTTGGAGGAAGCTCTATTGTAAAAAGGACATATATTGACCCATTAATGGTTGCTGTTGCAATTCCTTGAATAATTCGTGAAAAAAGGAGAGTATTAATATCTGTTGAAAAAGCTGAAAGTAATAATCCTGCAATCATTAATATTATACTAATTTTTAGAGATTTTCCAATCCCATATTTAATTACATATTTGCCCAAAGGCATCATTAAAGATACAGATGTTATTAAAAAAATTAGATTAATAGCATTTACCATTTTAACAGATAAATCTAAATCTAATGAAATTGTTGGCAACGCTACTGTAACCATATTAACTATGAACTGAACACAAAATAACAATAAGCATCCAAGAATCATTACCCATTTATCTTCAACTTCTTTTTTCATTATTAACTATTAGATTAATTTTCAATATAAAATTTTTCTTTAGTAAAAGTTCTTTCAATTATTAATCCATTTATACAAAAAAAGATATTGGCCCTTGGGTTTAGGTTATTTGATTAATACTTTTTCTACTGCTATTGTTTTTGATAAAACCTTTTTAGGGGTCTGAATTTTTTCGAATAAAATTCAACATGATTCTCTTATTTTTATTAGTTGTCATGTCCCTATGGGATAGTTTGTAAAAATACAATTT
>NZ_CAJOKH010000046.1 GCF_905235195.1 uncultured Methanobrevibacter sp. | reverse complement strand
TGCAAAACAGTTTATAATTTATAAATTACTCATATTAATGAAAAAATTAAATATTTAAACTAAAATTAAGTAATTTTATAAATCAATATAAAAATAATAAAGCAATAATATTAACTAATATAATTTATTTAATCTAATAGATACTCTTTAATCAATTTTTAGATTTTTCAATTATAGAAAAATATTTAATAAAATATTAAAAAAATTGGAATACTCTAATAATAAAAACAAAAAACATATATAATATAAGAAACTTTATAGATTTATATAAAATTTTAGGTGATATAATGGAATATGAAATAACTGGTGGGTCTTTTCCTATGGTAATTTGTACATTAAAACAAGGAGAAACTATGAAAAATGAAACTGGTGCAATGGCATTTATGACCTCTGGTATGAACATGGAGACCAATACTGGAGGAGGTCTCTTAAAAGGAATTGGAAGAGCCCTATCAGGAGATACAATATTCTTAAATTACTTTACAGCAGAAAATGATAATGAACAAATAGGATTTTCAGCATGTACTCCTGGAAAAATTATACCTTTTGAATTAAATGAATCCAAAACTATTATTGGTCAGAAAAATGCATTTTTAGCTGCAGAAAATAGCATTGATGTTGATATATACTTTAAGGATAAGCTCGGAGCAGGAATATTCGGTGGCGAAGGTTTTATTCTTCAAAAATTCTCAGGCAAAGGAGTAGTATTTTTAGAAATTGATGGAGAAGTAATTGAAAAAGATTTAGAAGAAGGAGAAACAATATTATTAGACCCTGGACATATTGCAGCAATGGATGAAAGTGTTGACTTTGATATTGAAAGGGTTAAAGGTGCAAAAAACATATTATTTGGAGAAGGACTATTTTTCACAAAAGTAACTGGTCCTGGAAAAGTATGGATACAAACTATGCCACTTAGTAAATTAGCTGAAGCACTTATACCATTACTACCTAAACCAAATGAATAAATACTAAAAGTTTATTTTAAATAAACTTTTAAACTTTTTATTTTATTAAATATACTATTCTAATTAATATTTTAAAAATTATTTAAACCTTTAACTATTAAAATATATAAATAAACGTATTAAAAAACCTTAAACTATTTGAAATAAACTAAAACTTATATTAAAACCCTTAAATATTTTAATAAATTTAAAAAAGAATTAAAAATAAAAAGTATTTAATTTAAAATACATTTACTCTCATCTTTTTGCATGTCATGATAAAATTCAAGATTTTCGCTATCAAAGTTTATTACATGAATATATCATAAATTTTATCATCTAATTCGGGATTTATATCATATAATATGTTTGGAAAATCTCTAATTAGATTCTTATTATAGTTTATTACCAAAAGTTTATACCTAATGAATTATAAATATATATTATATATCAATTAAATCTAATTTAAGGACCATTACTTTAATTGTCTTCCCTATGTATCAAGTATAATTTCTAAACTAAGTGTTATGCCGTTGTTTAATCTTTAATTTTATTTGTATTTTAATCCAAATACTTATACTTAAAAAAGATTTTGAAAGAAAGACAATTATTATAGATACTTATTGGAACAATATTCTCAGGATTTATAGATTTCTCATTAAGTTTAATTGGATTTATACATCCTGAAAACTATATCAACCAAATATTAGTATTACTTTTATGTTGTATTGTAATTGCTTTTGGTGTGTTACTTGAAATAAAACAAAAATTGTCTATTTACCTCCAGATGGAGTAATAGTTGCAATTTCAAAAAAAAAGAATTCGGACAAGTAAAACCATTTATTAATATTACCCTTGTTACAATCTTATTATTTATCTTTTTAGGATATATTACAGGTGTTCGTGAATGTACAATATATATGCATTAATAATTGGATCTATAGTAAGGATACTTAATAATATTTAGATAAATACATTGAAACCTAATTTAATAAGGCATAATGTTAAAACCAATGGATTTTTAAAATAATGTAGTTTGGTATGTTTTTTCAGGGAATTTCCTTAAATAATTAAATATTTCATCAGGTTTGTTTAAAATATTGTTTTCATTTGTTCGTTTTTTAAACAGACCCATTAAAGTTCTATTATTTGGGCTTTGGATTACATATCTATTTCCAAATTTATTAATGTATTTTTCTTTTAGTGATGGGAAATGTTTATCTAATTGACTATAAAAATATTCACGGTTACCTACTCTTAGTGTTAGACCCATATTAAAGCATATTATTCCTTTAACATTTGTTTTAATACAAGCATCTATAATTTTATTGATGTTTTCTTCATTATCATTAATATAGGGCAATATGGGGGTTAACCATACAACTGTAGGTATATTCTCTTTATTTAATTTTTCTAGAGCTTCAATTCTCTTTGATGTGACACATACATTAGGTTCTAAAATCTTAGATAATTCATCATTATGACTTGTAATAGTCATCTGTACAACAACTTTTGTTTTTTCATTAATCTTTTTTAGTAGATTTAAATCTCTTAAAATTAAATCTGATTTTGTGATACATGTAAAACCAAAACCATAATTTAATATTAATTTTAAAACCTTTCCCATATAATTTAATTCCTTTTCAAGAGGAATATATGGATCTGTCATTGAACCTGTTCCAATCATAGCTTTAGGTCTTTTTTTAAGTTCGGCTTTAAGAAGTTCTACTGCATTTTCTTTAACTTCAATATCTAAAAAGTCATGGTCCATTCCATATATTTTACTTCGAGAATCACAGTAGATACAGCCATGACTACAACCTCTATACAAGTTCATCCCATTGTTTTTGGATAAAATAGTTTTAGCTTTTATATAGTGCATATTAACCAATTCATAAATATAAATTTCTAGTTTAAATTTTTTACTTTTTCCATAAATCTGCAAGTTTATTTGCAATAAAAACACAGCAATCAATACATTGAGACATATATTGCCCATTATGTTATCTTGCCACAGCAAACGCTACCATACTCTTCTTTAAATAAGTTAAAAATTTTTTTAACATTAGATTTAATAATTGTGGGATTATCTACAACTAAGCCATCTTCAATTAAAGCACCAGTTAGAGCACCACATGTACCTTCATCAAATGTTCCACCAATACCTCCTGCAAATCCATAGAATAATTTACCATTTCAGATTTTTCCATAGGATATTCTGCACATTCACATAACCCCATTAAAATAGATCCTGAGAAGCTTAAAAAAGCCTATGTTTATCGAATATACTTCTATTTGAAGCCATTATATTTCTTCTTTTCATATAAATATATTAGCTTCAACTTATATATTAACTTTACTACTTTTAAATTTAAAATAAAGAACATTTAGAAGAGATATAAATCTCACAACAAAAATTTTATAAAAATCAAATCACTTAAGTTTTTGAAAGTGACATCAAATAATTGAACATAAAATATATTTAAAAAAAAAAATATATGTATGATTAAGAATTAGCAGATATGAATTTTCTTAATTAAATAATATTTTTTAATAAATACTGGTAAAAAAGTAACATCAACTAATATAACAAGTGATACCAATAGTACTACTCCTAGAGAGTGTTTTGAAAAAGAAAAAAATAATGTAGGAAAAAATAGTCTAAAGAAAATAATTCAAATAATACTGCTAAAGAAAAATATGTTTCAAACGACTTATATAAAAAAGTACCCCTATTGGACTTTTAGTTCTTGCACTTTTAGCAATAATGGCTGAAGGTATTAAAAGAATATTTAAATTACTTAAAAATTTCAAAAATGTTTGTTAACTATATTTTTGATTAATTCTTTCTTTATTTTTAAAATAAAGGATTAAATTGATTTTAAAAATAAGTTTTAAACATTTGACGAAGACCTCAAATAAAAAAAAGGATGGTAAAAAATGAATGTTAAGAAAGTATTTTTAATTGTACTAATTTCCTTAATGTTAATTAGTACTGCTTATGCTGCAAAAAGTGTAAATGATTTTACTGTAGATAAATCATATGAAAGTGTATATAAAGGAAATTATTATTCTTTATATTTAAATAAAAATCAAGACTCAGGAATTGGTATATATAAAAATGTAGATGATGATATAATTGACGATGCAGATAATGACGATATATATGAAAATATTATCCATGATGATGGAAGAGAATATATAAGTGCTGATGAGGATATGCAACTTACATCAAACAGTGATAATACTTCCCATTTTAAAGATATGGATAAATCAACACATGGTATTTCAGAAATTGTCAAAAGTGATGGAGAAGAATTTATTGTAATAGTATTTGCAAAAGACGGTAGTAATGTTAGTGACTCTGATTTAACTAAACTATTAAATGGTTTTAATAAAGACAATAATCTTAGTCCAATTACCTCCTAATTTAACTTTTTAAATAATTTTAAAATAATTAATTTTTTACTTTGAAGAAATCCTATTGGATTTTTTCAAACTATTTTTTAAAATTCTATTTTCTGTATTAATTCTTTATGTTAATGAAAATATTATTTCAACAAAACCTATTTTTAATCAATTAACAAGTAATAATGAAAAAATATTATAATTGGTGGAGTTGTAGCAGTAGTTGCTATTATAACTATAGCTGCAATAGCATTATGCGGAGGAAATTCTGCATCCAGCAGCTGAATTAGTAACTTCATTAGCTAATTTATTTAAGTATTTAAAAAAAGACATAATTTAAACATTTTTTAATGAAAAATTAAATGGAATTTAAATAAAGATAAAAAAAACTAAAAATATAAGTTTATAAAATTATTAAATTAAAAAAATATAAAAAATTTTAAAAATATTAAAATTAAAAGTATTTGGTTATTTGCGTTTAAACAAATTTTGTATGGAAAAAATAATTTTAAATAGTAAGATTACAGTAATTGATACAAAATGGGATTTACTACCTAAATTTATTAAAAATGAAAAATTAATTCTACGTTTTTGCTGTGATTTCCATAAAGGAAAGTCAACATCAGTGTAAAAGCCTATATCTAAATTTCTAAACTCAAGACAATGGTTTTTAATTTTTAAATTATTATGAATAGCATAAAGACCAAGGGCAAGTTCTGCAAAATAACCAATTTCTCTATTTTGCACATCTAAAACATTTTCTAATTCTTGCAAATACTCAAATAACCATGAACAATATTCATCAACAGTCTCCTTTCTAGCTACAAACACACAGTAAGAATATAAGTATCTTTCATTTAACATCTTAAGATAATCATCATAATATTCTGGAAATTTTTCCTTAATCACTTCACAGGAAGTTATCAAATCCTGCTCGGATACAAAATTTTGAAATAAATCCCAGTTTTTTAAGAATTGCTTACGCCTATTCAATATTATATCATGATCTTCTAAATCCTTAATAATAGTTTCTTTATCAAGATAATCTCCAGTACCTAGGGCCCCTTTTTTAAAATATCGTTTATAATGATTTAATCCCAAGATATCTGCTGTTGAATTTTCCAAATCCAGTATAATCCTGTGATTTCCGAATAATTGGAATTTTTTGAAGAAATATTATCTCCTACATCATCTCTTAGATAACCGAATGTCTCTTCTTTACCTTCAGCACCTACAAATAATGGTGTGTAAAGGTCATTGTCTAAAAGATTATATTTTTTGTGGGTCATCACATAAATTTTTACATCAACCATTTTTAAATCATTCTCCTTTAATTTTATATTAGCATATGGTTTAACAAAAGAAAAAGTATAAAGAGTTAATAAAAGAACTAGTAATATACTAATAAATATATTTTTAGTCCTCATTTAAAAAGAAGTCAGGAATAGGTTTTATTAAAATCTAATTAAACGATTGCATTAAATTTAGTTAAATATTAAATATTTTTTAATTTGATAAATATATTTCTATACAAAACCATAATGATTTTAAGCAAATATATTCATGTCCTTTCCCCAATTTCTAAAAAAAATCCTCCTCTCCTATTAAATACCCAATAAATATTATTATATTTACATATCTAATAACTAATAAAGTTATGTATAATAATGTTTATTCCTCACCACCAAAAAGAATAAATCTCTAAATAAATTGTTTTTCTTATTTTTATTCTTTTTAAGTGTAGATGTGTTTTGAGCTATTAAAGATATGAATTTTTTATTTAATGTTAAATTTTACTTAAAATAATTTAGATAAAATTTTATATCAAATAAACTTTAATATAAATTATAGTATACTTAAAAATTTTAATAAAATAAACACATTGAAAATTATAAAAAAATTTATTAGGGGATAAAATGAGCTGTTATAAATATTGGGGAAAACTTGAAGAAATAGGAAATAAATTATATAGTTATGGAAATTTAGAAAAATATGGGGATTCTGCACTAGATGATGTTAATATTGATGAGATTATTGAAATATTAGATGAAGTAGAAATAATTGCCCATGATAAAACAATAGATTTTGATTCAGCAAAACATATTCTCGACGATGAGAAAATGAATAAAACATTGAAATTAATTAGAAAATTTTATGTATATGTTGGTGCAAGGCTTGAAACAGAAAACGCATTAAAAATATTAGAATCAGATAATCCCACTGAAACATTAGATTCCTTCCAATTTTATAACCGTTATATAGGTTTAATTGAAAACGAAAGTCAATTAGCTAAGTTCAATAGAGATAAAACCTTTGTATTTTTAGGATCAGGCCCACTTCCATTAACTTTAATAATGTTTAACAAAGTATTTGCCTGTAATTGTATAGGAATAGAACAAAATCCAGAAGTGGCAGAATTATCAAGAAAAGTTTTAAAAAGATTAAATTTTGATGAAGAAATTGAAATTATTGTTGGAGATGAAACCACTATTGAAAAATTAGATTATGACATTTTAATGGTTGCAGCTCTTGCAGAACCTAAAGAGAGAGTATTTTCAAATATTTGGGAATATGTTGATAAAAATACGCCAGTTATTTATAGAACATATACTGGTATGAGAGCCCTATTATATTCTCCAGTTCTTGATAAAGACACAAGGGGTTTTCATAAAGAGATTACGCTTTTTCCTAGTGGAAAAACAAATAATACCTCTGTATTAATTAGGAAAATTGAATAAACAATATTTAATTAAAATAAAGCTATAGATGCAAAATAAGATTAATCAGCATCTTCATCCATTGTCTCAAGCAAAAAGCTTACAGGTCTAAATCCATCATTACATGATATCATTGCTGATTTTTTATTTTTCATCCAACCATCATAAAAATCACTGGCACCATTGGCTAAAGCCATAACAAATGGAGATATACTTACCCATGCACTATCACAGAAACTAGAAGGTTTTACCCACCCATTAGCAATAAAAATTTCTCCTTCTTCCACATCACATTCACGTTCTAATGGATTTTCATACTTTTCAATTAAATCATCATGTCTTACTTTTCTTATAACAGTGATTTTTACTTTTTTCATCTCTACACCATAATCTTAAAAATTTAAAAACCTAAAAACCTAAAAAAAATTAAAAATTCGATGATTTTTTATTTTAATATAATTTAACTTGGTCTATCAATATTAAATTTATCTTTAGATTTTACACCTACAAGTGAAGCAAATATTGCAATTATACATGCAACTGTACTTATTCCACAAATAATATGAGATGATTGGAGTATCATAGCTGAATATTTATGTGCAAGTGGAAGAGTACCCATTATCCATGCAAATACAAGGGTAAGTAGACCTAAACTCATTGTCTGACCAATAGTTCTCATAGTTGCCTGAGAAGCAGATGCAATTGGAGCATCTTTTGGCGGAACAGAGCTCATAATTGCATTCATATTTGGACTAGAGAATAATCCCATTCCAATACCCTGTAAAATCATTGCCAGTATAACAAAATATAATGGAGTATTTTCATCTAAAAATGTTAATATTGCAAGAGCCACAGTAGCAATAGACATACCAATAGCTGCTAATTTTTGAGGATGTATTCTATCTGAAAGTTTACCTGCATTTGGAGCCATAATTGCCATAATAATTGGAGTAATAATCAATATCATTCCTGCTTTTTGAGCATCCCATCCTCTAACATATTGGAAATGATAATTTAATATAGTTGTAACTACCATTACCGCAATATAACTACATAAAGCTGCAATATTAGAAGATGTGAATTTTTTATTTTTAAATAAATGCATATTAAATACAGGAGATTTTTCCCTAAGCTCATATACTCCAAAAATACTTAAAATAATTAATCCAAGAACAGTTAAAATTAAACCATTACTTGTTGTTAAAGTTGTAAAACCATAAATAAAAAGTAAAATACCTATTGCATATAAAATAGAACCTAACTTATCAATCTTATCATCATCATATGTTTTCCATTCTTTAGGTATTTTCCAGACTAAAAGAATAATACACAAGACTAAAAATGGAATTACAAAGTAGAACATAGATCTCCAACCAAGATTATAAACTAATAATCCACAAATTACAGGAGATAATGAAGTTGCAAGATAAACACCAGTTACTGTAAATCCTACGCCTTTACCCCTATTTTGAGGTTTAATAGCCTGTACAACCATAGCCATTGCAGATACATTTATAAATGCAACTCCTATCCCTTGAAGTATACGGCAAAACAAAAATGATTCTGTAGAAAATGAAAATACTGCTCCAATAGAAGTCAGTGCATAAAGAATAAGTCCTCCAAGTAAAGATTTTTTCACCCCAAATTTACCGGATATTTGTCCTGCAGGAACTGTGAAAACTGCAACAGCAAGGAAAAATATTGTTGGCACCCAATTTTGTATAACATTATTCATTGCAAATTCTTTTGCAATAGCCGGTACTCCAATAATAATACCATTTGATAAAAATACAGCAAAGAATGATGTAATAAATGAAACAAATATTATGATTTTTTCCAAATCAAATTTCATAAACTCACTTCCATTAATATTGATTAAATCATCACCAATCCATTACCTTTCAAGTAATGGTGTTTTATTAAAATCTTTATCTACCAACCAAAATGAAGAATTAATTAAGTAAACTAAAAAATTATTTAAATATAGTATAATTTTATTTAACCAAATATTTAAAATTATGTTATTACAATTGAATTAAATTATTAAATAAATTTGAAATACTTAGAACTTTCAAAAAATAGAAACAAATACCCGATATTAAAATAAAATAAAATAAAATAATTAAAGCAATCAAATAGAAATATTAAAAAATAATTTTTTCATTTTTAAAAATTAACTTGTTTAAAATTACTATTAATTTTTTAATAAGTATACATTAAAAAGAAAAAAAGAAAAAAAATGGAAAATTGATTGTTAATCTAAAAACTCATTTTCAAAATTAATTAGTGTATTTAAAAGTGTGTAATCCAATCTATGAATTGATTTATAATGAATTTCCTTTGGAACTTCCCAGAATGCAGCTGCAATACTTCCAGCAATAGCCGCCTGAGTATCAGCATCACCACCTAATGAAACAGCGTTTCTAATAGTATCTTCAAAATTTTCACCATTTAAAAAACAGATAATTGCCTCAGGAACACTTCCCTCACATGAAACATTAAAGCTATAAGTAGGTCTAATATCCTCAAGGGAATATGATAAATTATAATTATATCTTAACTCAATATGTTTTTTAATTTCTTCCTTGGAACTATTAATTCTTGCTAAATATATTGCATCAGCAACTGCAAGAGCTCCTTTAATAGCTTCAGGATGATTATGAGTTACCTCAGCAGATAATTTTGCTAAAGACTCTACTTCCTCAAGTGTTTGACCAACCCATGCAACTGGAGAAACCCTCATTGCAGAACCATTAGCCCAACTACCATAAGGTGAAGGATTATCTGATTGTACCCACTCTTTAAACATTCCACCATATCCCGCATTAGGATATAATTGACCATAATATTTCAATTTTTGAATTAAGACATTTTTAGATGTTTTATCCTCAATTAACCAATCTGCAATAGCTAATGTCATTACAGTATCATCAGTGAATATGGATCTTTTACTAAAAAGAGAAAATTCTTTTGTTTTAATAGGATCAAATTCATAAGGAGAACCTATAATATCCCCTGCAATAGCCCCTATAATTCCTTTCAAATTATCACCACCTAAAACTTAGGAATATCTTTTAAAATTCTTGATTTAAATAGATATCTAAAAGATTTTTATTTAATATTATAATTTTAAATCTTTAATATATATATAAAATTCCATACATCATCGTTATATTTTATTAAATTTTTAAAAATCTTTATATTACTAATAATACAGATAATATTTATGAGGGTGCATATGTATAAAAAGAAAATACTAATTTTTTCTTATTTTATATAGACTATATAAAAGTATTTTATATTCGACATGATATTTTATATATGGCTTTGGAAGTTCTATAAAATCATTTAATGGATAAATACTGTTTAAATATTACATATAGTCCTAAATCATATGAATGAAATATTATCTTTTCACCCTTTTTTTAAAACTTAAAGATTAAAAAAAAATTTAAAAATATATATGAATATTTATATTAGTGATTATTCTTGATAATATGGTTAATATTGGAATAATTAGATAAATATATCATTAAAGAAATTTTATTAATCTTATAAGAAGAAAAATAATGATGGAGTGATAATAATGGTTTTCTGTCCGGAATGTGGAAAAGAAAATTCAGATGAGGATAAATTCTGCAAATCCTGTGGTAAAAACTTAGAAGATTCTGAAAATAATTCAAAAGATAAAAAAGAATTAGATAAAAAACAACAAACTTCTAAAAATAATGAAAATATGAATTCTGATAATAAAACATTGCTACTTCCTTTAGTATTAGGAGTAATTGGTGTTTTTATCGGTATTATAGAAGGTTTAAACTGCCCTACACTAATAGGATGGGAAAATATTGTATGTGAAATGACTAGTGCAATACTTGGAGGATGCTTAGGTATATATCTCTACCACTTTAAAAAAGAATATTTCATCGCAGGCATCCAATTTATACTTACTGGTATTTTAATGATGTTCTTTTTAGGAAATATGGCTTTAATCGGAGGTATAATATTTATAATATCTGGAATATTATCTATTTTTATAACAAAAAAATTAAATGTAGATAATAAAATAATGTACGCTTTACCAGTTGCTACTGTATTAATAATATTCATAATAATAATGGTAATGGCAGGTTTGAATATTTCAGAAGAAAATGCATTATCAGATAGTGTAAGTATAGACAATGTAGATAATTCAATTGAATTATCTTATGGTTATTATGATGGTAATGTAAAAGGAGATATTCATTTTAATAAAACGATTGATTATATATCTATGGAAATGATATTTTTAGATGAGAATGGAAAGGTTTTAACAAGAACTTATCCTTTAGATGTAAGCAATGTTGAAGAAGGAAAAACATATCAATTTGACGGATTTTATATGGAAAAAGAAAAACCATATACTGCAGAAGTCATTTTAAAAAAAGATGCGTCAAGTAATGAACCATTCTACAGCCAAAATATAACTTTAAATTAAAATAGAATAATAAATTTATTCTATTTATTTTATTTTTTATATAAAAAATAAATAAAGAAATATTAAGATGAAATAAATACTTTAAAAAAAGAGTATTTAAAAAATGTAAAAAAAATTAATAATAAAATAAATAGGGTGCTAGATAGAGCAAAATTTTAAGAGTGATATTTGCTCTTCTTTTTTGTTGATTTTTAGTTTTTGTTGGTCTGTTTTTAATGGTG
>NZ_CAJOKH010000045.1 GCF_905235195.1 uncultured Methanobrevibacter sp. | reverse complement strand
AAATATTATAAAAAAATATATCATAAGATATAAAACTATTTAATAGTATATGATAACTGGAGAGATTATAATAAGCAAATCCAATTTTTAATGCTTATTCCTATAAAAATAAGTTTAATTAATAGGTAAAATAATAAAAATAACTAATTTTCCATTAAATAATAACTATAATACCCATAGTTATCATTAAAATTATAATATAAAGAAATTTAATTAATTTACTTATTTTTAAAAAAAAACCATAAAAATATTATTATTTTAGATAATCTATTTTTCAAAAGGAAAAATCTTAAAAAAATTCAAGGATTTTAAAGAAAAAACCCCTTAATAATATTAAAAGAAAAAAAATTAATTCTATTTAGTCAATTATAAAATCAATTAAAATAAACAAAATCAATAAAAATTTATTGATTATAGAAATATATGTGTATGAGATTGATTAAATAATCTAAATATAAAAAAAATAAATGAAATCAAAAGAAAAGGAATTAAAATAAGATTAATAAAAAGTAAAAAAACTAAGAGGAAAAACCTCTTAATGTTTAAATTTTATCTAGAACGGCAAATTAGTGTATCTATTATAAATAGTAGCAGTTTTAGTATCCCAATTTACAATTGTACCAAATGAGTTTCTAACAGAAACACAATCTGCACTATACCATTTACCATTAATTTTTACTTCAGTCCATACATGACCATACCATGTACCGTCAAGAGGGAAGTAACAGTAACCATGTACATATCTTACTGTAAGACCTATAGTTCTACATAAAGCAACATAAAGGTTACTTTGATCACAACAATTACCACTTCTAAGTTTCAAGGTTTTTTCAGCACCTTGAAGAGAGTTACAATAATAACTATATTTAATATTATCCCTTACCCAATTGAATAAAACTTTAGCTTTATTATATTCTGATGTTAAACCATCAGTTAAACTATGAGCTAATTTTTTAATAGAAGTAGCAATTGGTTGACCACCAGAGTCTCCAGTATCTACAAGTATACTAGATGGTAATTTTTGATTATCTCCATATGAAACTAAAACACGTGAAAATGTATCAATTAAACAATCATAAGGAATTTTACCAACAGTTGTAGTTGAGAAATTAGGACCTTGTTTATTTTCTAAAATCCATTTATAGGTTCTATTAGCAGAATCAACATATCCATTTAAAGTTATATTGCTTTTTATAGAATCTCCAGTAGGATTTCCAGGTTCACTTAATCCTTTAACTATATCAATATCTGAAAGTTTACCTTCCCTAATGTTTGTAATTGCATGGCTTGCATAATACAAGTATTCAGCCATAGTGACATTTTTATTCAAAATTGTTACTTTAGTTGGAAGTGTACCATTAGCCTTATAATAAGCTGCAATTGTCCTTGAAGCTTCAACAATTTGACTAATACTGAATGAAGTAGGATCTTTATAAACTAAAAGTTCAGATTGTCCACTGACAGATGGATATTGATTATCACCTGCAAATGAATAAGACAATGTATAATTCCTTACACTAGGTAATATGAAAGACCTACTTGCAACTCCTTTACTATTAGTGGTTACATTATATTCTCTACCATTTATAGTAAAAGTAACTGTTTTATTAGGTAATACATTACCAAATTGATCTTTTAAAGTAACTGAATAAACTTTAGAAGAATTTACTAACATTTCCATATTAGAACCGTAAATATAGGTCTTATTAGTATAAACACTAATGGTTTTTGTACCTTTATTACATAAATCTGCAATTTTATTAGTGTATGAATAAGTAATATTATAAGTTCCTGTAGATAATTGATATGGAAGGTAAGCATAACCATTTTCATTTGTTGTTCTAACAGTACTAACACCATTTAAGGTAAAAGTAACATTTTCTCCAGCCATAGGCTTTTTCCAGACGTCCAATAATATAATTCCAAAATTATTTTTTGAATCTGAAATTACTTTCTTATTATTTGCAGTAAAATAAGTTACATTTTTAATAACATTAATTTTACAAGATAATGAAGAAGACATACGTGAATTTGTTGTATTAATATGTTTTATATTAACATTATAGGTTCCTTGATTAACACCTAAAGCTAAAATAACTAAACCTTTTGCATTAGTTGTTCTAGTATAAGTTTTACCACCTATAGTAATTTTAACTTTTTTATCAGCAATTGGTATATTATTTTTATCTTTTAAATAAACACCAAAGGATTCACCTTTAAGGAAAATGTTACTTGCCTTTTCTAATGAAAGTTTTGTTTTATTATTATAAACAACTAATTTTTTAGTAACTGTTTTAGCTGCATAATTAGAATTACCTTTAAATTTAATTTTAATTGTATAAATATTAGGGTTCAATTTAATTTTTAAAGATGTTCTACCTTTGTTATTTGTAGTTTTTACATATGTTTTTCCATTAATAATAAATGAAATTTTACTATTTGCTAATTTATCAGCTAAATTACTGTATAATCTAACTGTATAATAATGATTATCTCCATAATTTTGCCTAAAGTCTGCTGCTGAAATTTTAGTTGTAATTTTATTTACAGTTATTTTACTAGATTTACTAGCACCATTATAATAATTATCTCCAGCATATTGGATAAGAACATTATAAGCACCTACAGGCAAATTAATTGTTCTAGCTGCATATCCATTAGCATTAGTAGTAAGTTTATATATAATACCATTTATTTTAACAGAAACCATTTTACCTGCTAAAGGATTATTTTTAGCATCTAATAATCTAAGTAAATATTTAGTTTTATTTGAATAAACCATAACCATATTACTTGCAGTAATTTTAGTATTCATTTTTACTACATTAATAGTTGCTTTACCAGAAGAACTATCAAAATAATCATTTCCTGCAAAACAGTAAGTAATTGGATATTTGCCAGCTTTTAAATTAATATTTAAACTAGCCATACCATTTTTATCAGTAGTTCTATTAAAGGATTTGCCATTAACTGTAAAGGTAATAATTTGACCGCCTAATTTTAAATTAGATACATTATCATATAATGTAACAGTGAATTTATCACCAGATTTTGTAGTGATTTTAGCATCAGACCCTTTAATTTCAGTAGTATTCTTTTGAGAATTTGTATTTAAAACACTAGAAGAACTACTATCTCCCATTACAGCACTATCATCATGATCATTTAAATCTATACGAGTATCTTCACAGAGACTAGCAGAATCTGAAACAGTATCTACAGCCATATTACTTGATAAATCAGATACACTAGATGAATCTGTATCAACAACATCAGTTGCACTAATACAACCAATACTTAACAATACAAGAAGTACTGCAATAAAGGTAACATATCCCAATTTTTTCGACATTAAAAACCTCCTTGATTATTGAGATAATAAATCTTCTGTAAAAAGAAAATATATGCAAAAAACAGAATAATATAAAATCCTATCACAAAAGATTTATTACGATATAAATTATGTTCTTAAATTGTATATAAAAGTATGGTTTATAAAATAAACCTTAAATTTTATAGTATTTATTAAAAACAATGAAAATCAAATTAAAAATTAATAAAAACAATATAAATGCTTAAATTAATTTATCATACCCATAAAAAAAGAGCATTTGAATATTATAAAGATTGATTATATAATATATGATATAATAATGATATGCTAGATAATATGAAATATTTTAATATTTGGCTTATTTTAAATCTAAATAAAATTATTAAAACAAAACATAAGGAAAATAAGATAATATAGTGGGTTTTTTTATAAAATAATTCTTTTAAATTGATTTTAAAAAAAAATATTAATATTTATTAAAATACAAAAACATAATCATTTGTTTAGAAAAAAATAATTAAAAAATAGAAAAAATTAAAAAAAAATAATATAAGAGGTTAAAAACCTCATTTATAACTAGAATGGTAAATTAGTATATCTATTATAAATAGTTACAGTATTAGTATTCCAGTTATTAATAGTTCCAAAAGTATTTCTAGATGAAATTGGATCAGCACTATACCATTTACCATTTACATATACTTCAGTCCAAACATGTCCATACCAACCATCAGAAAAATGACAATTTCCATGAACATAACGTACTGTAATGTTTATAACACGACATAAAGAGACATATAAATTAGACTGATCACAACAATTACCTGATTTAAGTTTTAAAGTTTTAACCGCACCTTGTTGTGAATTATAGTAATAACTATATTTTACATTATCCCTAACCCAATTAAATAATGTTACTGCTTTAGAATACTCAGAACTCAAATTTTTAGTTAAACTAAGAGCAAGAGAAGTTATAGATGAAGTGTCAGCTCCACCAGTACTTGAACTTGAAGTTAAAACTGTATTAATAGCCACATAATTTGGTAAAGCAGTATTTTCACCGTAATAAGAAATTACGCGAGCAAATGCCTCAACCAGTTGTGTAAACGCAACTTTTCCAACTGTGGTGGTAGAATAATTAGGTCCTTGTAAATAATTTAATATAAATTTATATGTCCTATTAGCTGAATCAAGATAGCCATCTTTATATAATAATTGAGATGAAATATCATCACCTAAATTAGGATTAGCTGGTTCAATGATTGAATCTGTAAGAGCTACAATATCAGAATAATCACCATTATTAATATTAACAATAGCAAGTGAAGCATAATATAAGTATTCGGACATTTTAACTGATACAGAACCTATTTTAACAGTATTTGGAAGTTTAGAGTTAGATACATAATAAGATTTAACTGTATTTGATGCATTTATAATATCTGATAAAGTAAATGAAACAGAAGTGATATCTCGAGTTGATGTAACAGTATCACTAGTTTTTTCAGATTTGATTATTAAAGTATCCATATCAAAATAATTTGTATATTGGTGTCTAAAGAACACAACTCCTTTAGCTCCTCCATCTAATGCATTTTGTGAGTCCTTCTTAAGCTCAGCTACACTTAATTTTGTAACATCACTATCAGAACGGTAACTTTGTAAGGTAAGCCATATTTGTGCATTACCACAATGTGATGCAAAATAACTAGCAGTTTCCTTTAACCAAGAACTAGGTTGGCCATAGTTACCTTTATAAGCCATAGGCATTATTACATCCAAATAGTTTCCAAGTTTACTAGAATCTTGACCATAATAATATGCATTACTACTGGTCTCAGGCATTATAGCAGCAGATATCATTAAGTTTTTATCTACAGCTTTAACAGCATTAACCAAATTCTTAGTAAATGTAGTAATCTGCTCTACAGCTCCTGAATATTGATATGCAGTTCCAGGATATCTTAAATAATCAAGATGGATTCCTCCAATTCCTTGGATTTTAGCATAAGATACAGCTTCATTAATTATTTTCTGCTTATATGAATCTCCACAAGTAGAAGGATTAACCCATCCACCATTATAGAAACATTGCATCCAAATATGTACCTTTATTCCATAAGAATTTGCTTTAGATATAAATGATTTAACTTCACTTAAACCCCAATATTCAATAGCATAATAGTTTAAGAAAATATTTCCTACATGATATGATGAAACAGATTTTAAATTTATATTTTTCATATTAGTTCCAAATAAATAAACACCGAAAGTATTAGTAATACTAGAAACTGTAATTGTTTTAGTACCATTGGCATGTGGATATTTCTCATCACCTGCAAATTCATATTTAATAGTATAATTTCCTTTGCTTAATTTAAGAGATTGAGTTGCAATACCCTTTGAATTAGTTTTTACAGAATATGTTTTATTATCTACTGTAATAGTAATAACTTTATTTGGAAGAACCTTTTTGAATTGATTATATAAAGTAACTGAGTAATCCTTACTAACGCCCTCAACCATAGCCATATTAGGACCAGATATATATGTTCTATTAGCCCATACAGTTATGGTTTTAGAACCTGAACTAGACAGATCTGGGTTAATATCTTTATAGGCATATTTAACTGTATAATTACCAGTCTTTAATGTAAAATTAAGATATACATATCCATTATCATTTGTAGTTAAATGATGGATTACACCCTCTAAACTTGCAAGGATAGTTTTTCCAGCAATCGGTTTACTATGAGCATCTAATAATCTTATAGAAAACATACCCCTTTCACCATCAATGAGATTATGATTATTAGCAACTAATGTAGTTTTATTTTTTATAACATTAATCTTACAACTACCAGATGAAGACATAAATGAATTTGTAGCATTAATATATTTATAAATCACCTTAAATGAACCAATTTTAGTAAGAGGAATAGAAACAAAACCCTTGGAATTAGTGGTTCTAGTATAAGTAACACCACCAATATTTATTTTAACCTTCCTAGATGGAAGAGCTACACTTTTAACATCTTTAAGATAAAGACCAAACCTTTCCCCCTTAACATAGATTTTATTAGATGTTTGACGGATTAGTTTAGTACTATTTTTAAAAATAACGACATTTTTTCTTACAGTTTTAGCTGTATAAATAGAATTACCTTTAAATTTGATTTTAATAATATATCTTCCCGGATTGAAGTTAATTTTAATACTAGCTCTACCTTTACTATTTGTTGTTCTAATGAAAGTTTTACCATTAATTGTAAAAGTAACCTGCATTTTTGGAAGTTGATTAGCTAATTCACTGTATAATCTAATAGTATAATATTTATTATCACCATAATTTTGTCTAAAATCATATGCTGAAATTTTACTGACAATTTTATTAACAGTAAGAGTAGATTTACCAGAAGAAGCTTTATAATAATTATTTCCTGCATAAGTAAAAGTAATCGGATATGCTCCAGGACTTAAATTAGTAAATTTTAAAGAAGCGACACCTTTAGAATTAGTAGTTCTATTATATATTTTACCATTAATTTTAAAGCTAATAATCTGACCTGCTAATTTTATATTTGAATTCTTATCATATAATGTTACAGTGAAACTTTGATTTGTATTTACAGTAACAGCAGTATTAGTAGCTTTAATAACTGTAGCATTAGGAACTACTTTATTATCATTTTCAGAAATCTTATTTTTCCTATCAGATTCTTTTAAAGAATCACTATCTTCATTTAAATTATTAACATCATTTAAATCACTATTAGCAGTAGCGCATTTTATATCATCACTAGAGCTATCTTCACTATTCATTTGAGTAATTTCACTATTTTCTTCAATAGCTATATTACTAGAACTATCATCCCTAGACAAATCAACTGAACTAGTATTTTCAGTATCTGTAGCTGAAATAGATCCAATAGAAATAAATAATAAAACTACTGCAATAAGGGCAATATATCCCATTTTCTTCGACATTAAATACCTCCTTATTTTTAAGAAGTAATAAATCTTTTGTAAAAACTATAAATAAATATGGGTAAAAAATATTATAAAAAAAATTTTTAAAATTAATAATTGATAGTGAAAAAAATTAAAAATTATATGAATAATATTATTAAATTCACAAAAGATTTATTACAAATAAATTTATATGAATAAATGATATATAAAAGTTTTCTATAAAAAATAAAGCTTAAAATTAATTGGATATATTAAAAATAAGAATAATCTATTGAAAATAACTAGAATGTATTATGAATATAATAATGGGAATAAATTATTTAAATCTAATTATAAATCTAATAATATAAAATATAAAAAAATTTAGGTTTATTAAAGAAAACATGAGATATTAATATAAAATAATTGAAAATTGACATAAAATTGAACTATTTATATTAAAAATAAGGATTTTTAGAAAGGTAAAATTTAAAACTGTTTTTTAAGCACTAATAATAATAAAATCCAGATAATTTAAACAAAATAAAAAATTTAGAACAAATAAATCATTTAATACAACTTTGGAAAAAAATTCATTAAAATATTAGAATATGAAAATATAAATAAAAAAGCTTTAAAATATTATTAAAAATAACATAATATATTATAATATATTATATATAGTCTTGGACATTAAAAATTTATTTATAAACAGGGATTTTATATAAATGTTTCTAAATTTTTTTTATCCAGAACAATAATGAAAAAAGTGAAAAAATATTATATAATAATTATATTATATAAAAAAGTGCAAAAATTAAAAAAATGTATAAAATAAATAGAAAATTAATAAAAAAATGAAAAAAATAATGTTTTACATCATTGGAGGCATTCCACCCATAGGCCCCATTCCACCAGCACCAGGCATACCTGTAATATTACCCTCAGCATCATGAGGAATTCCACTATGATCTAAACCATCATCTTCTGAGCCAGTAGCATTAAGTGCCCCATTTGCAGCTACCATATCATCAATACGAATAATCATTTGTGCAGCTTCAGTTGCAGAAGTAATAGCTTGTTTTTTAACTCTTAATGGCTCTACAACTTCATCTGACATATCAACAACTTTTCCGTTGTAAACATCAAGACCCATAGTATTTGAATTTTCATGTGCACCAATAAGTTCTGCAATAATATCAACAGTATCCAAACCTGCATTTTCAGCTAAAGTTCTAGGAACAACTTCTAAAGCTCTTGCAAAAGAGTTAATAGCTAATTGTTCTTTACCACTAACAGATTCACTGTATGAACGAAGTCTTCTTGAAAGCTCTATTTCAGGTGCTCCACCACCAATTACAACTTGGCCATCTTCTATAGTAGCAGAAACTACACCTATAGCATCATCCATAGCACGTGCAAGTTCACCAGTAACATGTCTAGTTGAGCCTCTTAAGATAATTGAAATAGCTTTAGAATCTTCTAAATCTTTAAAGAAAGTAATTTCTTGGTCAAATATTTTTTCTGTGTAAATATGACCTGCATGACCTAAATCATCACTACTTATATCTTCAACATCAAGAACAATTTTTCCACCAGTAGCATAAACTAATCTTTCCATATCAGAATTTTTAACACGTTTAAATGCAACTATGCCTGCTTGTTTAAGATATTGTTCTGCTGTTTCATCAATACCTTTTTGACACATTAAAACATTAGCACCTGCATCAGAAAGTTTTTGAACTAAATCTTTTAACATTTCTTGTTCATTAGCTAAAAATGCATCCATAGCAGAAGGTGAAGATAAATCTATTTTAGCATTAGTAGTTAAATCTCTAATTTCAATAGGATATTTTAAAAGTGCAATTTTCGCATCTTTAATATCTCTTGGCATTTTAGGATCAATAGGTGTATTATCAATTAAAATACCGTCAACAATAGTAGATTGTTCAATAGAATTACCATTAATTCTTTGAGTATTGATATGTTTATTTTGAACTTTTCCATCTTCAATAACACTAGAACATGCGTCAACTACAATTTCTGCTAATTTATCTTTAGCATAATCAGAACCTTTACCAGTTAATGCGGTTTTTGCAACTTTTCTTAAAGTTTCATCATCACTAGCATCAATTGCAATATCTTCTAAAATTTCTAAAGTTTTATCAACTGCATCTTGATAACCTTTTAAAATAATTGGAGCAGGAATACCTTTATCTAATAATTTTTCCGCTTCAGAAAGTAATTCTCCTGCTATAATAACCGCAGTAGTAGTTCCATCCCCTACAATATCTTCCTGATTTTTAGCAATATCCACTAACATTCTTGCTGCAGGGTGAGCAATATCCATTTCACGTAAAATAGTGACACCATCATTTGTTACAACAACATCACCCATTTTATCTACTAACATTTTATCTTGACCTTTTGGTCCAAGAGTAGTTCTAACAATACTTGCTAAAATTTTAGAAGCATAAATATTTTGATGAAGTGCATCTCTACCTTTAAATCTTTCAGTTCCTTCAGGTAGAATAATCATTGGTTGATTCATATTATTTGCCATCATATCACCTTAAATTAATTTAAGTATATTTTTCATAGGACTTTCTAAAAAAGCCATTATTTTATAGAAATAAAATTTTAATTGTAATTATAATAATATAATTTTTAAAATTAAAAAGAAACTAAACAAATAGTCTATTAATATTTAATGGGTTTAAGCTTATATAAATATCTTTCTAATAATTTGTATCTTAGTTGAAAATAGAGTTAAAATAGATAAAATTAATAAAATTAAAGTAGTTTATAAAAATTTATTCATAAAATTTTAAATAAATGAATTAAAATGAAAATATAGATTTATAAGTTATATTAAAAAATAAAACCTCATTTAGTGAGAAATAAATATTAACAAAAAGAAAAAAATAATGTAATAACTTAAAAAATTATCAAAATAGAAATTATGATAAAAAAATAAATAAGCTAAAGAAATTATTCTTCTTTAATTATTTGAGCTAATTTTTTACCTAACTCATATGCCTGGTCAAGCTCATCATCTGTTGGAGCGAATTTAATATCAATAGAATCTTCTTCTAAAACATCAAAACCTGCACCCGCTAATGATTCATTAAGTTTTTTAATTGCTCCTCCAGCCCATCCTTTAGATGAAAATGTAACTGCTTTTTTACCATCACCAATTCTAGCCATATTTGTAGCATCAAAGTAATACATTAAGTTTCCAACTTTAGGATATGGGTTGTTCATCATAGTAGGAACACCAAGAGCAATAGCTTTACTGTCTAATACATCAGCTAAAATATCACTTTCAGGACTCATTTGTAAAAAGTGCATTTTAACATCTACACCTTCACTCATTATACCTTCACAGAGACTGTGAGCTAATTTTTGTGTAGAGTGATGCATAGTATTATAGATAACTGTAATTTTATCATCACATTTACCAGTAGCCCATTTAGCATACAAGTCTACAGCTATTTGAGGATTTTTCCAAATTTGACCATGACATGGAGCAATAATTTTAAGATTATCTAAATATCCTGCTTCAGTCATTTCCTCTACTTTTTTAACTACAAGCATTGAAGATAATGAAACAAGATTAGCATAGAATCTTCTAGTATGCAACTCCATAAATGCTTCAGATTGATCTGTATCAAACCTTTTAGATTCACATACATGTTGACCAAATGCATCATTTGAAAATAATATTCCACCTTCATTATATAGAGTAAAATTACTGTCAGGCCAGTGAAGCATTGGTGCATTAATAAATGTAAGAGTTTTACCTCCCAAATCTAGAGTATCTCCAGTTTCAACTGGATTCATTTCTTGATTATCAAGAGCGTGTATTTGTTTTTTCAATCCACTAGCTGCAACAGCAGAACAATAAAATTCAATATTTGGACATTTTTCTAAAAGTTCAGGAATAGAACCTATATGATCATTTTCAATGTGATTTTGAACTAAAACATCAATTTTAACTTCATCCAAACCTTCTTGTTTAAATGCATCTTGGATTCTAGCCCAGAATTCTGGGAAAAATCCTTCAAATACATTATCTATTAATGCAATTTTTTCATCTCCAAAAACAAGATAAGCATTATATGTCATACCCGGAACTGCAAAACCATGGAAATCACGATTATCCCAGTCAAGAGCTCCAACCCAATATACATCATCAGCAATTTTTACAGCATCTGCTTTCATAATATACACCTTAAATTATTTTAATTAATTATTTAACTAAAAATTTTATTAATTTAGTAAATTAAATTAATACAATTTTAAATTATACAATTATTAGAAATATTATCATAAATTTATCTTAAATATTATAGTATATAATATTAATACAATATTTATAATATATATTTATTATAATTCTTTAATTAATTATATTTTACTAAAAAATTAATATAAAAAATTAAATTAAAATTAATTGATTATAATTATTGAAATAAATTTTATAAGAAAATCATTATAATTAGAAAAATATTAAATTAATATTATTTATTTATATTCTAAATTATTTATTTGGTGAGATAATGGATAGTAGTGAAGCAATATTTAAAGGAATAAAAGATGCAGGTATAAATTTTATTGTAAGTGTACCCTGTGCTAATTTAAAAAAATTATTAATAATGATTGATGAAGATGATACAATTACCCATATACCTGTAAGTCGTGAAGAAGAAGGACTGGGAATATGTGCAGGAGCATATATGGCAGGTAAAAAAACTGCAATACTTATGCAGAATTCAGGTCTTGGAAACTGTGTAAATGCCTTATGTTCATTATATGAATTATATTCCTTCCCACTTGTAATGATAATGAGCCATAGAGGAACAGAAGGAGAATCCATTATTGGTCAAGTACCAATGGGAAGGGCGACACCACATGTTCTTGAAGCTCTTAATTTAGAATTTGCTAAACCTCAAGCCATTCAAGAGGCGTATGATACAGTTAAAAACTCATGGATAAAATCAACAACAGATAAGAAACCATTTAGTGTTTTACTCGAAATACCTTACTGGAAATTAAAAGAGGAGGAATAAAAATGGCTATAAGAATTGATGGAATAAAGGAAATTATGAAAGATATAACAGATGAACTTGTAGTGTGCAATATTGGAGTTCCAACTAAAGAACTATTTCAAATAAAAGATAGAAGCCGTAATTTCTATATGATTGGATCAATGGGACTTGTCGAATCAATAGGCCTTGGTCTTGCCTTATCACAAGAGGAAACTGTTGTTGTAATTGATGGTGATGGGTCACTACTTATGAATATGGGTTCACTTATAACAACCTCCCATAATCAGTGTGATAATCTAATATGGATAGTGATAAATAATGGAGCATATGGTTCAACTGGTAATCAGACAACATATATGGAAGATATCAATCTTGTAAAAATAGCAAAAGAATCAGGGTTTGAAAATGCATATGAATTTAATAAAATTAACTTTAAAGATGTTCTTAAAAGTAATAAATGTACTTTCATTGAATACAAACTTGAAGCAGGAAACTCTGATGCACCAGTTATAGATTTATCACCAGATGAAGTAAGAGATAGATTTATGAGTGAAATACAATCTAAATAAACAAAATTAGTATATTTTCAGTAAAATTTAACACAATAACCAATTAATTACTTCCTCTAATTGCATATCCCAATACTTCCAATTATGGCCTCCTTTCCCTTCACGGTAATAATAATTAACAAAGTTTTTATTTTGCTCTAAAAATTCTTTAAATCTACGTGTAGGATTAATTAAATTCACATCATCCTCTGCACATGAAAGATAAATATCTGGAATTTTTTTATCATTTTCTATAAGATTTTTGATAATGTATGAAGGATTATATTCATTAATATCAATATTTTCTAATGAACCAAAGCAATTTTCAATAAAACTAGGCTTATATTCATATGAGGAAATATTTGATTTGTTAAATACATAATCGAGTATTAATGCAGGAGATAATCCTACTATTTTAGAAAAGTTATGATTATATTTTAAACCATTATACAATGCACCAAAACCTCCCATACTATATCCGCCAATAAATGTATCGGCTCTTTTTTTTGATAAATTAAACATATTTCGTGTAATAGTTAAAAGTTCTTGACCTATAAAATTTGAATAATTTCTCCCTTCCCCATGATTTCTATAAAAACTATTTTCACCACTAGGCATTATAACACAAAGATTATAAATTTCAGCTAGTTTTTTAATATTCGTATGTGAAATCCATTCAAAAGAGTCACCATATATACCATTCAATAAATATAATGTTTTATAAGGAGGTTTAATAGATATATTAATTTTATTTACATAATCTAGATTATCTACAGGAAGAATTACTGTTATAGAAACATTTCTCCCTAATTCTAATGATTTAAATCTAATATCAAGTAATGCCATAATATCATCTTATAAATATATTTTATAAAAAAAACCCTTTAATTTAAAGTTTAATTTTTTTATATGTATTTAATGATATAATAATTTAGGGGTCTGAATTTTTTCAAAGAAAATTCCATATAATTACCCTTATTTTTATTATTTATCATATCTCTACGGGATAGTTTGTAAAAATACAAATTAAAATTAGTTTTTTTTAATAAAAAAGGTCTTTAAATAGTTAAATTTAAATAGTATGTGTTACATATATTTATTTGGAGATAAAAATGAAACACAGATTAAATTTAGATATTAAAGACCCAAATTATATTTTGTTGAAAGAGGATATTTAAAATTATGGATTGCAGAGAAACTTCTGAAATATTAGCTTCCTGTGGTTTTAAAAACATTAACAAACAAGTATTTACATTTAAAATCATATTTATCAGTATGTTCTTTGGTTTAGATATTCCATTCATATTGTATGAGCTTGAATCTAAAGAAAAACTTCATAAATACTTTAATATTTCTAAAATTTTAACTGCTGATCAAGTTTATAAAAATTTTTCACTCCAAGATTCAGAAAAACTTGTTAAAGCATTAAATCCTATCTTAAATTCAAAAGATCATGTTAAAAGAAGAGGAAAAAAGACTTTCATTGTTTATGCTACACCGATGGACTTGGATATTAATTTCCATAGAAATAAAAAGACTAAAGAACATCTCAAATCATTGAATTTAAAATGAAGCTATTCTTCTTCTAAAGGATTTTATATTGGATTTAAAGCAACCGTTATAATTGATTTCAATAGTATGAACCCTGTTTCTATTTTAATTCATCCTGGAGCTCCCAATGATGCAAAACTTTTTGACGAAATTATGGAAAATCTT
>NZ_CAJOKH010000044.1 GCF_905235195.1 uncultured Methanobrevibacter sp. | reverse complement strand
TGAATGTATTTTTAGGAGCATTAATCATATCACTAGGATTTAACTCAAAAACAGCAATACAACAATTATCTGAGAACTAAAAAATTCAGGCCCCTAAAAGTTTTAAAACTTTTATGGAAATAATGCTAATTTTTTAAAAAATAAAAATAGAAAAGTTTTAAAAACCTTTTAGAAATAATAGCTAATTTTTTAAAAAAAAAAATTATAATGAAAATAAATGTAAAAAATATTAAAAAGATAATAAAATTATAAAATACTTATTGAAGATTCATCACTATTTACCTCAACATTTACTCCATTTTTTAAAGAATCTGTGCTACTCGGTGAATCAACCATAGGTATATCTGACATTATAGCACCAGTTGCAATAATCGGTTCTGCTTTAAGACAAATAATAGCTTTCGGTGCAGTATTATTTTTCATCATCTGGAAAATAACATAAGACCCTACAGTAGAACCTTTACCTCCTGGAATAAATAAGACCTTATCTTTAACAGATTGTCCTTTTAATTCATGATTTATATCAATGACTTTACCAGTTTCTGGATCTACTCCACCTAAAAAACTAATAGGTTCACTACTTACAAGAAGCTCTCCACTTGCTTTACCTTTTGCTATTTTTCTACACTTAATCATAATATCCCTATAAACAATAACGAAAAAATTAAATAAAATTAATAAATTTAATTTATTCAATTCAATACAAATTTAATTATAATAATATTATTTGATTTAAATAATATAATTTTTTCTTAATATACATTTTTCTTAAAAAACTTTATTTAAACTAATTTACTTATAAAAATTATTAAAAAAAACTGACCTAATGAAAAATTAAAAACTTATACAACATCTACTTTCATTATTTCCCTTAAAACTGCTGTAGCATAAGCTCCTTTATTTATTGAAAACTCTACCCTAATTCCATCTTGAACTATTTCAACATTACTGTCCCAGACTCTAAATCTCATTGATCTTCTTAAACCATAACTTCCAAGTCTCGGCATTTTATCTACTTCAAAATCTTCTTTAGTTAATCCATATTTATCTAATACATCCTTCTCCATTTCTCCTACAATACCATCTGCAAATGGTACTTTAGTACCATATAATGGAGAAGTTGGATGAGCTTGGAATTTATCGATTAATTGTTGATATTCCTCTTTTGTTTTATCTCTAATGATTTTCTCTTCATTATCAATAATTATATCCCCTTCAATATACTTATTTATACCCATTTCAACTCTTCTTGAAACTACTTCATTAAATAAATAAGACTGATAAGCATGTACAAACATACGAGATAATGGTTTTGGAAGTGCATGTAGCGCATTTTTATATGATTTATCATTCAGCTCGCCATATTTGTCTAAATCAGAGATAAGTTCTCTAAGCATCATCTTCTCATAACGCATTCCACCATGCATTAATTCTAGTGCCTCTTTAATATTACCTTCATCATAAGCTACTCTTGCATTATAGCTATCTTGAGATTCTCCGTCAGTTGGATGGCCAATATAAGTATCTACAGCTTTTTTTAAATCATTTTGTATAAGAGCCTCACCTACAAGATGTGTAGTGCTTCTTACTTTTCCAAATCTCTGCCAACCAAAATAGTTAGGAACTCCAGATATTTCAAGTTGATTCAATATCTCTTTTGCTCTTAAAGCCGCATCTTCAAGAGATGTAATATCCTTATTAAAAGGAATATCTCTAATGACTATTTTAAATTTATTTCCAATTAACTGACCCAATCTAAGTTTTTTTTGACCTCTTACAACTTTTAGAAATTTAGTATTTTTAATTTTATCTTCTAAGTTTATAATCTCTTCAAGCTGCTCGTTTGAATCCATATTAGATATACAAATCCATTGACGAGTTAATGCATTTTTATCTTTCATACCTGCAAAACCCATACGTTTACGGCTAATATGTAAATCTCTTGAAATATCAAGTAAAACATCAAGGGTGGTTCTTCCAAGTTTTTCAATCCATATCCAAACATTTGGTCCTTCCCCTTGTGGTGTAATCTCAGGTATTTCTTCCACATAAAAATCTTCATAGGAATTTCTAATAGTTCCTCCAATACCGGGATTTTTACTAATATATGTATTTGCATTAAGCATAATATAACCTTAAAATATTTAAAATATATAATATCTAAAATTCTAAAATAAAAATTTAAAACCTATAAAAATAGTTATGCCCTGGCCGGGATTTGAACCCGGGGAATAGGATCCGCAGTCCTACGTGTTATCCAAACTACACCACCAGGGCATATGAAATTAAATAAGAAATCTAAAATGAGAAATAAAATTTCAACAATAAATATTATATTTTTTATAATATTTAAAATTTTTTTAAAAAATAGATTTTACACTTGAAATATATCTATATTAATTAATAAAAGACTAAAAATCGTGAATTCTAAAAAAATTTTTAATAATATTTAAAAAATATTTAAATAAAGAAAACTTGAAAAAGAATGTATAAAATTCCGTGTAAAATAAGTAAAATTTCTAAAATAAATATAATCCATTGAATATTATCTACAAAAATAAGAAAATTCACCTAAATCATGTAAAAATTTAAATATTATCTATAAACTAAAAGAGAAAATGTATAGTCACCAACTGTTCTTTTAGCACTATTATAGTTTTCAAAGTTTTCCAGATTTCCTCTTGAAGCTATAATCTGATTATTTACCTTAAATACATAATTTTTATCAGGTATTGTTTTATCAAAAAATGAGCTTAAAATCGTTGTAACTTGAGCTTTAGATTCATATGAATTGTTATTTGATTTTAAAATATAGTATATTTGATTTAATGTTGCATCATCAGAGTCAGCAGACAAAATTTCCATTAAATCCTCTGAAGTTCTATAATCACTTAAGACTTGAGAGTTATCATTTACAATATCAAGATTAATCATGGAATTAAAAGCTAAAAAAGCAATAAATATTAATAAAATAGCTATCATCCCATCAATTATCGAATAAAATCCATTAGTTTCCTTAATTAATTTATTTAAATGTAACATGGCAAACCGTTTTTAAAAATAAGTTAATGATTAAGATTAAAAAATAAAAATTTTAATTAATACTTAAATAATCATAATAAGAAAATTAATTAGAGTTTTTTAAAATATAATCAATGACTTTTTCTTTTTTGCGAATAGATTCCTGAGCAGCTTT
This sequence comes from uncultured Methanobrevibacter sp., assembly GCF_905235195.1. Classification (GTDB taxonomy): domain Archaea; phylum Methanobacteriota; class Methanobacteria; order Methanobacteriales; family Methanobacteriaceae; genus Methanarmilla. The sequence goes on along the minus strand of NZ_CAJOKH010000044.1, from coordinate 8,695 downwards.
TTGAACATTTTCTTTCATTTTTTCAAAGTCTTCAGGTGTTGTATCACCAATTAATTTTTTAATTTTAGTATATGCTGCTTCTCTAAATTGTGGTACTAATGTAGTTTCACTACCATCCTCTTCAACTAATCTTGGACTAGCCTTATTGTCAACTACACCAATTTGATCAATTTTTACACCAACATTAGATACAGATTTTATAACTTCATCTGAAATTTCAGGTGGTACAATTAACATTAATGAATCTGTTGAAACACCTAAAGGATCAATATTTAAATCTTCTAACATATTAAGTACATTAGTTGATACAAGGGAGTTTATTTTATCATTATAAAATTCTAGACCTACACCTGTAGTTTGAGAAATTTCATGAGCATCCCCACGTAGACCCCCATTTGTAACATCAGTCATAGCATGAATATCTTTTATTAAATCATTGTTAAATAATGCATTAGATGCTTTAATAAAACTTACATTTAAAGTATCCCATACTACATCAAAATATCCATTATAAAGTGCAGTTGTTGTAATTGTTCCTCCACCTGCACCTTCCGTCATTAATAATATATCTCCATCAGTTGCACCTTTTCTTGCAGTTGGAGGATATGGAGATACACCTACACTTCCAACAGCACTAACAAGCCTATCCCCAATAACCATATCTCCACCTACACGTAAGGTACTACCTGCAACTAATGGAACATCTACAAGTTCACAAACAGTACATACACCTGCAGTAAAGTCAAATAATTTTCCAACATCACCATCATCTGCAAGGTGAAGATCACTTAAAATTGAAACAGGATTTGCACCCATAACACATACATCTCTTAAGGTTGCACGTGTAACATGAAAACCACCTAAAAATGGATAATCACTAAGTCTAGAGTGTACACCATCTACAGCTGTTGTAATATAAAAATCATCTTGATTTGATGGTATTTTTACTACACCCCCATCATCTTGAGCTTGAGGATTAACTTCAGATGAAACATTAGTACTTGATACAATTTCTGCAATTCTCCTATGTACAAAGAAATCACCGGACCCACGAGATCCTACACCCATCTTACCCATGCTAACATTTGCTTTTGGAATCTCAGTAATCTCTTTTAAAAATTCGTCACCACTGGTTTTAACTTTAAGTGTAGTAGAAACTTCATCAATAACACTTTGAGCCATTAAAAGAGACGTTTCATCATTTATATCCTTATAATCTTTTATCCGAGTAGCTAATAGGTCCCTTAAATCCTTTTCATCTAAAGTATCTATTCTACTTCTTACAAATCCTTCAATATCCATAAATACACCGGAAATTATCCTTAATTAAATATGAAAACTATACTTTAAAATTAATTATATTAAATTTAATCAATGATGAACTAATCAATAAAAAAAAATTTGAATCTAAAATTCTTTTATAAAAATTTTTTTAAGTCATAATTTTCTATCATTTTTAAGATATATTTTTAAATATAATAAAGATTATGTTTAGAAATTATTTTTTAATTTCTATTTAAAAAAGATTTAATCTTTTTAAAATATTCTATTTTTGAAAATTTTTTAAATAGAATAGATAAAATAATTACTGTTTTAAATTTATTTTTAAATAGAATAATATAGACAAATTAATTACTGTTTTAAATTTATAAAGTTTTTAAGTATTTTTAAACCATAAGAACCACTTTTTTCAGGGTGAAACTGTGTTGCATAAACATTATCTTGACAGAGTGCAGCATTTACATCAAAACCATAATTACATGTTCCAACTACAATATCCTCATTATCTACATCTGCATAATAAGAATGTACAAAATAAAAATACTTACCATCTAAACCTTCTAAAATTGGACATGAATTTTTTAAATTTAATTTATTCCATCCCATATGAGGTATTTTACGACCTTCAGGAAGTTTTCTAACATGACCTTTGAAGATATCTAAACCCTTAATATGAGAACTTTCATCACTACTTGTAAGTAAAACCTGCATACCTAAACATATACCTAAAAATGGTTTACCTTCATTAATATATTCATAAATAATATCTTTAAATGGATTAATATTTTCCATTGCAGAACCAAATGACCCAACACCTGGAAGAACAAGGTATTTAGCATTTAAAATCTTTTCAGGATCATCTGTTAGTTCAACCTCTGCTCCTATCTTTTTAAAACCATTAGAAATACTCCTAATATTTCCACTTTTATAATCAATAATAGTAATCATATTAATCCTCAAATTATTTTTCATTTTCCCAATCAATTGTTGAGCGAATCATCATAGCAAAATCAGCATCAACAATAGTATTTACACCAAGTGTTTTAGAATGAGCATCTAACTCTGCAACAACATGATTGAATCCATCTTCTCTTAATGCTTCTACAAGTCTAGGTCCATCTGTAACAGCAATTGATTCAGCATTTATTTCCTCTATTTTAAGTGCATGAGGTACACCTAATACCACAACCAAATCAGGTTTTGTACTTTGCAATATTTCAAGTGCATTGTCTGCTGCAATTGGATACTCATCAAGCCCCCCAGTAATATAGTCAAATTCTACACCTGATTGTTCTTTTAAATCATTTTTTACATTTCTTGCATGCTGACGTATTCTTGCAAGACCAATATCTTCTGAAAGATTTCCAATAAACAGTGGTTTATTATTAGGATTGATTTTTCTATAATCAAAGTTTAAAATATCTGCAAATAAATATGAAGTTTCTTTTTTAACATTTAATACAAATGCTACTTTTTTATTTTCTTTAATACCCTTTACTATTAAGGATGCTATTTTTTCCTTATTGTCTCCAAAATTAGGTTTTACATAATTTCCCTGAGCCATTCCCCTAGTTTTTTCTACTTGAGTAGCCATCTCTAACATTGTAATTTGTCTATTTGCTTCCTCCTCGGTTATGACTCCATATTCAACAGCACGTTTAAGCACTAAAATTGCACCTTCTGTATTGTCCCCTTCGCCTAATCCTGCATGAGTTTCAACTGGTATAATTGTACAATCTAAATCTACATTTTCTATTGCAGATTCTAAGTCTTCACCAATAATCATACTTGCACATGTTCCAACTATACCCATAAGTTTAGGATTGAATTTTTCATATGCTTCAACAATAGTCTCTTCTAACTTTTCACTTGCTCCTAAAATAAAATCGTTTTCACTCATACCAGATGTAACAACCCTTACACCATCACTTTCAAGGAGTCGACTTGTTCTAAAGCAACAACCCTTTGGACCATGCATTATTATTACATCAGTATTCATATCTCTTAATGTATATAATGAAGCAGCAATAGGACTTGGACGTGGATGCATCATATTATATCACCTATTAGAAAAAATTACTTAAATTAATTAAATATTAGCTTTAAGTATTTAATAATAAATCAATATTATAATGTTTTGATATTTATTTTATAAAAATTTCACTTGAATATAAATGTATACTATATTATATAGGTAGATTTCAAGTGTAAAATTTAAAAAATTAAAATGAAAATAAGTATTTTAAAGGTTTAAATCTTTAAATTTTAAAAAAAAAATTAATTAAAAACTAAAAAAATAAGGACATTTAGGTAGTTACAATGCTAATAATATCCCCACTGTTTAGTTCATAATCACTTGCAATCCTCATATTTTTACGTGCATCAATTGCATATAAGAATTTCTCAGCAATATCAGAATGAATAACAAAAGCTAAATCATGAGGAGTAGAACCATTTTTAATAAGAATAGCATCAGGAAGAACATTACCCTTTTGATCTGTATATTTATGTTCATCAGAAACAGGATAAACAGTAATCATATCTAAAAGATCAAAAATAGCTGTATTAAGAGCTTTCTGAATACCAGTACTTCCATAAACATCTAAAATATTAGTTTGAATATAATCTAAAGCAGTTTTTTGATTTTTATTTAAACTAGCCCCATCAACAAGATCAAATGTTGAATCACCAGAGACATAATTAATCAAACCACTTTCAGCAGCTCTTACAAGTGCAAGTTCACTTTCAGCAGAACATGGTATAACATAAGGATACTTTTCCTTAAGTCTTTTAATATTTTCTGCAGAAGATGGTAAATCTGCCTTATTTGCAACAATAATCATAGGTTTAGATATTTTTAGAATATTACGTGTAAGTTCAATTAAATCTTCTTCTTCCCACTTATTGTAATCAGGTTCAATTTTTCTTTTAGCCTCAATAACATCTTCAACAGTTATACCTGTACCAGATAATTGTTCATAAATAACTTTAGAAACATCTAAATGTTCTGCTCCAATTTTACGAGAAAGTCTAACCCAGTTTCTACTTAAAATACCATATAACCACATTACAATCTCATTTTCCATAAAATCAATATCATCTAAAGGGTCATATGAACCTGCTTCAACTGGATTACCTTCAGCATCAGTTGAACCTGAAGCGTCAATAACATGTATCAATACTTTTGCCTGCATCAAGTCATCTAGAAATTTGTTTCCTAAACCTTTACCTTCATGTGCACCTGGAACTAATCCTGCAACATCAATAAGTTCAACAGGAATAATTCTCTTACCATCTCTACATTCAGAATTTCTAGGATTACAAACTACATCAAGTTCCTTACAAGGACATGTATCAATTACATGACCAATAGCGATATTAGCATCAATAGTTGTAAATGGATAATTAGCCATCTCTACTTTAGATGCAGTAGCTGAGTTAAAGAATGATGATTTTCCAACATTAGGTTTTCCAGTAACAGCAATTTGTAACATAATATCACATAAATACAAAATTTATTTGAAATAATATAAACTAAAATTAAAAAGTTTTAATAAATAGTGTTAAAATTAAATTATATTAAATTAAACCTTATTATTTTTTAATAAAATAGATTAATAAAGATTTTATAGTGAACTTTAAAAGTGAATAATCTAATTACTCTTCCCATAATTAGTTAATTAATATTTTAAATTTCAATTATATATAATTAATAGATATTTTTTTCTTTATAATTAAGACCGGATTTATATATTAACAATACCTCAAAATTCTTAAATGAAAACAATATTGATGTTAATGTTGATAAATACTTAGATAAACTAAAACATGAGGGAAAAGCATCAATCATAGTTGGATTAAATGGTGAAATAACAGGATTAATTGGACTGTCTGATGTAATACGTGAAGATTCTAAAAGCATGATTGAAAACCTGAAAGATATAGGAAATGACTGTATATTACTTACAGGAAATAATACAGAAACCGCTGATTACTTTGCAAAACAAGTTGGAATTAATAAAGTATATGGAAATCTGCTTCCTGAAGAAAAACTATCATAGATTGAAAAACTTAAAAATGAAGGTAAAAAAGTTTGTATGATAGGAGACGGTGTAAATGATGCTCCCGCACTTAAAACAGCAGATGTAAGTGTGGCAATGGGATCAGTTGGAAGTGAAGTGGCTATTAAAGCAACAGACATTGCCCTTTTAGGTGACGATATTGGAAAAATACCTTATCTTAAAAATCTATCAAATTCCACACTATTTACCATTAAAGCAAATATTGCAATGTCAATGACAATTAATGCAGTAGCATAATCTGTTCTGTTTTAGGATTATTAAATCAAATAACTGGTGCAATTGTTCATAATGCAGGATCATGTCTGGTAGTTTTGAATGCTGCATTATTATATGATAGACACTTTGATGATTCCATTAAAAAATAGATACAGAAAATGTAGAACACACACATTACCATTTCCACGATGACGATGAACACAGCCATCACATGAAAATTTGATATAATTGATGAGATTGTAACTGAAAATGGAATAAAACATATACATGGACATAAACATACATTAACAAGGCAAATTTGTAAAAAGTATCATTACTAACTTAGATAATTAGAAACAAAAGCCTATCAAAGACCTATGTAACACTTGATGCAAAAATCTATGGAAATAAAAGGAAAATGGACATTAGATAGAACAAGCTATGGAAAAAATAAATGATAGCAGGTATATCAATAGATAAGTACTATAAAAAACCATATAAATTGAAATAATAAAATATTTAACATTTCATTAGAAAAACAAATTAAAATATGAAAATGTGAGAAAAATAGTATTAAAAAACATTGATAAAAAAAAATAATAAATAATTTGTTAAATATATTTAATTTAAATTACTGAAAATAATTTAGTGATAATAAATATTATAGGTGAAAAAATGTTAGAAGCATATTTACCGTTTATATGGTTAATAATTTTTGGAAATATAGAAAATCTTATTCTTGCATCACAAGGTGTTGTTAAAGGAGTAGATCCTAAAATATTAGGTATTTCAAGTATAATCGTTGTAATAATTTGGCATGTACTAGGTTGTGTATTAACTGAAGTTGCAATGGACTATTCAAATGTGATTAATATTATTGGTGGATTAGCAATATTCCTATTAGGTGTTCAGGCAATCTATGAAGCAGTGCAAAACATCAAAGCAAAAGGTGGTGCATAATATGCCTGACTTAGATGACGCAAAAATAGGAAGCCTGCTTGTTTTTGGTAACATTGAAAACTTGATTCTTGCATCACAAGGTGCTGCAGCCCATGTAAATCCCTACGGCCTTTTAGGTTTAAGTTTAATTGCCGTTGTAGTATGGTTTTTAATAGGAACATTTGGAACTAAAGCTGCAATTAAATATGCTGATTATATTGAAATCATTGGTGGTGTAGCAATTATTATTTTAGGTCTTAAAGCAATATTTGAAGGAATGGGCCTGCTTTAAATTATAAACTTCTCCAGTGAAAAACTGGAGAATATTTACATATATTAAAATTAATATATGAAAAAAATAAATAGTAGTATTATAAATTTTCTAAAATTATTTAAAAATTTAATATAAATTCTAGTCCTATGGTGTAATGGTAATCATACAAGTCTCTGGAACTTGTGACTCCGGTTCGACTCCGGATAGGACTACTACTTATTTTTTATATAAATCTTAAACTAATCTAAAATACATAAAATGGATTATTGCAGGAATTCAAGTCCTATAACAGTTTATATGGTGAACAATTTGTGTCTTGCAGAGTTATTTAGTTTAATATGTGAAAAAAAGAATCAGAGAAATGATGATAAATTTAATCATTATATTAAAATTATAAATAATGTTGAGAAGAAATATAATATTATATAAAGAAAATAAGAGGATATCTATGGAATTAAAGACATTGGAGAGAATACCCTTAAAAAATAATCCTAAAATCAATGAAGATATGATACAGAGTTTTATTTTTGAAAAGCCTGCAGTATTGGGTCTTGGAGACTTGACTGCTCTTCAAAGAGAAAAAATTCAACCATCAGGAGGGCGACTTGACATTTTGTTAGCTGATGATTCTGGAAATAGATATGAAGTAGAAATACAGTTAGGATCAACAGATCCAAGCCACATCATTAGAACAATTGAATACTGGGATACTGAAAAGAAACGATACCCTCAATATGACCATTGTGCAGTAATTGTTGCAGAAGAAATAACTGGAAGGTTTATGAATGTAATTTCACTGTTTAATGGATCAATTCCTCTTATTGCATTACAACTTTCAGCATATAAAGATGGAGATAATGTTTCCCTTGTTTTTACAAAAATAATTGATAGAATCGATTTGGGCACTGATGAAGAGGAAGAACTTGTAACAACTGACAGAAACTATTGGGAAAACACTAAAAGTACAAAAGAAATGATAAAAATAGTTGACCGGATATATGATGATTTAGGAGAGTTGGTCTCTGACTATGAATTGAAATACAACAAATTTTATATAGGGCTTTCAATCAATGGTATTGCAAAAAACTTTATAACATTTAAACCAATGAAAAAATTCATATATTTACGATTCAAAGGATATGAAGATGCAGAAATAAGTAAAATATTAGAAGAGAAAGGTTTGGACTTTTCCTATGATAGCAAATGGAAAATTTATCAAGTAAAAATTAATACATTTAAAGAATACCAAGAAAACAGAGAATTATATATTAAACTAGTAAATGCTGCAAAAGAATATTTATTATAAAAAATTTGAACATCTTCTACAAAAAAGTAGGGGGGGTTTTACATTATTATATCTGTAACTGTGTCCAGTAACATAGATTATAAATGAATATCATATTCATAATGTAACTTCCTCCACAAAAAAGTGATAAAACTCCATAATGAGGACTTCAGGCAAAGGTGATGTTACTACACATATTGTGGCTTCGGTGTTTTAAAAGTGTCTTGTATGATTTTGAAAAGTTAAATAGGTGTATAGTAGTGGAAAATACATCTGATATTTGGATTAAAAAAAATGTCAGTAATCTATCAGTACGATGTCAGTATAATCTGGTAATAGGTAACTTTTTTTAATTATATATTTTTCATCAAAAACCAACAGATAAACTAAATAAAAAGGGGTGTATGTTTTTGTTTGTTGTTATTTGTGGTGGGTTTATATATTTAGTATTAGCATAAATGGTTAGTTACTAATTTTTTTTTATAAAGGGACATCCTGTTTAGGAATTAAATTTCTAAGAAAAAACAGAATGTATATGAGGGTTGAATTACTAACAGTGGGGCTTTATGATTGTTTATTTTCCTCTTGGGGGGGCTTTTTTATGGGATAATATTTATTAGTTATAACATACCATTATAA
>NZ_CAJOKH010000043.1 GCF_905235195.1 uncultured Methanobrevibacter sp. | reverse complement strand
AAAGAATTTTCGAAATTCAAAAAATCTTTTCAATAACATTATTTGCAAATAAAAATATAAAAAACTTGCTAAAATAAAAATATAACAATGTTAACATATTCCCAATTTTTGCTTAAGTTTCTAGCATTGTGCTGTTATAGAAAAATATATAAAAAGGATATTTCCTAAATATTATTAATTATATTGATTATTTAATCTATTTTTTTATTTGCTTTTTAATATAAAATTTTTTTATATAGGTATTTATATGGCTGATAACGAATCTAAAATTGCAAAGGGTAGTTTTGTATTACTGCTTGGTTCATTTATATTTCGTATTGGTGGATTCATTTATCGTTTCATATTAACTTGGTTACTTGCTCCAGCAGATTATGGGATTTTAGGCCTTACATTACCTTTTCAGAATTTCTTAAATATTACTGCATCTGGAGGTCTCCCTTCAGCTATTGCTAAGTATGTTGCGGAATATTCTGCAGTAGATAATGAACAGATGGAACAACAGGTAATTCGCACTTCCTTTAAAATAACTATCGTCATGTCGGTAATTGGCGCTACATTGATGTTTTTAATTGCTACACCTATTGCTATAGGATGGTGGGGTAAACCTGAGGCAGTTTTACCACTCCAACTTGTTGCGGTTATAACTCCATTTAGTGTAATAGTAGGTCTTTATAGAGGAGTTTTCCAGGGTTATTATGAGATGACTGATATTCTTATTACAAAGGCTTTTGAACAATTGGGAATGATTCTTTTTGCAGTTGTTTTTGTTCTTATTGGGTGGAAAGTGGCAGGTGCAGTTTTAGCAACAGTTATTGGTTTCGTTTTTGCATCATTATCTGCAGTATGGTTATTTAAAAAAGATGTAACCTCTAAATTTAAAACAGGTCCTAAAAAAATATCTAGTTCTGAAGAATGGAAGATTGTAATCATTCTTTTAAAGTTCTCAATACCCGTTGTTATTACTGGACTTGCTGAGGTTTTATTGTATGATATTGGTACATTATTCATTGGTGCAAATTTGGCAAGTAGTTTCGCAGGATATTATACCAATGCTAGTGCAATTGCTAGACTTCCTTTAATTGTATCTATGTCTGTTGCAACATCCGCTCTTCCTGCAGCTTCTGAAGCATTTTCACTTAAAAATCATAAATTGTTATCAACTTATATTCATCAGTCTTATAGATATGTAATAATAATTGTTCTTCCATTATGTGTTGGAACTGCATTATTTGCACGTCCGCTTTTAGGACTTTTATTTGGTGTGGAATATATGGAGGGTGCCTTAGCATTACAAATACTTGTTATGGGAATGTTATGTTTTGCTGTATATACTATTGCTAGTAGTATTTCCCAAGGGCTTGGAAAACCTATTGTTCCTATGATTTCACTAGTTTTAGGAGTTATTATACAAGCATTATTTAGTATTTTATTTGTTCCAATGTGGGGTATTGGAGGTGCTGCAATAGCTACTACTTTAAGTACTGCATTTATAATGTTTGTGTGTATATTTTACACCCATAGAGTTTCTAAAGTCGATTTAGCTATTAAAGATTTTAGTAAAATTCTTTTTGCATCTTTGATTATGGGTATAGTTTGTTTTTTAATTCCAAAAACTTCTTGGGGTATATTTTTAGGCTTAATTGTAGGAGTAATTGTTTATGTTGCTGCTTTAATATTAATTAAAGGACTTAAAAATGATGATTTAAAACTGGCTTATAAGACTGCTAGAAAAACAGGTCCTCTACAGCCAAAAATTACTAAAATTGTTGATAAATTGTCAAGGTATGCTACTGATTAAGTGTATTTTAAAACTTTTTTTAGTAAATGACAATTTAAAACTATTAAAAAATTTAATTATTTAAATTCAATATCGGATTTTTTTTATGACTATTTAATTTTTTTCATTATTTTCATTTTTTGATGAGGGGGACTGAATAGAATTAAGTAGATAAAATTTATTAAAAAATTTTAGTTTAAAATATAATAATATATATAATCTAATTTTATTTTATAGAACATTAATTAAATTTTCTATAATGGTTAATTTTATGATTTCTATTGGTCCTTTTACTTATTTTATTTATTATTGATAGGAGGGGGTAATATTAAGATGAAATTAGCGTTTGTAGTTACTTTTCTTTTGATATTATTTTTAGGTCTAGGTTTGGTTTCTGCAAGTGAGGCTAATATGGATGATTCTATTAGTTTGACAGATAATACAGATAGTCTAAAGACAACATCCGATAATAATAATAATATTGCTATTGATGATGTTGAAGAAAGTAATGATAATAATAATCTGTTGTCAAATTCAACGGTCACGAATAGTAAAGGTGACGGTGAAGAGATTAAATCTACTAATGATGTTTTGAATTTTAGCAGTCTTAATGAAACTATAAATTCGGGTTCTAGTGATTTAATTGTATTGGAGAATAATTATGCTTATGATGAGAATACTGATTCTCGTTTTATAGCTCTTGGCGGTATTTTTGTTTCAAGAGATTTAACTATTGATGGTCAAGGTAATTATATTGATTTAGGTGGCAAATTAAGATTCATTAGTACTTTGGTCATCATATAACTTTGAAAAATATTAATATTAAAAATGGTTACGATCAATGGAATGGTGGTGGTGCTGTAGCAATTTGGGGTGATGCTGATAATCCTGGTCAAGGTACTTTTATTGATACTGCATTTTCTAATATAAAAGGGTCTGCAGTTTATATTCAATCAGGTAATGGTACTTTTGAGAGAAATACATTCAGTTATTGTGAAGGTCAAGGCGATACTTGTCAAGGTGCTGCAGTCTATATTGGTGAAGGTCAAGGTACTTTTATAGATATTATTTTTGATAATAATAAAGCATATCAAGGTGCGGTCTTTATTAATGGTTTTGGTAGTTTTAATAACTGTAATTTTACTGATAATGAAGGAGTATTTGGTGGTGCTGCTCGTATTATGGGTAATGTTAGTTTTACAAATTCAAGATTCACTAACAATAAAGCAGATGAAGAAGGTGGTGCAGTAAGTATTGTAGGTCACGCAACTACTATTGAATCTATCTTTGAGGGTAATAAAGGATCTACAGGTGGTGCATTAGCTATATATGGTGATGACAATAGTTTTACTAAAACAACTTTCAATGATAATGTAGCAACTAGTTATGGTGGTGCAGTAGCTATCTGGGGTAATAATAATACTTTTATTGAAGTTAAATCCAATAGAAATAATGTAACTAGTGGCGTTGGTGGTGCATTATTTATTCAAGGTAATGATACTAATATTAAAACTTCAGAATTTGATGGTAATATAGCAGGAGCTGATGGTGGTGCAGTTTATATATTAAATGAAGGTCTTGAATGTAATAGTAATATTGAAAATTCCAATTTCACTAATAACAAGGCTGATTTAACAACTGGTAATGGTGGTGCAGTCTATGTTAAAGGTTGTACTTTTGTAGATTTTTGTAAATTCATTAATAATGGTGCATATTATGGTGAAGCATTCCGTGCTTGGAATTTCACATCAATTAATAACACTAAATTTGATGCTAACTATCCAATTAGGGATGGTGGTGCAGCATCTATTAATGGTTATGCAAATATTACAAATTCAAATTTCAGCGGAAACGAAGCATATAAATGTGGTGCATTATCTTTATATAGTCAAAATGATTATGCATTTTTCCTTGATTATTTAGATAATAATATTTTCACTGATAACATTGCAAACACTACTTATGGTGGTGCAGTTGCAATTTGGGGTCAAAATATCCAATTCAGTAATAACAATTTAACTAAGAATAAAGCAGTTTCAAAAGGTGGTGCACTCTACATTTTCGGGAATAATATTGATATTATTAATTCTACTTTAAATGAAAATTCAGCAGGGCTTGGTGGTGCTGTATTTGTTAATGGTACTGCTAATGTTATTAATTCTAATTTGACTTTAAATAATACTACTGAAAATGGTGGTGCTGTATTTGTTAATGGTACTGTTACTTTTATGAATAGTACTTTTTCTGAAAATAAGGCAGATTATGACGGTGGAGTTTCATCTGTTAATGGTAATGTCAGTATCGAAAATTCAACTTTCGAAAAAAATTCTGCTATAATGTATGCTGGGGCTATTTTAATAGAAAATGGTACAATTAATATTAAAACTTCCAAATTTACGAATAATCCATTAGATAATATTGTTTATAATATGGCAGAAGTCAATATAGATAATAGTACTATAAGAGATAGTGATTCTAATTTGATTCATGAATATGCAAATATTACCTTTGAATTATATGATTTTATTTATGGTTCTACTGGTTTAATTTATTGTAACGTTTCTTGTATTGATGATATAGTTATTAATAATGGTAATATCACTGTTTTATGTGATGACATACCTATCGCTTATGGTAATATTATTAACGGCATTGGAATTATTGAAGTTAATAATTTAATCTCCGGAAACTATACTTATAAGATTATTTACATTGGTGATGGAGAATATACTTCACTCATAAGTTATATTAATACTAATGTTGTTAAGGCTAATTCTACTGTTAATGTTAGTGCGGCTGATGTTGTTTATGGTGAAAATGCTTTAATCAATGTGTCTACTGATTGTGGAGATAGTTTAGTTTATGTAAATGTTAATGGAAACATGTATGCTGTTAATCTTGTTAACGGTAGTGGTGTAATTAATATCACTGATATTTTAAATGCGGGTAATTACAATTTTAATGTGACTTATATGGGAACCACTAATTATAATCCTTGTGTTGTTCCGGTTTCCTTTAATGTAAATAAAGCTAATTCTACAATTAATGTTAGTGTGACTGATATTGTTTATGGTGAGAATGCTTTAATTAATGTGACTACTGGTTGTGAAGATTCTTTAGTTTATGTTGATGTTAATGGAAGAATTTATGCTGTTAATCTTGTTGATGGTCGTGGTGTTATTAATATTATTGATTTATTAAATGTTGGTCTTTATGAGTTGAATGTGGCTTATATGGGTACTGATAATTATAAAGCTACTGTTCAATCTGTGTCTTTCAATGTTACTAAACAATCTACTAGTATTACTGCTAAAGATGCTACTTTTGTTATAAATTATGGTGGTTCATATCAAGTTACTGTTAATAATCGTGTTGCTAATGTTCCTGTTACATTTAAATTAAATGGTAAAGTGATAGGTACTGTTAATACTGACGGGTCTGGTAAGGTTAAAATTAATTTAACTGCAGCTCAATTAAAAACAGCGACTGCTGGTAAACGTAATCTTGTAATTAGTTTTGCTGGAGATCAAAACCATAATCCGTCTCAAGCAACTGTTAAAATAACTATTAACAAAGAGGCTACTAAGTTTATTAGTGTTAAATCAGTTAAAAGCTCTTATATGATTACTGATAAATCTATGCAGTTAACTGCTACTTTAAAAGACAGTAAAAATAAGGTTATCAAAAATCAGTATGTTGTCATTAAAGTTAATAATAAGAAAACATTTAAAGTTAAAACTAATTCTCAAGGTGTAGCTTTACTTACTCTTAATGCTGCTAATATTAAAGCATGTAATATTAATAAGCAAGGTACTTATAAGTTCATTGTTACTTATGAAAGTACTGCAACTTATAATAAAACTACTGCAAATGGTACCTTAAAAGTTACAAAATAAGTGGAAAGATCTTTATTTTTCCATTTTTTTTTACTTTTAGCCAAATAATTTTTTTATATTTTTTTTATCTGGTGGGGAATGTTTATATTCTTTAAAAATTTAACTTGTTTTTTATTGATTATTTTTGATTTTGTTTTTAATTTCTTCCCACATGGCTTGTTCTTCGCCACAACCAGTAATTATTATATTTTTATATTGGGATTTGCCGACAAGATCAACAATACCATTTATTCTTTTATCCATTTCTTCATATGGGAAGGGGTAGAATTCACTATCAAATTCATCTTTAATTTGATTGTAATAGTCTTTGCCTATTTTAACAGATTCTCTTCCAGGTATCACAATTAAATGATCTGGATTCATTAATCTTATAGCTTCAAGATGATCTTCGAATACTTCTTCTTCTCCTATATCTGGAGTGGTGTAAATAAATTCTAATTTGTCATTAATGTATTGTTTCATAAATAATATATTTGCTTTTACAGCATCACCATTATCTCCTTGACCAAGACCTACAATTTTATTACTTTTTGTCTTTACAACTTCGAAACGTCCTGGAGGTAAAATTGCCATTGTAAGTGATGAGAATATTTTATCTGCAGTTTTTTCAATTTTTTGAGGTTCTGGTGTAAAACTTGCATATGCAGTTGTAGAACATAATGTATTATATAAGTTGTGAACTCCAAAGGTAGGAAGATTTGTGTTGAATTTAAATGAAATATTTTTCTTTTTTGGATAATTATATACTGTACCTTCTATTGTAATATACCATCGGTCTGGTTCCATTTTAATATCTGTAATTTTAACATTTGCTTCAGGTCTTTTAAATCCACATTCGCATTCATAAATTCCACGATGATTCATAAACCTTTTAGAATATTGAAGGTCTTTTCCACATTTTGGGCAGGGGATAGGAGTTTCTTTAAAAATATCTTCAATATCTATATCAAATCCAAAATAATTTACTTTTACATCTTTTTCTTTCTTAAGTCCTATGTATGCAGTTCTTGGATCATCTGCATTTGTTATTATAACGCCATCATTCATATTTTTGGATAAAGCTTCTTTTGCAGCTAAATATTTTTCAAATGGATTTTTAACACCAAGAACTTGAGTATGTTCTCTTGAAATTGTAGTATAAACTACGCCAACTGGTTCTACTAGTCTTTGTACTGTTTCAGGTATTCCATGTTCAAAGTCACGTATACCATATTCATACACACCAAGGTTTGCATCATTTTTTAAAAGACCCGTTGCAATTGCATTAATGGTATTACTTTCAAAATTAGAGCTAATTTGAGTATCTTCAGAGAGTAATTTTATTAACATAGTTGTAGTCGTGGTTTTACCATTGGTACCAGTTATAATAACAGAACCAATTTTAGGTTCTTGAGCCAAATTGTTTAAAGCTTCATATGAACCAATTTTTAAAAAAAGCCACCCAGGGAAACTTTTTCCCATTCCTCCTTTAAGACTTACAACTTGTCCACCTAATTTACCTATAATTTTAGCGAATTTATACCTTAAATTATTAACCATAATATCTTATTATATTAATATAATATTTAAACTTTGTTTAATATTAAAATTCTTCATTTTAGCTATAAGTTTGAATTATTTTCAATTAAAAACTTTAAGATTTATTTATCAATGAATAAAATGTTTTTAGATAAAACAGATAATAATTTAACTTTTAATTAAGTTTTTATAAAATTAATATAATTTTGGTAGTATATATTAATTTTAGTATTATAACTAACATTAATAAGATTAGCATTTTATTTTTTTTATTTTTTTTTAAAATAAGTGTTGATTTTTAAGCAAATAATGGGAATATTCTTTGTCTAATATTTTTAATGCTGTTTTGTTTTGAGGACTTGTATTTGCTCTTTCTTCTACAAGATTTCTTAAGCTTCTATTTTTCATATGTTCTCGAACTTCTCTTAAGGTAAAATCAAGAGTATTTTTATTATATTTTTCAAGATCATCTCTTGTCATACCCTCAAATAATGGATAGATATTCAAATTATAATTTTTTGTTGGTGTCATTAAAACATTTAAATAACTGTAGAATTTTGCAGAATCAATTAAAAATCCATCAATACCCATATAACAAAGTAAAGGGATATAAGAAGGTTCTGCAAATGGATATATTAAATAAGCATTTGGACTTAAGATCTCTCTTAAATTAACTATAAGTTTAACTAAATTCTTTGGGTGGAGTAATAATTCATCTCCACTTCCTATTAAAAAACCAGTATAACCAATATCTTCTAATTTTTGAGCACATTCTAATCTTAAATCAAGATATTTTCCACCTTGGATAACTCCAATATCTAAATCTCCTATATCTTTTTTAGATTTATTGATAGTTTCTTTAACACTCCAGTTAGATAAATCCCAGCTAACATTATATGGTGATGCTTGAGGAGGTATAATATTGTATTTTTCTCTATCTATTATAAAGGGTGTTATCTCGCCATTAAGTTTTCCAAATCTTCCAGGACCATCATGGGATTTAATTTCAAATTTAATAGGCATTTTATTCCTCTATTTTATTCAAATTTTTATTATTCTATCTTACTTTTAATTTTAGTATTTATATTTTTTATAGTTTTTATTTATAATTTTTTTATAATTTAATTCATTTTTTTATTTTTAATTTTCTTCTTCAATGAAAAAATTTTTAGGTTAATCTAAAAAGATGTCACCTTTTAGGTTACACTTTTCATTTTTTTAGTAATCTTTATATACTCTATTTATATAATTTATTATAAGGATTGAGGTTTAGCCAATGATATTCTAGGATGTGTTTATTAATGTCTGTATTTGATTTAATAAAATCTTTATTTGGGATAAATAAAGATGTTGATAAAGAAAAAAAAGTTGAAACGTCTACTAAAGTAGATAAATCAACAGATAAACAGACATCTTCTAATGAGTCCACTGTTTCTAATAGTAAGGATTCTACAATTCAATCTTCTGAACCAGATATCAAAACCAATAAAGAAGAAGTTAAACATCTTAAAGTTGATATTTCTTCTGAAGTTGAAGAACTTAATAAAACTCCTAAAAAAGCTTCTAAAGCTCAAGAGGATGAAGTTAAAGAGAATGTTGAAGAAGAAATTTCAAATGATGGTTTAGATTCTTCTGAAGAAATTGAAGAAGAAATTTTAGTTGAATCTGAAGATAATTCTGAAGACGAAAACGAAACTAATAAAGAGAGAGATAATATGACTTTGTTAAATGATAATGATGTTTATACATTAGATGATATCGATTTTGATTTTAAAGAAAGATTTGTCGAAGCAGGTCTTGAAACTGTAGAACATTGTTTCCAATGTGGAACTTGTGGTGGAGGTTGTCCATCTGGTAGGAGAACTCCTTACAGAGTAAGACAAATTGTAAGAAAATGTTTATTAGGATTAAGAGAAGAAGTTATTTCTGACCCTGCTTTATGGATGTGTACTACTTGTTACACTTGCCAAGAAAGATGTCCTAGAAGTGTTACTATTGTAGATATTATTAAATTTGCACGTAATGAAGCTGCTCATGCAGGTTACATGGCTGATGCACACAAAGCTACTGGTAAATTTGTTATCGAGTCTGGTCACGGTGTACCTATTAATGATAAAGTAAAAGCATTAAGAAAAGAAATTGGGCTTGATGAAGTACCTCCAACTACTCATAAATATTCAGAAGCTTTAAATGAAGTACAAGCTATATGTAAAGCTTGTGAGTTTGATAAATTAGTTGGTTATGAAGGATTATAAGGAGGAATTATAATGGAAATTGCTTACTTTTTAGGATGTATTATGAATAACCGTTATCCGGGTATTGAGAAAGCTACTAGGATGTTATTCGACAAAATCGGTATTGAACTTAAAGATATGGAAGGAGCTTCATGTTGTCCTGCTCCTGGTGTATTTGGTTCTTTTGATCAAAAAACATGGGCTACAATTGCAGCTCGTAACATTGCTATTGCAGAAGAAATGGGGGATGACATCGTAACTGAATGTAATGGATGTTATGGTTCTTTATTTGAAGCTAAAGAATTATTAGATGAAAATCCTGCTAAAAAAGATGAAATTAATGCTGTATTAGCTGAAACAACTAAATACCAATTTGAAGGTACTTCTAATGTCAGACACTTTGCTGAAGTTTTATATAATGATGTAGGTTTAGATAAACTTGCTGAAATGTTTGAAAAACCTTTAGACATTAATGTTGCTGTCCATTATGGATGCCACTTCTTAAAACCTACTGCAGCAAAACAATTAGGAGATGCAGAAAATCCTTCTATTTTAGACGAATTAGTTGAAATTACTGGTGCAAAATCTGTCGATTACACCGACAAACAAATGTGTTGCGGTGCAGGTGGAGGATTAAGAGCTAGAGATAAATCTGTTACTACTAGTTTCACAAAAGAAAAACTTGACAATATGACTAAAGCTGGTGTTGACTGTATTGTAAACATTTGTCCTTTCTGTCACATGCAATTTGATGTAGGTCAAAACGAAGTCAACGAACAATATGGTACTGATTTCCACTTACCAGTTTTACACTTAGCTCAATTATACGGATTAGCTATGGGATTATCTGCTGATGAGTTAACCTTTGGTGCTCAACAACAAGATATTGCTCCTGTAATTAAAAAAATTAACTAAATTTAGAGTTTAATCTCTAAATTTTTCTATTTTTTTCATCTTTTAGATGAATCTTTTTTTTAAATTAGAACATTAAAAATGATAATGTTTATTTTATTTTATAAAATCTTATTTTTAATTTTCATTATTTTTTGGAATTTTATTATCAAAAATATTTTATACTACTTTTAATTAAATAATTATATAATTTCTATACATTTGATGTATAGTTTAAGAAAAAAATATAATTTATTAGAAAATATTAGGTGATTGAAATATGTTTGTAGCTACATTAGGAGGAATTTTTAAATTTAAAGATCTTCCTGAAGAATATGGTCCGTATGTACAATTTAAAGCAACAATTGAAAAAAGAGAAGTTCAAGATGATGATGAAATTGCAATTTTAGATATTACTGGTACTGATAGTCATCATGTCCTCTTTTTAGATTCTTATAATAATATTACAGAAATTAAAAATGAATTAAAAGAAGCAGATGCAAAAGTTAATATAACTACTTTAAAAATATTGGAAGGCCATTTATGAGCTCTTTACCTGTTGAACAATTGTGGTTAGTTTTATTAGATTTACTTACGGCTTTAAAAAAACAAAATATTAAAATTCCCACAGAAATAAATAAGAATATGGGATTTACTAAAAGTCAAATAAGTTTTTATAAAAAAGATACTTCTCATCCAGATATGATTAATGAAATTGGACGAGCTACTGTAACTTTATCTGAAATTCAAAATCAATTAATTGATCTTGCTAGTGATAAAGTTTCCGATAAATATGCTGAACAATGGATAGATAAAATTAGAAGGGCAAATAAAGGAGAACAATTATACGATGTTCCAGATATTCATTCTAAATTTAATCTAAACCCTCCTCCAGGATTTTCAACAAGCCGTATCACTTTTAAAAAACCAATTCCTGAAGAGAGAATTCAAGAGATTGGAGAATATTATGGTTTAATCATTGAATATGAGGATGATTTAACTATAACTGTATATGGTGATAAAAAAGATGTTCAAAAAGGAATTAAAGAGATGGGATCATTCTTTTTAGAATAATCTTTTTTTATTATTAATTTTCTTCATTTTTTTTAGGATTTAATTCAATTTTTATTTATTTTATTATTTTTATATTCTATTAACTGTATTTTTTATTTACACCTATTTTATAATATTTTTCAGGATTTTTAATTAATTCTTTTTATAATATTTGGTTTTAATAAAAAATAGTAAATTTATTTAATTGAAAGTTAATATATTATTTATATCTAATAATTTGTGAGGTAATTTTATGAAAATTTTATCTATAAGTGATGTACATGGAGAATATAATGAAAATTTCATTAATTATTTAAAAAATAATAAAGATATTGATTTAATTTTAATAAATGGTGATATTACTAATTTTGGTCCTTTGGAATTTGTTGGAGAATTTATTGATAGTATTACAGATTTAGATTTTGATGTTTATGCAATTCAAGGAAATTGTGATCCAAAAGAGGTACCTAATCTAATTAAAGATACTAATGGAACATGTCTTCATAAGAATGTAAAAACATATGGGAATGTAATTATATTTGGATTTGGAGGTTCTAATCCAACACCTTTTAATACTCCTGGAGAATTTGAAGATGAATATTTATATGACAATATTAAAGAATTACTTTTAGAATATGAAGAAAATAATAAAGATGAAGATTTAAAAGTTAAAATATTACTTACTCACGCTCCTCCGTTAGATAGTGAGGTAGATAAAATTCCTGATGGTGTTCATGTAGGAAGTAAAGCTATAAGAGATATTATAGAAGAATTTAATATAGATATTAATTTATGTGGCCATATTCATGAAGCAAAATCTATTGATATTATAGCAGATACAACTGTTGCAAATCCAGGTATGCTTAAAGATAATCATGGTTGTTTAGTTACAATAGATGATGAAACATTAGATTTTAATGTGGAAATCGTTCCATTTAATGGATAATTATTCATTATTATTTTATTTTTTCATTACTTTTTATTTTAACTCAAATTATATAATTTATTTTT
>NZ_CAJOKH010000042.1 GCF_905235195.1 uncultured Methanobrevibacter sp. | reverse complement strand
TATTATTTTTATATTGATTTATAAAATTACTTAATTTTAGTTTAAATATTTAATTTTTTCATTAATATGAGTAATTTATAAATTATAAACTGTTTTGCATTTAGTTAATTAATATTTAAAAGTAATAATGGGTATTATAATTCATTAATTACTTCAGTAAGTTTTTTTTTTAAAAATATATTTTATAGGTTTTTATTATGTTTAGCTGCAATATTTGCTATTCTTGTAGGTCTTTGGATTTGGGTATTCCCAGAAACTAAAGGTACACGTATTAATGAATTAGATGCTTGATAATTATTTTATTTTGAAATAATTATTTCTTTTTTTATTTTTTTTTACTTATTTTTTAAATGACTTTTAATAGTTTTTATCTTTAATAAATTAAATTTTATAATATTTTATAAATAAATTATATAATAATTAATAAATAAATAATATAATAATAGTCAGGTTTTTATCATTTAAAAATAAATTTATAATAAATTTATCTTTAAGTAATATTTATAATATCAGGCTTTGATTTTTATAAAAATTGTATAATATACTGTTCTATTGAAATTGTAGGTGTATTGAAATGTGTTCAACTTTAAAATATAATTATTGTATTGGAAGAAATTTTGATTATGAAGTTTCTTATAATGAGGAACTAAGGGTCATTGAAAAACATACATATGATAATGAATATAAGATTATTGGAATGTGTACTGGGATAATTAAAGATTATCCTTTATTATATGATGGTATGAATGAGAGGGGATTATGTGTTTGTGGTTTAGCTTTTATGGGTAATGCCGTATATAATCCTGTTTGTGATGATAAGCTCAACATTCCCTCATACAAGTTTCCACTTGAAATCTTATCTAAATATGAAAATCTTGAAGAAGTTAAAAATTTATTAGATAATGTTAATATTACTAATGAACAATATAGTGAAAATTTTCCTCCTTCTGATTTACATTGGTTTATTGCAGATAAAGATGAGTCTATTATTGTGGAACAAACAAAAGACGGGTTAAACTATTATGAGGGGGAACTTATGACTAATAATCCTCCATATCCTCAACAATTGGAAAATTATCATATTATGGAAAGTAAAATAGGTAATATCAATTTTAAATTAGATTCTGAGTATAATACTAGGGGATTAGAAACATATTATCTCTCTGGTGATTATACAAGTATGGGTAGATTTGAAAGATTAGCTTATATAAAAGAAAAATTAGAAGAAACAGATAATTCTTTCAATGATGCTAATCAAGTACTACATTTATTAAGCAGTATAGAGCAAATATATGGTTTAACAGATGTTAATGGTTCTTTTGAATACACAATTTACTCAATAGTTTATGATATGGATAATCTTGAGGTATACTTAAAATTCTATAATGATTTTGATTTGATTAGAGAAAAGTTTTAATTGATCTTTTAAAAGTATATTCTAATTTTCACTAATCAATTATTTTTTCAAAAATAAATAAATTAGATATTTAAAGTAGTTTAATCAATAAAATATATTTATTCCCGTTATGATAATATTATTAATGGGGTGATATGATGTTTAAAAAAATAGGCGTAATATTTCTGTTTTTACTACTGTCTTCTTCATTTTTTGCTACAATATCTGCAGTTACTGTA
Organism: uncultured Methanobrevibacter sp.; assembly: GCF_905235195.1. Taxonomy (GTDB): domain Archaea; phylum Methanobacteriota; class Methanobacteria; order Methanobacteriales; family Methanobacteriaceae; genus Methanarmilla. The sequence goes on along the minus strand of NZ_CAJOKH010000042.1, from coordinate 13,135 downwards.
AATGATATTGAGTTTAATATTAGTAAAGAATATCAAGGTGGAGAAAATAAAACTAATGGATACCAGTTAGAAAATATTTTTGGTATCTTTTGTATTGATGATAATAAAGCTCAAACAATTGGTTTTTGGGCGGGTGAAAGTGAATATAGTAAGGATTTGGAAATAGGAAATCATCCAGTAAGATATTATTATTCTTATAATGAATATGTTAATGACAATATGTCTCATGCTTTTTTTGCAAGTGGAGATTCTTTTTATGAGATTTTTTGGGTAGGTAATGAAATAAGTCCTGATATAGAAAAATTAATTAAAGATACTCCTGATTCTAATATGGATAGTGAATCATTTTACTCTAGTGTAGATGATTCTATTAATCAAAGGATAAAAATGATAGTTTTTATTATGATGATTTATATGATGATTATCAATCAAGTAATACTCCAAGAGATAGTTCTTCAAAGTCAGATTATAAATTTAGAGAAACATTGATAACTTATTCTCATCGTTATTAAAAGTTTATATTGAAGTTAGAGATTTCTATAATGTTAAGCTTTATTATCTTACTTATAGTAATGCTTTTTTTTATTTTAGCTAAGATGTATAGATTTTATCTGTATTAAAAAAGATATAGATTTTATTAAATTTTCTAATATAAGTCGTCTACATTTATTTTAATTAATTTAGACACATTATAATGGCTAGCTATTCCTACTTTATAATTTTCAAGGTTAAATAAATTAAATTTTAAATTTTTAGAATCATTTTTAAGTTTTATATTATCTTCAATTAATATTTCAAAGCTGTCTAATTTTAAGTTCATTCCAAGACCTGTATATTTCATATAACTTTCTTTTAAAACCCAGTATTTGAAAAATTCATCACTGGGATTTGCTGAATTTATAATAGATTTATATTCGCTATTATAAAAATAATGTTTAGCTATATCTAAATCAATTGTAGGGTCATTATATTCTATGTCTGCACCTATTTTCATATCAGATATTCCACATAAAACCATTTCTTTTGAATGACTTAAGTTGAAAAAAATATTTTCATAATTGCATATATATGGCTTATCATATTTTCCAATTTTTAGCTGAAAATCTGTTATGCCTTCTTCATATAGTAATTTTTTTAATAGAAGATATGCTCCAGCAGATAATTTTTTATCCTTTTTAAATCGGTAATAATCTATTTTTTCTTGACGTTCTTTAGAAGTTAAGGAGTATGTCTTTTTTAAATCCAAATCATCTACATTACAATAAGCTAATTTGATCATTTTTTATCCTTTTTAAAATAAATTAATTATTTCTTTAAAATATAATTTTGATTATAAAATATTCAAAATTTATCACAATTTTTTTATAAAATACAAATCGTTTTTGAATTATCTTAACTTTTAATCCAATATTTAGAATAGATTAAAGAAATAACAGATAGTCCTCCTAATATACTACCTACCACTAATGTATAATGTATAGAGTGGGATAAACCTAATATATTATTTTCTAAATTACTATTGTCCATAAGCATAATACATATAAAATTAAATATGGCTAAACCGAAAATTTTACCTATTTCTTTTCCGGTATTTAATAATGCGGAAGCATCAGATAAATCTTTATCTTGAACAGATGTAAGTATATCTTTATTATTAGAAGGTGAGAACATTCCATGACCAATTCCTTGTAATATTAATGCAACTAGTATCATATATTCTGGAAGTATGTCTATACAGGTTAAAATAACTAAACTAGAAGTAATTATAGTCATACCTATTCCAGAAATTATAATCGGATCATATTTATCAGCAAGTTTGCCTGCATAAGGTGTTACAAATACCATTGCAATTGGTGTTATTAATAAAAATAATCCTGCGGTTTTTGAGTCTAATCCTAGAATAACTTGCAAATATAAACTTAAAGTATATGTAGTGATAAATACTATAAAATAACTTACGAGTCCTCCAAAGTTACCAATAATATATTTAACATTCTTCATAAGGTTTAAATTATATACTGGATATTCAATTCTTTTTTCATATACAATAAATATTATAATGAATATTACTGTTAAAATAAATAATACAAAATTGATTAACTGAATATCTATCACACTTAATATAAATAAGATCATGATTAAACCATAAAGGATTGAACCTACATAATCTATAGACTTATTTTCAACTGACCACTCTTCTTTGATATAATTCATTAAAAATAAATCAAATATTAATACTGGAATCATTAGGAGAAATGTCATTCTCCATGAAAAATAATAGGCAACAAAACCAGTAACAGAGGGAGCAATAGTCATTCCAATATAACCACATGATGATACAATACCTAACGTTTTTCCAGCTTCACTATGAGGCAACGCTAACATAATAAGAATATAATTAATAGTTGGCAATATTGCAATACATATTCCCTGAATAACACGGGATATAAGTAACAATTCAAAACTATAGGTAATAGCAGATAATATTAAACCACCTATTAAAACAATAATAATAATCCTTGTACATCTTTTAATACCATATTGGTTAATGTATTTACTTAAAGGTATGAGAACTGTAATAACTGCTATTAAAAAAAACAGGGATAATAAATTTAAAGTTTCTATGGTAATATTCAAATCTTTTGCTATATCTGGTAAAATAACATTAATGAAATTTGCAACAAAATTCATTGTTAATTGCATTAAAGCAGCATGAATAAGAATTATTGTTGCTTGTGATTTCCAATCATTTTTCATAAAATTTAAATTCATAAATAATAACTCTCTTTCAAAATATTTTGTTAATATATATTAATTGTATATAATATATCGTAAATCCTATATAAAGGTTCAGATATAAACATTGAGGGCTCTTTCAAAAACTTGTGTGATAAAATTTAATTAGCATTATTCACGTTCCAATAATTAAGTTTTAACATGAATCTAGTTAAAATCCCTTTTTCTATTTTCATTCTTCTTTTTATATGTTTTGGAAATATTTTTGGAATATATTTTCTATTTTATTATTTATATTTAATTTATCTATTGCTTCTCGAAGTCATATTTTAAATTTATTCCTATGGAAGAAAAAAGTTTTTTTTTGAAAATTTAAAACAAGAATTATTAAAAAAATTAGACCGCTCGAAAAATTTCAAACCTATTGATGAATAATAGAAAATTTTTTCAAATTACTCAAACAAGGAGTAAATTTAAAGAAATTCATAAATATACACCAAAATCTGTTGAAAAAAACATTATTTTGATTGTATTTTTAGGAGCCTTAATCATATCACTATGATTTAATTCAAAAACAGCCATACAATAATTAACTGTGAATTGAAAAATTCAGACCTCTAAATATTTTCTATTTTTGTGCTGTTTCAGGATTGAGTAATTTTTCAACATTTTCCCCAATAAGGTCAAATAATAATACTACAATTAATAATGACATACCAGGATAAAATGCTAACCACCATGATCCAGAAGCTAAATAATTCATTGATTCAGATAAAATAACTCCTATAGCAGGTTGGTGAGGTGGCAGACCAAATCCTAAAAATGTTATTGCAGCTTCATGCATAATTGCATGAGGGAACATTAAAATAACACCTACAATTATCTGAGACACAATCAATGGTAAAATATGTTTAGTTGCAATCCATATTTTATTTTTACCAAGATTTTCTGCTAATTGTATATATTCCTTAGTTCTAATTTCTTTAACTTCAGATCTTAAAACTCTAGATAGAGGTGTCCAATGAGTTAAACCTACGCCCATAATAACACCAAGTACACCTCCACCAAACATGATAGAAACAAGAATAATTAAGATAATGTGGGGAATAGAACTGAATAAATCTATTACTCCTGCAACAGCTTCATCTGCAAATCTATTGAAACTTGAAAATAAACCAAGAATAATAGATATGATGGTACTTATTGCTGATGCAATAAAACCTACCATTAAACTTAAACCAAGACCTGCAATTGTTCGCTGAAACATGTCTCTTCCCATCCAATCAGTACCAAATGGATGTTCAAATGAAGGTATTTGATTCGCATTAATAAAATGTGTAGGTATATCCTTGATAAAAGTACTAGCAATAAATATTGATATAATTACTATTGCTGAGATCAGTATAATAATTATAGTTTTTGTTCTAAGATTAGCAGGATATAAGAACCATTGTTTTTTATCATTACCTTTATTTTTCTTAATCACTGAACTCACTCTCCTTAATTCTAGGATTAATTAAGTAATATGATAAATCAGCAAGTAAGTTTCCTACAAATACAAATATTGCACTAATAACTACAATTCCTAAAAATAGTGGAACATCATTTTGTAGTCCTGCTGCAACAGCTGTTTGACCTATTCCAGGATATGAAAATACCTGTTCTACCATTACTGCACCACCAAATAATTCACTAAATGATAAAAACTGTAAGGTTACAGCAGGTAATAATATATTTCTTATTCCATGATTTTTAATTAAATCCCATCCTTTTTCTCCTCGTGATTTTGCAAATAAGACATAATCAGAGGATAATACTTGGATTAATTCATTTCGGGTATACATAGCAATTGGTGCTAAGCCCACTAAACTTAATGTAAGTGTGGGAAGAACCAATCTGGAAGCCCAATCTATAAAGGTAGCATCAGTACTTTTAACACCGATAGGAACTCCAAGTCCAATTGGGAACCATCCTAAATATATGGCAAAAATCATTAAAATAAGCATTCCTACCCAGAATGGAGGTGCAGATTGAATTGCATAACAATATACTTTAACTGCTTTATCAATCATGGAGCCTTTATTTTTACCAGCAACAATACCGATTAAAAATCCAAATATTCCACTTAATAACCATGAAAGAGCCATTAATACTGCTGATGCAGAGAATTTCTCAATAATCACATCTGTCACTGGTGCACGATATACTAAAGAAGTTCCAAGGTTGGCATGCATTAACTCAACTAACCAATGATATATTTTTGTTGTAAGTGGAACATTAACACCAAAATAACTTTCTAGAATTGCTCTTTGAGATTCAGATACTGCCGTACCTTTTAAATAAGCACTCACTGGGTCAATAGGAGATAAGTCTAAAAGCACAAAACTAAATATTGCAACAGCAATCATAAGTATTACAAATCTTAAAAGTTTGTATCCAAAAAATTTTAATATTTGATTTTTATTCAAATTTAAGCCCCTCCTTTTTAAAATAATGGGAGAAATGATTATAATTAACTTGTAGGGTTAGTAGTTCTATTCCACTCACATATATTAATTAATATATCGTTTCCTAAACCATCTGGCTGATGGCCAATATTAATTCCATCCTTTATATAGTAGTTATAGTCATAGTTTACAAGCCATACCCATGGAGCATCTGCAGCAGGACCCCAACCTTCGCCATTTGAATCTGCTGATTTGGCCCATAAGGAATTTGCCTGGTCAAAATCTGTTGAATGCATAGCGTCATCCATATATTTATCACTTACACTATTATTGTATAAATTAGGATTCATATAAAATCCATCCATTTCTTTACTGTGATACTGTTGGTAAACTGATTTATATGGGTCTGGTGAAGTTTGTTGCATTAAAGCAGCTGAACTATACATATTAGCATAAATAGTATCCCAGTCAGCACCTACAAGTCTTACTTCAATTCCGATTTTTTTGGCCTGTTCTGAAAATACCAGAGATAAAGATTGTCTGTCAAGATAATCTGGAGGGTAATATAAATTAAATGATGCTTTCTTACCATTTTTCTCTACAATTCCATCTCCATCTGTATCTTTCCATCCTCCTTCTTTAAGGATTTCTTTTGCTTCTTTAATATTAGCATCTTTGACTTTAGAATTATTGTTAACATAGTCTCTAGTATCTACGCCAGTATATTCGGCTTTTCCATGTCCTGAAAATACTTCTTTAACCATTTTATCACGGTTAATACCGACATTCAATGCTTTTCTAATAGCAGGATCGGCGGTAACATTATTGCCTACTTTATAACCGTCATCGGTTACAATTCCAGTATCCTTATGATAAGGTAAGGATACACCTTCTGCTCTACCTGCAGATACTTCGTAAAATTTATATCCTTCTACAGTTTGATTTAATGTAGAAGTTGGAACAGGAACGACGTCTACCTGACCGGATTTAGCTAATTGTATCCATGTTGATTCTTGAGGAAAGATTAAGTTTATTTGAGTAAAGTATGGTTTTTTGCCATAATAATTTTCATTTATTTTAAATATTGCTTGCTGACCTTTATCCCAATTGTCTAAAACATATGGTCCTGTACCAATTGGATGTTCTCCATAAGTAGAATTATTATATGAATCTGATGGTACAATACCAAGATATCTTAAATCATAAATAAATGTTGACCTTGGTTCTACCAATTCAAATTCCACACTTGTAGAATTTTTTACAATAACTTTTTCAATATTTGTTAAATCCAAATCAGATTCAGTTTTCTTTGCTGTATTAAATGTAAATGCAACATCTTCTGCATTGAATGTAGAATTATCTGAAAATTTAACGTCATCTCTAAGATTTACAGTCCAGGTTTTCCCATCATTACTAATTGAATAATCTGTCGCGAGATCTGGAACAATTTCTCCATTTGCATCTGTTTTAAATAAACAACTTTGTACTAATGGGTTATAGTTTTGATGTCCACATCCCCAACCAGTTAATGGGTTGAATCCTGATTCAGGTTCTTTGATGTTACTGTGTGCAGCAATTGTTAAATGAGTAGGGTTTGTATCTCTTGAATTGCCCATTATTACTAATGTGCCAATCATAATGACTGCTAAAGCTATAATACCAATGATTATAATTTTTTTGTTCATTATATTCACCAATTAATTAATACAATAATATTAAGTAATACTTTTTATTTAAGAAATATTTAGTTAGTAATACTAATTTAACTTATTTTAATATTAATTTTTATATATGCATATTTATATAAAAATATGGTTATTACTTCAGCTATTTTTCACTAATTTACTGAGTTTTTCAAATTTTTTATAAAAAAATTAAATAATATTCATTTTTGATTTTATTTTTTAATGAAATTCTTAAATAATTATAATTTTTTTTAAAATAAAAGAGTAATCTTATTTTTTGAAAGTATTACTAGATAAAATATAAATATTATAATTGTAATATTCTTTTCATGGCTCTTTCTATTGAAATTAGAAATTACTTATTAAAAAATGGTGCAACAGAGGTTGGATTTTCTGATATTAGTAATATTAGCCCTAAATCAGGATTAAATAAGGGTATTGTTTTTTATATTTGTTACCCAAAAGAAATAATAAGGGATATGGAAAATGCTCCTACAATTGATTATTTTCATGAGCTTATGAATATAAATAAACAACTGGATAATTTAGGGATGATGTGTGAGAAATTTTTAATTAATGAAGGTTACAATGCATATGCTCAAACCAAATTAAGATTAGGAACGGATTTTGGTGAGTTCAATTCATTTGAACTTCCTCATAAAACAATTGCTACACGTGGTGGTCTTGGATGGATAGGTAAATCAGCATTATTTACAACTAAAGAATATGGTTCAGCTTTAAGATTATCATCTGTATTAACAGATGCTCCTTTAGAGGTAGGACAACCTATTTTAAAATCAAAATGCGGTAATTGTTTAAAATGTAAGAATGCTTGTCCGGCAGAGGCAATAAGTGGAATAGAATGGAATTATAAACTTAAAAGAAATGAGTTTTATAATGATAAAAAATGTGAAAGATATGCCCTTAAAGTGTCTAAAGAAAATTTAGCTAAAGCGGATACTGTATGTGGAAAATGTATTTTTGCATGTCCCTATACACAAAATTATATTAAAAAATAATAAAAGTATTACAAATTAAATTATTTTCAATAAATTAGTAATACTTTTTTAAATAAGTTTATTATTGATTTTGAATAAATATTAAATCTACTAATTATTCTAAAAATCATTAAATGGGGATTTTATGGAAAAAGTATTAGATGTGGAAAATGTTTCTATTTCATTTATGCAATATACAAAAGGATTAAATCAAAGAAATTTAAAAGTTATCAATGATTTAACATTAGATATATCTGAAGGTGAAATTTTAGCAGTATTAGGTTCAAGTGGTTCTGGTAAAAGTCTCCTTGCACATGCAATTTTTGGGATTTTACCGGAAAATGCAAATCAAATGGGAAAAATAAAATTTAAAGGAAAAGAATTATCCGAGAAAGATATAAGAGAATTAAGGGGTAAAGATATTGTTCTTGTACCTCAATCTGTAAACTATTTAGACCCATTGATGAAAATATCCGACCAGGCAATTGGACACACAGAAACTGATGAAGAGAAAAAGGAAAAAAAATTAAAACAAAGGGAAATTTTCCAACAGTATAACTTAGGGCCTGAAGTGGATGAAATGTATCCTTTCCAATTATCTGGGGGAATGGCTCGAAGAGTCCTTGTATCAACAGCATTATTATCCAATCCAAAATTAGTTGTAGCTGATGAACCAACTCCGGGTCTTGATGAGAAGACAGTTAAAGAAACACTTAATCACTTTAAAAAAATGAAAGAAGATGCAATTGCTGTTCTTTTAATTACACATGATATTCATGCTGCACTTGAAGTAGCAGATAGAATAGGAATATTCTATGCAGGATATGTAATTGAAATTGCAGAAAATAAAGACTTTTCAGGGGATGGAGAAAACTTACTTCATCCTTATACAAAAGCACTATACAATGCACTTCCTGCAAATGGATTTGAACTTATTAAAGGACACCAACCATTGCATGGAGAAATATCAAAAGGATGTCCTTATTATAATAGATGTGAAATGAGATTTGATAGATGTAAAGAAGAAAGACCAGAATTAATAGATTTAGGAAATAAAAAAGTCAGATGTTTTAAATATGAAGAGGAGGCATAATATGGAACTTAAAGCTTCAAATCTATCCTTTAAATATCCTTCTTCTAAGAAATACATATTAAAAGATGTTAACCTTGAATTAGATAATAAAAAAATTATGGGTTTAATTGGAGATAGTGGTAGTGGAAAATCTACATTTTGTAAAATTCTTTCTTCTTATATTACAAATTATGAAGGTAGTGTAAGTTTTAATGGAAATCCTCTCCCACAAAAAGGTTTTAAACCGGTTCAATTAATTTATCAACATCCTGAAAAAGTTATGAATCCTAAATGGAAAATGAATCAAGTACTAAAAGAATCATGGGATGTAAGTGATGAGGATTTAGAAGAATTTGGTATACAGAAATCATGGTTAAATAGATTTCCACAGGAATTATCTGGGGGAGAACTTCAAAGATTTTCAGTTCTCAGATCATTAAATCCTAATACAAAATTCTTAATTGCAGATGAAATGACTACTATGCTTGATGCAATTACTCAGGTACAGATTTTAGATTCTGTTTTAAAGGTTGTTAAAAAACGTAAAATGGGATTTTTATTTGTAAGTCATGATATGGATTTAGTTGATACTGTCTGTGATGATAAAATATATTTTAAAGATATTAATGATGTTTAATAGTATATATTATACTTTTTTTATTCCTAATTTTTTACCTCTTTAAGATAATTTAAATTCTTGAAATTTTTTTTATTTTAAATCAAAATATGTATCTGCAATATTATTTAATTTTTCTTTTATTAAATTAAAGTCTTGATTTAAATTTAAGGTTTTAACGCTGATTTTATTACCACTCATAAGATAATCTTCATCAGGCTGTGTTTTTTGATTTGTTTTAGCATATAATAACATACCTGAAACTTCATGAGGAATATTTTCACGACGTAAATTTTCTTCTTTATTTTTAACATATGTAAAAATTTGATATAAGTTTGAAGAATTGATTGTTTGACTATTCCAATATTTTTGTGTATTTGTTCCATAATATTTTGCATCTATAATTAAAGTCTTATCTTCATATGATAAAACAATATCTGTCTGCATTTTAGGAAGCATATGTGAATAATCATCATCTAATTCCCATTTTATTTGAGGGGAATGGACTTTAAGTTTAGGATATTCTTTTTTATAATAATTTAAAATAAATTTCTCATATAATTTATGCATTTTTTGTTCATCTTCAAAGTCCATTAATTTTACCTTACCTTCATTTTTACTTTGAATAAACCCATTTATTACAAGATAACAAATTCCAATTATCATCTGATAATTCTGATTATTTCTATCATATCTTATTTGCCAATTAATAGAATTTACATCAATTAAATCAACATCATTAAAGTACATCATTAATCTTTTAAGTTTTTTATGTCTTTGTTTAGATATATTTGATTTAAGAAGAATATTTGATGTTGCTTTGATTATTTGATTTAAATAGCAATTTGGGGAAAATTCATCGTAAATACAGTTTAATCTCTTTTTCAGGATACTTTGTGAATTGATGGATTCTGTAATATTAATCTTACCTTTAATTGAAGAAGTAGTGTCGGTATAATCTATATAATCGCTAACAAGACCTTGTTTTATCTGTTTTGTTAAAGCTATAATTAAAATTTCACTGAAAAGCTCTGTTGGATCTTCAAAATCTTCCGTTTCTACTTTTTTATACTCTTTATTTTTTAAAACTTTAAAGGCATAAGAAAGCATATAATATATATTTTTAATTAAAATCAATTAATCACATCTTTTAATCTTAAAGTCCAATTTTCAACTTTCTCTGCTTCATCAAACCAATATTCTTTTAATAAAGGAATAATCTCATAATCAATAATAAATTCTAATTGTTGGTAAGATTTTATATTAGAGAAATAACTATGACCTATAACAAAACCTTCACCTAAGGATTCATCGTTTATAATTTCCTCATTTAACTCTACAACAGTATCTATTAATTTATTAAAATTTTCAATATCTACATTTTCTTGATAATTTTTAAAGCCATCTGATGCAAATCCTGGTTTTAAATCGTAAAATGCGAATCTTCTTCTAAGTGCATAATCAACCATAGCAAGGCTTCTATCAGCAGTGTTCATTAATCCGATAATATATATATTTTTTGGAATAAAAAATGATTCGTCTGAGTATAATAATTGAATCTTATTTTTTTCTCCACGTTTATCTTTTTCTATTAGCATAAACAATTCACCGAAGATTTTACTAAGATTTCCTCTGTTAATCTCATCAATAATGAAGAAATAATCATTTTCATCATCTTCTTCTGCCTCTTTACAGAATTTATAAAATGATCCCTTTTTTAATTTGAAGTTTTCTTTTGATGGTCTAAAACCCATTATAAAATCTTCATAGGAATAACTTTGATGGAATTGCACCATCTGTACTCTGGTTATGTCTTTTACTCCCATTATAGAATAAGCTAATCTTTTTGCAATAAATGTTTTTCCAACACCTGGAGCTCCTTGGATAATAAGATTCTTTTTATTTTTTAAAAGACTCACAAGAACATTATATTCTTTTTCATCAATATAAGCTTCTTCTAAAAAGTCTTCAACAGTGTATTCTGGAAATTCATTTTCTTCTTCAATCAAATCCATATTTTCTTCATTAATAAAAAAGGAATTAATAGTTTCAACCATTTCTTTATAGCTTGTAATCTCGGTTAAAGTTTTTATTATAAATGGGTTACTTTTATCATATTCCCAATTTCCTTTAAATTTCCAATCTACTTTTCGAACATGTTTATAATAACTTCTTTCTTCATCAAAAATATAATCTGAAGAGACTATACCCATACCTAAAATGTTATATTTTCCTTTTTTTATAAAAATTATATCTCCAATTTGTATTTCTTGTGCAAATTGCCATAAAGTATTTGCATCATTAAAATGTCTTATATTATCATTATTGTATATATTTAACCATTTTCCAATTTCTTTTTTGTTTTTATAATTTTTAAGATTACCTGACTTGTCCCAGCCAATAGCCATTATACCTTTTTCATAAAATTCATCCCAATGTATTGCTTGAGCACCTGGAGAATATAACCAATATTTTTTGGTATTTATATCAGTATCACCAATACCCTCATTTTCTTTTTCATCTTCTGTAGAATGGTTATAGAAATATGCATTAATAGATAATTCTGGAATAGATTTAAATTCAATATCAGGATTTGTTATTAATATCTCTTCACAGATTTTTAGGTATAATTCTCCCTCTGGAGGTTTTCTTAAAGATTTTATAGGGTTAACAAGTTTTTCAGAAAAAAGATTAGATTTAATTAAATAGTTTCTATTATTTTGATCTAATGCAATAAAATTTTTAGGTCGTATCCAAAATAGACCCATTGTAATATTCCAACCTACTCCTCTTTGAGTAAGGACTTGATTATAATACTTTATAAATTCTGTTTTATTCTGATTATTATCATTTAACTTAAGTGCGTATTCAAATATATGCCAAAGATTATCAATATCTTCATTTCCACGGCCATCATATTGAAAATTATAAAATGCAGTTCTCATATTATTTACAACAGGAATACCATCAAATGTTGATGGAATCTTAGATTTCATTGAAAATTTTTCTTTAAATTTACTAGTGATTTTTATTCTATTTTCATCTTTAATTCCTCTGTTAAAAAAAGCAAATATTGTAAATGGATCAATATCTATAGGTATAATTTTATTTCCATATTCATCAGCTTCGACTTTAGGTAAATTCATATCTATTTCATCAAAACTTTGAACAATAATGTTAATAAGTTCACTACGTTTATTTTTATATTCTAATAATTTATCTGCAAATTCCATATAGAAATTTACCCATTCAAAATTATATTCATCCATATTTTAAACCCCTCAATAATTAATTTTAAAATCATTTATTTAAATTTATTTAATTTAATAAGATTCAATATTATATTATTAATTATTTATTAAAAATATTTTTTTTTAATTATAAAGTTAATCTTATTTTTTTAAAATATTATTAAATTAGTCAATAAATTAATAAAATTATAATAGGGTTTAAAAAAATCATAGTTATAATATTAAGTTAATTTTTATAGGGTGCTAGATTATTTAGTACGAGAAACTTGCACAAAACTCTTATTTTTACTAAATTCAATTAATTTAATTTAATTTTATAATGGTGTTTTC
>NZ_CAJOKH010000041.1 GCF_905235195.1 uncultured Methanobrevibacter sp. | reverse complement strand
ACACACAGAAAGAGATAAGGAAAGAAATTGGAATAAAAATTGCAAAACAAGCAAAAGCCAGGGATTCTAAAAAAATAAAAACCTTAACTTGATAGTACTGAATCTTTTAGAAAAAGTACTTAACTAATAAAATAAAAAACTAAATAATTATTTTTTTTTAAATAAATCCTGATTTAATTTTAGATTAGTTTCTAAAGGAACACAGACTTTTCTTCCATTATCATGTTCAATTAAATTAACATTAATACCATATGCTTTTGATAGATTATCTTCTGTAATAACCTCATCAGGTTTACCAATATCTATAAATTTTTTATCCTTCATTATAGCTACTTTTGTTGAAGATAAAAATCCATGATCTGGAAAGTGTGAAGACATTATAATGGAAAGACCTGCATCAGATAAATTTTTAACAATTTCCAACAATTTAATTTGATTTCCAAAATCCAAATGGGAAGTAGGTTCATCAAGAATTAAAATATCCGGTTGCTGAGCAATTACCCTTGCAAGAAAAACTAGTTGTCTTTCACCACCACTTAAATTAGTATATTCCTTATCCCTTAAATAATCAATAGATAAAGCTTTAAGAGCATCTAATGCAATCTGTTCATCTTCTTCCTTAGGAGTCGAACTTAAATTAAGATAAGGTGCTCGACCCATCATTACAACATCAATAACCCTAAAGGGAAATGATGGAACATGTGATTGAGGAATATATCCTATATGTTTTGATATTTGCCTAAAAGATAATTTTTGAATATTTTCTCCATTAACTAAAATTTCTCCAGAATCAATTTCATTTAATCCATTTAAACACTTGATTAATGTAGTTTTTCCAGTCCCATTAGGACCTAATATACATAAAACATCTCCCTTATCTATAGAAAAGGAAATATCTGAAAATATTAAATGTTCACCATATGAAAATGAAATATTATTAACTTCAAATAAACTCACAAAAAACCCCCCACACAAATGCAATATTGTATTTGAAATTTAAGGACCAGTCAAAATAACCCATTTTAAATATTGTATTTAAAGTTAGGACCATTCAGAATAACCCCTTTTAAGTAAGTATAAAAATAGAGGTACACCAATAATTGATGTTAATATACCTATTGGAATTTCTATAGTTATTACTGCCCTTGATATATTATCTACAAGTAAAAGAAAACTTGCACCTAAACTTAAAGATGCAGGTATTAATATACGATTATCAGGACCTACAATCATACGTGCCATATGAGGAATAATTAAACCTATCCACCCAATAATCCCACTGATAGATACAGCTGCTGATGTAAGTAATGTACATCCTGCAATTATAAGTAATCGTATTTTGGTTGGATTTAAACCTAATGATTGTGCTTCCTCATCACCCATAGCCAAAATATTCATTTGCCATCTTAAGACTAGTAAAATCACTATTCCAATAATAAATGGAATTATAATCATAATTAATTTATCTATTGTTACAGAAGCTAAACATCCCATTAACCAATAAATAATCTCAGGAAGCTTATCTTGAGGATCTGCTACAAATTTTATACATGATATTAAAGCATTAAAAAATGCTGAAATAGCAACACCGGATAATACTAAAACTAAAATTCCTCCAGCCTTATAAACTCTTGAAATTAAATAGGTAATAGAAACAGAGATTATTCCAAAAACAAATGCTAATATTTGAACTATAAAATTAGAACTACATAATATTATTGCAAGAGCTGCACCAAATCCTGCACCATTAGAGACTCCTAATAAATCTGGAGATACTAAAGGGTTTTTAAAAATACTTTGAAAAGATGTACCTGCTACAGCAAGAGCTGAACCTACAGCAAAAGCAGCAATAATACGAGGCAATCGTATTTCAAAAACTATTGTACTAATAGTTTGTGAAATTTTCAATTGTGGGAAAATTGGAGATAATATTGTTTTAACAACATCCACAGGACTGATTGGATATCTTCCAATTAAAAATGATGCAAAAAATAAAATTATAGGAAGTATAACTAAAAATATGAATGTTATAACTTCCTTATTTTGACTATCCATATAATCACATATATTAGAAGTTAGATTCTTTTAATCCAGAATCAAGTAATATTTGACGAGCTTCATCATCACTTAACTCTACATGATAAAACTTAGAGTAAAATTCCTGAGTAGTTTTAACCATGTCAATATCCTTATACTCTTCTGGATATATAACTTTTGCAGTCCATGGAAGACCAATAATTCTATTAGCTGCTATAGGCCTATCAAACCATTTAAACGGAGATTGTGGTGATAAATAAACTTGATGATTTTTAACAGCTTTAATACTAGCCCAATTAGAATTATTATAAACACTATGATAAAATTCAGGACTAGTAGTAATAATAACTTCAGGGTCCCAACGAATTACCTGTTCAACAGATACTTGTACACCCATAGTATTATTACCTTCACCTAAAGAGTCAGCTACATTTTTTCCACCTACTCTTTTAATTAGTTCTGCATGACTAGAAGAAGAAGGATTAGTTTTAAGGCCATCATCTCCCTCAGCATAATAAACTGTTTTTTTATCTTTATCAGATAGTTTACTTGATTTTGATTCAACCTCCTTTACATATTTATCATTAAAATCAACTAATTCTTGAGCTTTTTCTTTAGAACCTAATACTTCACCAATAAATAGTATTGACTCACCCATTTTATCAAGATCAGATGAATCAGTTACAGCTAAAACAGGAATACTTCCAAATTTTTCCTGGCGTTCCTGAACTGTGGATAAATCTTTATCTCCCTCTGCAGATGATTCTATAATCAAATCAGGTTTTTGTGCAATAAATTCTTCATAATTTCCATCATTAGTTCCATACCATCCACCAACAACAGGATAGTTTTGATACTCTTTTGGAACAAATTTAAGCTCATCTTCTTCCCATTTGAAATTAACTCCTTTTAATTTTTCAGGAGCAATCATATAAATTACAGTAGTCATAGTTGGACTAGTTGCAATAACACTATCAACTGTAGAAGGTATTCGAACTGACCTATCTAACATATCGGTAACAGTTTTATTACCTGAACTATCAACAGCATTTTGTGACATAATTATATGAGTAGCTACACCTGCCAAAATTAAAATAACAAAAATTAAAATAATATATTTAGTTTTTTTATTCATGATATCACTAAAAATAATTTTATAATAACATATATCGATAATAATAGTATATAAATCTTTTGAAAAATAAAAATATCCAATAGTAAAACCAAAAAAAGAAATAATTAACAGTTAAATCAAAAGAAATAAGAAAAGAATATAGAATAAATAAGATAAAAAAAACTATAATTTAAATTTAAATAAATACAAAAAGTGATATTAATATTTAAAAAAAAAATAGATAAATATAGATGAAAAAAAATAGAAATCTAAATAAATATAAGTTTTTATAAGAAAAATTTTTAATATAAAACTAATGAAAACATGTCGATATGAAACATATTACATATGATAATTATAATAAAAGAGTATAAAATTTAATAATTAAGAAAAGTTTAATAATAGGAATTGATAAGATAAATACTAATATTATATAACTTATATAAACCAATATTTAAAAAAAATATGGAGAGTTTATTATGGCAAATGATTTTAGAGATACTAAAAAACAAGCACAAGATGCAGTAGATGATATTTTAATCAATCTTAAATCTGCTGGAAGATCCATAGACAACATGATAAATGAATATAAAGAAACTTTACCAAATAAAATTAGTGTTGATTTACTTGAAAATGATGAAGCATATTATTTAAAAGCTAATATTCCCGGTTGTTCTAAAGAATCTGTAAATATTGAAATAAGAGAAAAAAGTGTAATCATTGCATGTGAATATGGTTCATTTAAAGAAGAACTTGAAGAAAAATTAAATGTTGATACAGAAACTGATGAAGAAAAAGAAGAAAATAAACAAATAGAAGAAACACTTGGAGAAAAATACACCCCAGAAAAAAATGAACTTAAATATTTAGTTAAAGGTAGAACTGCAGGTACTGCAAAAAGAATAATCAAATTACCTGATAAGGTTATTCCAGAAGAATCTACTGCTAAATATGATATGGGTACTGTAACTTTAACTATTCCAAAAGAACCACAAAAATCATATAAAGTGACTGTAGAATAAGTAATTAATTTTTGAATTAATCTTTATTTTTCTTTAATTTATTTTTTTTTAATTTTAAGTTTAATCTTTAATTTGATTAAAACTTAATTTTTTTCTATTTTAATTTGATTAAAACTTAATTTTTTTCTATTTTAATTTTGATTAAAACTTAATTTTTTTTCTATTTTAATTTTGATTAAAACTTAATTTTTTTCTATTTTAATTTGATAAAAACTTAATTTTTTTCTATTTTAATTTGATAAAAACTTAATTTTTTTCTATTTTAATTTGATAAAAACTTAATTTTTTTCTATTTTAATTTTGATTAAAACTTAATTTTTTTCTATTTTAATTTGATTAAAACTTAATTTTTTTCTATTTTAATTTGATAAAAACTTAATTTTTTTCTATTTTAATTTGATAAAAACTTAATTTTTTCTATTTTAATTTTGATAAAAACTTAATTTTTTCTATTTTTAATGTTATTATGAATTTGATTTTTGTTTTAATTATTTCTAAATTGCTCCGACATTAAATTGATATACTTATTTTTATACTTATTTTATTGATTGAAAAGTAGTGTTTAGAAAATAAGTTTTAATTAAAGCAATATAAAAAAAAGTTATAAAAAAAACTTAGTAAATTAACTAATTATTTAAAAAAAAAATTAATCATATCTGACTTTTCCAATATGTCTTGTACTTCCAGGATCTTCATTATTGAAATGTGCCAAATAATAAATGAACCATTCAAGAGGTGCAATAAATACAAATGGAGATAATAATTTATCAAAATCATCCCCAACATAATCAGATAAATTATAAATGATTAAGTTCATTTCAAGTTTTTCACAAAAATCAATTGCTTTTTCAGTAATTACATCTGATTCAAATCCAGAATTTAAAAATACTGCTGGAACACCTTTTTCTGCTCTTTCAATAAGACCATGCCTAAATTCAGCAGCATATAATGGACATGCATGTTTAAGTGCACCTTCCATAAACATTGTCATAGCCAATTTATATGAAAGACCAAAATTAGGGCCACTACCAAGACAATAGAAAATTTCTTCATCTTTAAATAATTCTGCTAATTTTTTACTTTCATCGTGTGTACTTTCAAGTAAATTATCAAGTAAGGATCCAATATTTTTCAATTCATCTATGAGTTTATCTTTATTTTCATAATCAGATGCCTTAAATAATATATAATAAAGACATGTAAGTTGAGTAACATAGGTTTTAGTACCTAAAATAGCAGTTTCTTTACCTCCTCTTGATACAATCCCATAATCTGCTTCTTTAGCCATAGTACTATCCGGTTCATTTGAAATAGAAACTGCTGGAATCTTAAATTCCTGAGCTTTTCTAAGAGCAGCTACAGTATCACCTGTTTCACCAGATTGTGATGTAAAAATAGCAATAGAATTTTCACCTAAAATTAATTTTTTATTATAAGTAAATTCAAACCCTGTAAAGACATCTATATCTATTGTTGAACATGATGCAAGTGCATCCCTAACTGAATAACATGTTGAAATAGAACTTCCACAACCAACTAAATATACTTTATCTTTTTCCTCAACAATTGATGAAATATTATCTAATAATGATGTTTCACTTTCAAATGTTTTTACTAATGCATCTTTTTGTTCCATTATCTCATCATACATCTTATATTTCATAGTATCCCCTAGTATAATTTAATAAGTTTATTTTGTTTATTAAAAGTTTTTATTTTTAAGAAAAAAATCTTCAATTCTCATTAGTATAGACTTTGAAGATAATTCATTTAATATTAAAGTTTTCCTTAAATAAGATTTAAATATTAAATTTACAAATTAATCTAAATTCTTAGATTAAAGGATTATAAATTTATAGATTAAATATATTTTATATTTTTATTATATAAATAATTTTTATTTAATAAGTATATTTTCATAATAGTATATAAAACCATATAAAAAGAATAAGTAATAGAATAAATCTAATATAAATTAATTAAAAAAAATATTTTAATATTTTGATAAGATGATAATATGAGCATAAATATTAAATCTATAGGTATGGAAAAAGGAAGTCAGTATGAAACCATTATAACAACCATCTCCCAGGATGGTAGTAAAAATGCTGCACCTATTGGAACAATCGCATATAGTGAAAATGAAATTATGATGAGAATATTTACAACTAGTCATACCGCCCAGAATATAATTAAAAATAGAGAGTTTATCTCTAATATTACAAGTAACCCTAAAATATTTACCTTATCAACTATAGCTAATCTTCCAGACAAATATTTTACAGATGATAATATACCTATTTTAAAAGATTGTGATGGATACTTAAAATGTAAAGTAAAAACTTTAAAAGAGGCAGTCAAATCAAATGACCCTGTTAATTCTGATGGAAAATCAATAGTTATAAAAGCCGAAGTTACCGAAATCATTAAAAACAGAGA
Source organism: uncultured Methanobrevibacter sp. (assembly GCF_905235195.1). Taxonomy (GTDB): domain Archaea; phylum Methanobacteriota; class Methanobacteria; order Methanobacteriales; family Methanobacteriaceae; genus Methanarmilla. Next base: position 6,199 of record NZ_CAJOKH010000041.1, on the reverse strand, counting down.
AGATCTCCAAATAGTTAACCGTGGATTATATATGTTAATAGAATCCCTTGTAAATTATACACGTATAGATATGGTAGATAATGAATTAAAAGAATATTATATTGATAGATTTCATGAAGATAAACGTGTTATAAAAAAAGTAGGAACAAAAAGAGATAAAGAAGCTATTAACATATTAGAAAAACAATTGAAAGAAAAAGGTTATGATGTTTAAATATCTTTAATGATTTGAATTTTTCATATGTAACACTATTATTAATGGAACATATAAACCATATCTATTTTTAAAACCTTTTTAAACAATTATATTTATTATGTAAAAATATGCAGTTATAGGTCTAATTTTATATTTTTAGTATACACTTTATAGAAATATTTTTTTAAACTTTGAAGATTGTCATAAATAGTTATTAGTAAAATCCAATTAAACAATTTCATTATATTTAAATTAATCTTAAATATTTTTTATATTTTATAAATATATTTTATACAAACCATAATGATTTTTGATTAAATATAATCAGGCATACCCCCATTTTTCATATACTTAAAAAAAATTAAAATATTTTTAGGCAAGGATTAATTAATAAACATTATTCCACATAATTTTTTTATAATTAAGTGTATATAAAAAAATAAAAAAATTTAATAAGAGTTAAAACAACTCTTATACTACTATTTTTTTAAAACCCTAATCATAATATAAGACAAATCATAAAAATAAAATAATATTATATTGAATTTTATTTAAAAAAACAGACACTTATTTTTATAAAAAAAACTCCTATAAATAAAGATAAAAATTAAAAAAAAAATAATAAAATCCTATAAATAGGTAAAAATTAAAAAAGCATAGAAATAAATAGACTTGAATTAAGCATTTTCTTCATCTTCTGAGATTACTTCTTGTACAATATCTGTAAATCTAAATTCTTCACTGTCAAATAAACCCTTATCTGATATTTTTATTGAAGGAATTACAAGTAGAGATAAAAATGACAAAGTCATAAATGGAGAGTTAAATTCACATCCTAATAATTTAACAATATTTTGTAAGTTTTTAAGCTTAAGTGCAAGAGTAGAAACATCATCATTACACATTAAACCAGCAATTGGTAGTTCTAAAGATTCTTTAATATCATTTCTCCTAGAAACAACTGCTAAACCACCTTGATTTTCAATAATTTCATTTACAGCTTTAGCCATATCATGTTTGTTTGTACCAACTACTATAATATTATGACAATCATGTGCAATAGAAGATGCAAGAGCACCATCAGTTATTTTAAAACCTTTTACAAATCCATTTGTAACTGTATCTTCCCCATACCTATTTACAACTGCAATTTTTAATATATCTCTATCGATGTTTTCCTGAATAATATGGTCTTTAACTTCTAATTCCTTTATAGTTTTATCAGTTATAAGAGACTTATCCATAACCTTCATAATTAGGGCTTTAATTTTACCCTCTTTTAAATCTATTTTAACATCAAAGTCTTCTGGAGATTTTTCAGATACATTAAATGTATTTTCGAATTCAACATCTTCCGAATCAAATAATACATTGCCATCTTCATAGACTATCTCCCCACCAACAAAGGTTTTTAAAATATTGAAATTATCAAAATTATCGATAAGTACAAAGTTAGCCTTTTTGCCTGCTGCTATAACACCTACATCTAAATTATAATGTTTAGATGGATTTAAAGTTACCATTTTAATAGCTTCAATAGGGAAAACATCTGTATCAATTAATCTTTTTATTAAAAGATTTAAATGACCATTTAAAATATCTATTGGATTTTTATCATCGGAAACCAAAAAGTCAAAAATTGGATTTTTTAATAAAAGATTATAATCATCCCGTGATAGATTCTTTGCATCTTCCTCGTTTGCCCAAAAAATTTGCCTATCATTTTTATTTAATAAATCATCAAAATTTTTAACAGCTGACCCTTCACGTACCATAATTTTCATACCTAACTTTTTCTTTTCAATAGCTTCATCAAAAAGAGAGGATTCATGGTCAGTATATATATCTGCATCAATATATTTTTTTAATTTTTCTCCAGTTAAAAGTGGACCATGGCCATCAATAGGCATGTTTAATTTTTTAGCATATTCAATTTTCTTTAAAACTTCCTCGTCACCAGCTAAGACAGCTGGAAAATTCATCATTTCACCTAAAGAGACAAAATCATTTAATTTTAAAAGGATATTAACAAGTTCACTATCAATTATAGCTCCAGATGTTTCAAAATTAGTAGGTGGAACACAACTTGGTGCTGCATAAAAAAAGTCAAATGGAACTTCTTTACCATTTTCAATCATAAAATTAATGCCTTTAAGTCCTGAAATATTTGCCATTTCATGAATATCTGAAATAACAGAAGTAGTTCCATGAGGAATGACTGCTTTTGCATAATTACTAGGAATAAGCATAGTGCTTTCAATATGAGTATGAGCATCAATAAATCCTGGAAGTAGAATTCCTTCATAATCCAAATCAACATCATTTGGATCTGTGGTAGCAATAGGTATTACTTCTTCAATATATCCATCAGAAATATGAATTTCACATGGATAAATATCATTCAATTCTACATCCACTATATTAGCAACTATAATTTTATCCATAATACCACTTAAAGAAATAGTATTTATTTTGAATATAATTAAATTTTATGTTTTTTGAAAATATAGAAAAGTGGAAATTATAAAAAATATAGTAAATTACTAAACTTTTATTATACTTGTTTATATGATTTATAACAAAAATTTGGTAAACAACTATAAATAAAATTTAAAAAAAAAATGAAGATAATAAGAAATATGAAATAAAAATAATAAAAAGAAAAAACTAAGAACTTAAAATAATAAAAAAGAATAATAGATTAAAAAATATTTAATCTTCTTCGTGTAATGCATCATATAAAACTGGTAAAAATGCACCAACATCTGTTACAATACCAAGAACTTGAGCACTGCCTCTGTCTGCTAGTTTAGTTACAGTTGATGGATTAATATCAACACAAACACTACTTACCCTTGAAGGTAACATATTACCTACAGCAATAGAGTGTAACATTGTTGCAACCATAAATACCATATCAACATTTTGAACATATTTACGCATTTCATTTTGAGCCACTGCAGCATCAGTTATAACATCAGGAAGTGGCCCATCATCACGAATAGAACCTGCAAGTACAAATGGAACATCATTTTTAACAAGTTCATACATAATACCACTAGTTAAAGTTCCATCTTCAACAGCTTCCTTTATAGAACCTGAACGATTAATAGCATTAATTGCTCTCATATGGTGTGAATGACCATTTGTAACAATTTCTCCAGTTTCTATATTAATACCAAGTGAAGTTCCAAATAAGTTAATTTCCACATCATGAGTAGCTAAAGCATTTCCTGCAAATAAAACATCAATAAAACCTTCTTTAATAAGTTTTGCTACGATTTTATTAGTACCAGTATGGTCAATAGCAGGTCCTCCAACAAATGCTATCTTTCCACCTTGACTTTTAATCCTTTTAACTTCATTTGCAACATCTCTAACAATAGTCAATAAAGGCTTTTCAGATGAAACATCACTATCCATAAATTCAAATGAATTGGTTTTTTCCCTTGGTTTTTGAGGACTTGAAACTTTTACACCTTCAATTCCAACAACAATCTTATCTCCTTTTTTAATAGAGCTAATAGGTACACAACGTGCTATTTCTCTTTCTTCATCAATTACAATTGCACAATCCATTTCAATATCCCTAACTATTAACCAATTGCCTTTATACAATACATGAGTTATATAATGAGTAGTGGAATAAAATCCCTCAGGAAGAACTTGATCTGCAGGAGAAGGAACTAAATTAGCTTCTTTAATCTCAGAAATTGAAACCCCAATAGCTGAGAGTTCATCTAATATTTCATTTAATTTTTCAATTGATTCAGCATAGACAATCATTTTAGCTCTAGATATATCAGTTTTATTTTTTCCAACCTGAATATCTACAACGTCAAAATCTCCTCCTCTGTTCATAATGATATCAAATGTTTTTGGTAAAATATATGAATCAATAATATGGCCAGAAAGTTCTATTTCACGTTTAAACATTTTTATTCCTCTACATTTTATTTTAAAAATAATATTTAATATCTTAAATATAATATAATAAAGTTTAGTAAATTAATCTATTTAAATATTTAGGTCAAATTAAATAGTAAAATTAGTAAAATTTAGTAAAATTTAGTTAAATAATATTTAAATAAATATTATAAAAATAGTAATAAATTTAATCTTAAGAAAATAGTATTTAGCTAAAAAAACAGACAAACACTAAAATTAATATCTAATTTTATTAAATTATCTAGTTCCCATTAAAGATAAAAAGTCATAGACAAATTTACTTGCAGTAATTGCAGTTATATCTCCAAGTTTATCTGTAGCAGTTTCCATAACATCAAAACCAACAATATTCTTATCCTTAAGAGCAATTAAAATATCTAAAACATCATGTGGTGAGAGTCCAGACGGTACAGGATTTCCAAGAGAAGGTGCAAATGACGGATCTAAAACATCCATATCAATAGAAATATAAACTTTTGAATCAATTGACTTAAGATATTCAATTAAAGGCTTAATATCTTCTTTTATAGATGATGCCTCATAAGTTTTTATATTATTATTTGATTTAACAAATTCCTCCTCTTCAAAGGATGATGAGCGTATTCCAATTTGAACAATTTCTTTAGGATTTAAATCATAAATTCTTTTTAAAACAGTTGCATGAGAATATTTTTCACCAAGATAATCATCAATAATGTCTCTGTGTGCATCAAGATGAATAATTGTAATATCCCTTAAGTCATTATGATCTGAATTTAAAGCAATGGCTCTTAAAGCACCTTGAGTGAGACTATGTTCTCCACCAATTAAAATTGGATTAATATTATGTTTTAATAAATCAGTAACTGTTTGAGATAACAAATCACATGTTTTCAGACAGTTACCTGGAATTGTATTTAAATCTCCAAAATCATAAAAACAAGAATTTATCTCTGTTTTTAATTCTAAATTATAAGATTCAAATGAATAAGACCCTTCCCTTACAACAAGAGGACCATATCTAGAACCTACATGATAAGAAACAGTACTATCAAATGGTACTCCTATAATACCCCATTGAATTTCATCATTTATATGAATTTGTTCAAAATCATCCTCTTCTGATGCAAAAGCAAATTTACAAGGACTGTGAGTACCAAAAATCATTAAAACACCTAAATCAAAATAAGAAAAACAATAAAATAAGTAAGAAATTTTAAAAAAAATTTCTAAAATAAAAATTAAAGAAAAAAAGAGGTTTAGAACTATTTAGGTGCACTACCTTTAGTTCTCATAATTTTCATATTACCCATAGCTTCAATATATTCTACTTCAATACCTTCAACAATTTTATCATCTAAATCTTCAGGTAAAGGTAAATCAATAGTTTCATAATTTTCCATATCCATAATTTGAACATTAGAACCTTGAATAGATATTACTTGACCTACTCTTTTATCAATAATAGGAATATCAACTTTAGCGTTAACTGGTTTGGTTAAAGTTCTTTTTTGATCATCAAAAATACCCATAGCTTCCACTCTAGCTTTTGCAGCTCCGTGTTTTCCAGGTGAAGAAGTACTTAAACTTACAATTTTACAAGGTTCACCATCTAATACAACATATTTACCAATTTTTAATGTTTTAACTTCGACTACTTTAGTTGCCATAAAATTATCCTCCAAAATTCAAAAATATTACTTAATAAAACATTATGATTTTTTAGAATTTCACTTAAAAATCAAAAAAGAATTAATTTATAAAAAATTAATCTTACTATAATATATTATAATAATAATATTATTTTTATTTTTATATAAATGTTAGTATAATTTAGATAAATTAAGCAAATTATAGTAGAATTAGAAGAAAATATTTTTTAAATTTTAAAGACAGTATTTATAATAACTTATAGTATAATAAAAAATTAAATTTCTAAATTTCAATAATTAATTAATTAATTAATTCTAATATAAAATTTTTAGGGGCCTGAAATTTTCTGAATAAAATTCGGGCTAAAATTTCTTATTTTTTATGTTTATCATATTCATTTATAATTGTTTGTAAAAATACAAT
>NZ_CAJOKH010000040.1 GCF_905235195.1 uncultured Methanobrevibacter sp. | reverse complement strand
GGCACCATTAAAAACAGACCAACAAAAACTAAAAATCAACAAAAAAGAAGAGCAAATATCACTCTTAAAATTTTGCTCTATCTAGCACCCTATAATTTTTAATATTATCTAATATTAATCAATAATTACAACAATATTGAATATTCAGTTTTGATAGTTAATAGTAAATAATTATATGTAAAGTAAATAATTTAAAATAAGTATATTTGTATATGGGGAAATTTTATGGTAAATGATTTTAATTTACAGGAATACCTTTCAAATGGTGCTGAGCGTATTGTAAAAGATGCAATAAAAGCATCAATTAAAAATCCTAAGGAAAGTTTGTTTTTAGCAAAATTTGCAAAACATACTAAAAAAGCAAAAAAAATTAGAGAAGAATATAATCGTAATGGTCAAAATATTCCAATCTTTCTAATATCAAGTATTACATCTTCCTGTAACCTACATTGCACGGGATGTTATTCAAGAGCAAACCATGGCTGTGATGATAATGATCCTATTAATCAGTTAACTGCAGAAGAATGGGAGGATATATTTAGACAGGCTAAAGATATTGGAATAAGTTTTATAGTTCTTGCAGGTGGAGAACCTATGCTTAGGGAAGATGTTATAATTTGTGCAAGTAAATTTCATGAAATTTTATTTCCCATATTTACAAATGGAACAATGTTAAATGAGGATTATCTAAAATTATATGATGGAAATAGAAATCTTGTTCCAATTTTATCAATTGAAGGAAATAAGGAGGTTACTGATTCTAGAAGAGGAGAAGGGGTGTATAATAATATAGTAGAGTCAATGGATCTATTAAAAAAGAATAATATAATATTTGGAGCTTCACTTACATTTACTCGAGAAAATTTATCTGAACTTTTAAAGGATGATTTTATTAATCAGTTAAAGGATTATGGATGTAAGGTAATATTTTTCATAGAGTATGTACCTGTTAGTGGAGAAAGATTAGATTTAGCACCTGGTGATATTGAAAGAGAATTATTATCTGAAGCAATTGAAAATTTACGTAAAAAACATGAAGATATGTTATTTTTATCATTTCCTGGAGATGAGAAAAGTTCTGGAGGTTGTCTTGCTGCAGGTAGGGGATTTTTCCATATTAATTCTCATGGACAGGCAGAACCATGTCCTGCATCACCATATAGTGATATAAATGTTAAGGACACATCACTTCTTGAAGCTTTAAATTCTAATTTATTTAAATCTCTTAGGGATGGAGACCTACTTCTAGATAATCATGATGGTGGCTGTGTATTATTTGAACATAAGGAAGATGTTGAAAATATTATAAATAAATAATTTACTTTAAATATATTTCTAAATATGTTTAAGTTTTTATCCTGTCCTATGATAATGATGGAATTTCTTAATTACTCCTTTTCTATGTTGGTCGAAAAGATAAACTATTAATGTAAAGTAAATTATAGCAAATACAATTTCTGCTATTAATATTGCAAGTAAAACACCTATACCATGATTGAAATAATTGGATAATAATGTTGCAATCATAATTTCAAACAATACCATAAAGAGTGATAATATTAAATCGTAATAACTTTTTCCTGTTCCATCAATAATTTTTCTTGATAATACTGTAACTTCATTAACTGGAACAATTATTATACCTGCAAGAGCAATATAAAATACAGATTCAGGGGCACTAGTTACTGAAAACAAAGCAAATCCATAATCTCTAATAAAGAAGAATATTACTGTTGTAATAATTGCAATTATTATGGATATTTTAAGTACATAATAATATAAATTTATTAATTCTTCTTTTTTGTTTGCACCAAATAAATGACCACTAACACTTATTAATGCTCTACTAAATGCTTTTTGAGGAGATGCGATTAATGTTTGTATTCTGGATGAAGTTCCATAAAGTAGTACTCCAATTTGACCTAATTGTTCGATTAAAATCCTATTAAAGTACAAACTAGTTAAACACCATAAACTATCTGTTAAAAAGCTTGGAATAGCAACTATAAATATTTCATATACAATTCCTGGTTTAAAGTATTTAAAATTCAATTCAACTGCTGATTTTCCACTTAAATACCAGTATAATAAGTATATTGCAGTTATTGCATTGGATAATATTGTAGCTATTGAAACACCAGTTACTCCCATATGCAAAACAAAGATAAAAATAGGATCTAAAACTAAATTTAATACATTTGTTATAATAAGCATAGCAGTAGGTATTCTAGAGTTTCCTTCTCCTTGTAAGGTACTAACAAATAAATTAGCAAAAAGAAAAACAAAGGAAAATATGAATAATGGTCTTAAATATGCTATTGATAAGTCTAAAGAGGAGGAATTTGCTTTTGTAAATATCAAAATATCTTTTATAAAGAAGGAAGCTAATCCAATAATAATTCCCATTATAATACATGTTATAATACCATGTAAAATTGAATTTTTAGCTCCTAGTAAGTTGTGTTGACCTATTTCTCGAGCTATTATAGAATTTGTTCCAACCCCCAGTGCCTTTCCAATACCATAAATCAGTGTAAATAATGGTACTGCAACTCCTACTGCAAAAAATGATTTTTGATCCATTTGTGATACCCAAAAAACATCTACAAATGAATAACATGCTTCAAAAATAGACAGTAAAAGTAAAGGCCTACTAAATTGCCAAAATGCATGTTTAGGGTTTGTTACAAAATCTACATTATATTTCATAAATTTATTTTGTTTATTATAATACTTAAATATTGTAGGATGATAAATATAATACTAGTTTTGGAGCTTATATGTTGTTTTTCGGTGATTTCAAGTATTTGTTCAGTTAAGGTTTTTTATTTTTTTATTTTTTTATTTTTTTTTTATTCTTATTTTTATTTTAGTTATTTGGGTATTGAATTATTAAAAATTATAATATTTTCTAGAAGATTATGATAATATACAATTCAGTTATTGTGTTTCAAATTTTAAAAGCTCTGTCTGTTTTTTTAAAAATTCATATATTGATTCCGCACCAATTAATTCATCAGGTGCTTTCCATGTGGAGGGATATAAAATAAAAGGTTTTGTTTGATTTCCTCCTAGTCCTCCATGAGATCCAATTAATTCTTCAAATGCACAAACTTCATTTGTTTTATTGTCATAAAAGCTATTTACAAGTATATCTGGCATATTGTCAAAGGAATTTTGTCGTTTCAAATGTTTTTTAGCATTTAAACCAAAACCTTTAAGTGGATTTTCTCCTACAGTTTCACCCTTATCTAAATAATAAATTCCTTTGTCTCCTATAACCATTCCTCCATTAGTTATAGAATTAACAAGGATAAATCCAATTCCTTCATGTTTAACAAGTCCTGGAATTAAATTGGGAAAAAGCATCACAATCTCTTCATAAGATAGGCGCTCTTTCCACTGGGTTAAATAGATTAGTCCTAAATTTCCAGAACCTAATACTATCAGTTCAGATTCTTTTGCTTTTTTAGTACTCTGCTCTATACTTTGATGGCTTATAATATAATCTAAACTATTTGAATATTTTTCTTTTAAGTTTAAATATTGTTTATTTTCAAATATTATTCTAGGTTTTCTATTTCCATATTCTTCTTTAATATTTTTCATAAATTCATTATCTTCAAATAATTCATAACGTATATTACCTACTTTTTGTTTAAGATTTTTTATTTGTTTATTTTCTGGAATTACTGCATCTCTAAAGTGGTCAATATTATACTTATTTTTATATATTTTTAAGTTTTTAGGAAGTAATCTACGTACATAGTCTTCTAAACTTATGTTGTATCTTTGTTTGAATGTAGCACCCATTGATTGACCATGGTCTGATAAAATAACTAATTGATAATTTCTATCACTCATTTCTATTGCAGAGTTAATTTTAGAAAATTGCAAATCTATTGATTTTAAAGCATTCCACACATCCTCATCTTCAACTCCAGAATGATGTGCTATTTCATCATAACCCATATAACTTGCATATGCAGTATCAATATTTCCAGTTAATATTTCACTTGTTAAAACGTCAGTTGTAACTTCTCTTAAAACAACATTAGCACCTGCTCTTACGGCAGCATAAACAATATTTCTTTTTAAACGTGGTTGTATATTTTTGATTTTGTGGACTAATTGTGATTTTAATTCAAGAAGTATATCCCATAAAAATAAAATAAATAATCTTTGAAAGTTATATGCATCTAAAAATACAGAATTTAATGACTTACTGTAAATATTAGATAATCCATTTAATTTTGAAGAAGTTAATGTTGGAATAATACTATCGCCTGAGAACATATTTGCAATACTAATTCCATTGATAAGTAATCCTTTACCATTACTTATTCTTTTTTCAAGCATTGGGGAATCACTTAATTTACCCGAAACTACAATTTGATTATTATTTTCTTTTTCAACCCATCTATATGCCACAATATTCTTATTATTTCCATGTAAAATTCCTGCTTGACTTGCACCTGTTTGTGAAGATAAATCAGTTTCCCATTCCTTTAGAGTATGTGTTTTATTATCTATGAAATTTTTAATATTAGGCATCTTACCTTTATCAATGGCTTTTTTTAAAGTATTAATTGATAATCCATCAATTTCAAGCATTATTAATCCATTATATCCTTTGTTATCCTGTGTTTTTTGTTTGATTGCATTTTTAAGTATTTTTTTAATATAACTATCATAATAGTTTGTGTTTGTAATATTTGTAATAAATGTTGTAGTTATTGCCATTACAATAGGAACTTCTAAGATTCCATAAATTCCAGCTGATACTCCAGGAATAAGAAGGGATGTAATATAAAATATAATAGAATTTATAAAAAGTGACCCTATTCCAAAAGTAAATATGATAATTTTCATTAAAAATCTTCTAAATATTGGCCATAACAGTGAATTTCCAATTGCAACTGCTATTACAATAATGATTCCATTATACCAAGGGCCAATTGTAAAATCAGTACTAATATAGTCTAAAATATATAATGCAACTATATTTGATAGGAAAAATAACAATGTTTTTATTATTATATTAAATGATGTGAAAATCTTGTTTTTAATCATTTTATCTTAATTTCCCTTATTTTTTAAATTTATTCTATTTAAAAGCAATAGTGCAAAATTTTAATATTTTCCATTTTTTTAATCAAGCACTGATTTAATATAATTTAGAAATTAAAATATGGAAATATCATTTTATTATAAAATATTTAATCTTAATTTAAATACCTTAATAGTTTAATTTAACTACTTTAATATTTAATTTTATTTATTTTTTTATAATTCTTTTATTTGTTTAAAGTTTTTTAAGAATTTATAATTTTTTTTATAAATGTCTAATATATTTGGAATTAATTTTAGATAAATTTTTTAAAATATTATTCCAAATATTTAAATTTAAAAAAATAGATAGTATTTATAGAATTATAATTTATTATTAAGGGGGGTTTAATATGGATTATGATTATTCTGATGATATTTTTATAACAGTTAATGGATTTAATATGTTTCATGGTATTAAACCATTTAAATTAGACTCTATTTTAAAACTTAAAAAAGAACCAAATAATGATTATGATAGTGAGGCTATTGCTGTTGAGTTAAGATATGCTGGCAAATCTGCTTATATTGCAAATAGTGTAAAAACTGTTATTAAAGGCACTATGAGTGCCGGTAGAATTTATGATAAAATTTTAGACGAAGATTATGCTCAGGTTAAATTTATATCGACTAATGCTATCATTGCTAAAATATTAACATCAGATGAGATTATTGTCTTAAGTAAGAATCCAAATTCTGATATAAATCATATTTAGTTCAATTTAATTTATTTTATTTTATTTTTATTTATTTTTCATTATTTAAGGGGGTATTTAATATGGAAATTAAAATTGATGAAAATATAATTAGTTTTAATGAATTGAAGGTACAATCTTATAAAGGTCTTACAATAATTCCTTTAGAAACTGAAATATCTAATGCTACAGATTTTCTCACTTTAAAGAAAGGATTTGATTTAGGTCTTGTTGAAGTGAAGGAATGTGAAGTTGAAGATGTAAATAATGTTATCATAACTAATAATGCTGTGACTCCATTAATATTGATTGATGGTGAGGAGATTATTGGGGCAAAACAGAATCGTATTGTAAATAGAACAGTTATTGTTCCACCAAAAACAACAATGAAAATATCTGTTAGTTGTACTGAAAGAGGAAGATGGAGTTATAAGAATAATCATTTTTGTGATTTTGAACAATCAGATTATATTGCAAATTCAAATACTCGTAGAGCTAAAGCAAGTGCTTTAGATGAACAATCTATTCAGGATAATGTTTGGTATTCTATTGATAATTTTTCACACAGATGTTCAATTCAACCAAAAACTAGTGCTATGGTTGATTGTTATGAAGATTTCAGCCAATATCAAGATGAATATTTAGATTATTTTAAATTATCTAATAATCAAACAGGTCTTATTGCAATTATAGATAATGAAATTATCGGTGTTGAAATATTCACTAATCCTGAAATTTATGAAAATTATCATGATAAAATTATTAGAAGTTATATTATTGATAGCATTGATTTTAAAGCTAATGATTCAGTTGATGATGATAAGATTAATGAGATTATTGAAAATATTTCAAAATCAGAATTTATTAAAGAAAAATCTCAAGGCCTTGGTGAATTTATTAAATTTAGCAATAATTATGGTACTGGTACTGCATTAATATATGATGATGAGATTATTCATATGCCATATTTTAAAGATTTATAATTTTTTTTTTTAATTTGCAACTATGGTCTAATATTTTAATGGAGATAATCTTTTTTATCTTAGAATATTAAATGAGAATAATTATTTTTTATTTTTTTCATTAAGGATTTTATTTAATTTGGAAATATTTTCATTTAAATCATTCATTTTTCGTATAGTATAATAACTAAAGTATACTAATATTCCAATAGCGATTGCAAAAATCATGTCTAATCCACGACCGAAACCAACCATTTTACTTATAAGTGATGTAAAATCTCCTAAAAAGGTGATTATTATAGCAATAATCCAAAATAAGCTCCAGAGTAATAATACTCCTAAGCGTATCTCATGTTTTTTATATTTTATATAAAAAATGTATATGAAAACTATTCCAATAATTATTGTTGCAGGTTGGTATAAATGAAATGGTAAATGTAGGCCAAAAATAATATCATCTCTTTTTTATGTTTTTTTTTTAATTTTTTATTTTATTAAACTTTTTTTTAATATTTCTGGTTAATATTTTTTCATTGATTTTTTTTATAATATTAGCTTTATTTTTTTATTGTTTTTCTTTTAAGTAATCCATATCCTTAAATATGTCTATTACATTTCCAATAATGAGTATTGCAGGGGTATTAATATTTTTATCTGCAATATTTTCAAGTGTAGCGAAAATTATTCTTTCTCCTGGAAGTGTACCGCTTTCAACTACACATGCAGGTGTTTTAGGGTCACGATATTTCATAATTTCTTTAGTGTTTTCTTCAATATTACCAATACCCATGAGGATTATTAATGTATCTGCAGTAAAGTCCCATTTAACTTGTTTTTCAGATTTTGTTGGATCTTCATGACCTGTTACAACGGTAAATGAGGTTGCAACTCCTCTATGTGAGACTGGTAGTCCAAGAGATGTTGGAGCTCCTATTGCAGATGTGACTCCAGGTATAATTTCAAAGTTTACATTTGCTTCAACAAGTTCAATTATCTCTTCGCCTCCACGACCAAATACAAATGGATCTCCACCTTTAAGACGCACAACTATAGGTTCGCTTTTACCATCTTTACTATTGATTTTATCTTGTGCTTCTTTAACTATAAGTTTATTAATTTCTTCTTGTTTTTTATAATGTGCACCTGCTTTTTTTCCAACATATATTTTTTTAGCATTATCTGGTGCATAGTCAAGTATTTCATCATTTGAAAGATAGTCGTATAATACTACATCTGCTTTTTTTAAGACTTTAACTGCCTTTACAGTTATTAAATCTACATCTCCAGGACCTGCACCTACTAAATATACTACCATTATATCACTTTAGATGTTTATTAAAAATTAAAATTAAATTAATATTTAATATTAAAATAGATTAGTTTTAATCTAAGTATATTGATTAAAGATTGTCAATCATACCTTTAAAGATTTTAAGTCCATCATCTGAACCTAATATTTTTTCGCTTGCTCTTTCAGGGTGTGGCATCATTGCACATACAAGTCCAGATTCATCACATACTCCTGTAATTTTTTCCATAGATCCATTAGGATTTTCTTCTGCAAATGAAAATAAAATTTGATCTTGTTCATGGATTAAGTCAATGTTTTCGCTGTAGAATCTTCCTTCTGCATGGGCTATTGGGATTGATACAATTTCTCCTTTCTTATAATATGAGGTAAATGGACTACGTGTACTTTCTACATTAAGTTTTATTGATTGACAATTAAATTTTGGATATTCATTTCTAATGAAAACACCTGGAACTAAACCTATCTCACCAAGTATTTGTGCACCATTACATATTCCAAGTACTGGTTTTTCTTCTTTTACAAGTGCTTTTACACCTTTAATTACAGGTGTAATTGAAGCTATTGCTCCAGCACGTAAGTAATCTCCATATGAAAATCCTCCAGGTATTATTATTCCATCATATTCTGTTAAATTTTCATCTTTCCACCAGATGTATTCTGCTTGTGCTCCTGCAAGTTCAATTGCATGATATACATCCCGGTCACAATTTGTACCTGGAAATCTTATAACTCCTATTTTCATGTTTTCCCTCAAAATATTTTTATTTAAAAATTATTCTGATTAATTGTAATTTTATAGTTGTGGATTACAGGATTACAAAGTAATCTTTGACACATATCATCTACTTCACTTTCAACCTCTTCGACACTTTTACCTTCCATTTGGAAGGTAATAATGTTTAAGGTTTGTGTATTTTCCACTTTATATCCAAGTAAGCTAAGTGAATTTTCTATTGTTTTTGCTTCAGGATTTAACATACCCTTTTTAAGGGATATTTCAACTTCTATATCAAATATCATTTTAATCACACATGTTTAACTTTTATTATTTTTATTAATCTTAATATTAATTTTATTTTATTATTTTTGTCATGTTCATCTTTATTTTTTTATTAAAAATAATCAAAAGAACCCTTAATTTAAATTAATTTTAAAAGGTTTTATTTAATGGTTTTAACTATAAATTCCATTTAGCTTTATCTTCATCACTAAGTAATCTATTGAATACTTCTTCATATGCACTCATTACTTTATCATCTTGACCTTTCCTAAATAGTTCCTTATCAAGCATATCTTGGGTTTCAACATCCCATAATCTGCAACTGTCAGGACTAATTTCATCACCAAGTACAATGTTTCCTTCTGTATCTTTACCAAATTCAATCTTAAAGTCAACAAGGGTTATACCTGCATCTAAAAACATATCCTTCATAATATCATTAATTTTAAGTGCAGTCTCTCTTATAAAGTCTAAATCTTTCTGACTAGCTAAACCTAATGCTATAGATATACTGTCATTTATAGCAGGGTCATGGAATTCATCACTTTTATAGTCAGTTTGGATTATTGGAGGATTAAGTGGGGTCTTGTCTTCAAATGGGAATGTTCTAACTAAACTTCCAGTTGCAATATTACGTACAATAACCTCAAGAGGTATCATATCTAATTTTTTAACAACAAGGGTAGATGGTTTAGCCATTTCAATAAATTGAGTTTTAATTCCATTATCCTCTAATACTTCAAATATTTTACTTGTAATAATAGAATTATAATAACCTTTTTTTGTCATGGTTTCTTTTCTTGCACCATCACCTGCAGTCATATCATCACGGAATTCAACAATTACTAAATTGTCATTATCAGTTTCATAAACACTTTTAGCTTTACCTTCATATAATAAATTAGTTTTTTCGGTCATTTTAATCCTCTATTATTTAAATAATCGTTTAAGTTCAATTTTAACTGTTAATTATTATTCTAATAGAATATACTATTAAGAATATTAATAATTAATATAATAGTTGTTTATATTTTTAATAATAATTATAATTTATGTTAAAGGTCTTCTTTTTTTTGAAATTATTTAAAACTAAATTTAAAAATTTTTTATTTCAAATATATTTTTAAAGGCTTTAAAAAATTTAGTTTTATAAGTTTTAATTTTTCAAATGACCTTTTTCTTATTTAAACATAAAGTATCCTTGCCTTTTTTTATCTAAAATATAATTTTATTTATATTTTCTTTATTTTAAACATAATCTATTATTGTCCTTTTTTCTTATTTTAAAAAATAAATTGTATTTTTCATTGATTTTTTTAATCTTATACCATTATAGGGTAATTTACTTAAGACTATTCAAAAACTTATAATTATGTTCTAATAAAAAATTTATATTTTATCTGATAAATATTTAAAATAATTTTAAAAAAATTTATATTTTCTTTAATTTTAAATAAATAATATTAGTTTTAAAGACATTTTTATTATAACTTTTTACGGATGAGAAGATGTACGATTATGATGTAATATATATTGGCAGTGGAAATGCTGCATGGCAAGGTGGAAGGTTTTTGAAAAAAGCAGGATTAAAAGTCCTTATTATTGAAGAAAGTCTTTATGGAGGAACATGTGCAAATAGGGGATGTAATTCTAAGGCATTATTAGATGCACCATATGAGCTTAAAGCTTCATTTGATAAATTTGAAGGTGTTGGAAAGTCAGCTAATATGGAAGTTGATTGGAATGCTTTAATGAAATTTAAAAGAAAACGTATAGCAAATATGGCTCCATTTTTGGATAATAAGTTTAAGGAATATGGGCTTGATGTTGCTCATGGTAAAGGAAAAATCATAGATGAACATACTGTTGAAGCTGGAAATAAAAAATACACTACAGATAAAATTGTAATTGCAACAGGCCTAAAACCTGTTATACCAGACATTAAAGGGAAGCAATATTTACATGATAGTACGGATTATCTGGATGTGGGAACTCTTCCAAAACATGCAATAATTATTGGTGGAGGTTTTGTGGCAATGGAATTTGCATCAATTCTTGCAGAAGCAGGTAATAGTGCAGATGTTATTATCCGTTCTGATATGGCTTTAAAATACTTCCATCAACCATATGTTCAAAATGTAATTGAAATACTCAAACAAAAGAATATACGTTTCCATTTTAATGAAACAGTTCTTGAGATTATAAAAAATCATGATGGAATTATAGATGCTGAAGCTAAGGTTTCAAATCTTGAAAATGGATTAAATACTGATGGTGTATTTAAAGATCCGGAAGCGAAGGTTGATAATATTCCTTATGAAAATGGTTTTACAGTCAAATGTAAAAGTGGTATTGAATTAACAGGAGATTATGTTGTTGGAGCTACTGGAAGAGAGGCAAATCTTGAAGGAGTCGGTCTTGAAAATATAGGATTAACATATACTAAAAATGGAATTAAAGTAAACGATCATCTGCAAACTAAAATACCTAATATTTATGCAGCAGGAGATGTTGCAGATACAGGCATTGCAAAGCTTGTAACTGTTGCAATTCACCATTCTAAATATCTTGCAAAAGAGTTACTTTCTGAGGCTGATGCTATCACATATCCAGTAGTACCTGCAGTTGCATACACTATTCCAAGAATTGCTACAGTTGGAGTACCAGTTTATAAAGCTTTGGAAAATGGAGAGTATAGTGTACATAGACTTAGATATGGTAAATCATATTCACTTGAACTTAAAAATGATACAACCGCAGAGGTTAAAGTTGTTGTAGATAATGATTTGAATATTGTTGGTGCTGAAATATTTGCTGCTGACGGTGAAAATGTGGCGAATATGTTTGCTTTTATTATTAATCATAAAATCACTTTAGAGGAACTTGATTATATGATATATGCATTCCCATCTAGTAGTGCAGTATGTTTATATAAATTACATAATATTCATTATGATTTATAAGTAGGATTTTATATGAAATTAGTTGTTGGAGAGTTAATTCATTCATTATGATTTATAGGAAGGGATTTTATATGAAATTAGTTGTTCAAAGAGTTAAATCTGCTAGTGTTGAAGTGGATGGGAAGATTATTGGTGAGATTAATAAGGGTTATATGGTTCTTGTAGGTTTTTCTTCAAAGGATACAGAAAAAGAAGTAGATTATATGGCAAATAAACTCGTTAAATTACGTATATTTGAAGATGAAACTGGAAATATGAATCTTCCAGTAAATGATGTTGAAGGCGAAGTTTTACTTGTTCCTCAATTTACATTATATGGAGATACCCATAAACATAATAGGCCTTCTTTTCATAAAGCTAAAAAATCTGATGAAGCAAGTAAACTTTTTGATGATTTTGTTTTAAAATGTAGAAAAACAATGAATGTTCAAACAGGGCAGTTCGGTGCATATATGCAAGTTGAGTTAGTAAATGATGGGCCTGTAACTATATTAATTGAAAAAGAGTCTGATAATTAAGTCGTAAATGATTATTTGATTGAAAGTGTTTAACAAATCAATTATTACAATTTACAACTAATTTGTAAAAAAGATATAGATATAATAAGTATAAATCTATAAAATAAGGACATATATGTAAAATTAGTTTAAAACCATAAAAAAATAAAATAAAATTAAATAAAAATAAAATAAAATAAATTTAAGTAAAAAAAGAATGAAAATAAAATATTTATTCTTCTTCTATTCCCATTTCAAAGTCAGGGAATTTTGCCTTACATTTAGAAGCTAATTGTTCTACTTTAGGCATGTCTTCCTTATTGAGTGCATAGATTATGTATTCTACCCATATTCTTTCATCATTATCGTCCATCTCAAGAACTTTTTCAAAGCAATAATATGAAAGATCACGGTTTAAAGCTTCGCAAGCTAATGCTTTTATAAGCATACATTCATATATTTCTTCATTATCCTTTATTTGGTTTATAATATACAATGCATCAATGCTTAGGAAGTTTAAAAGATATAAAAATCCTTTAAATATCATTATATTTTTGTCATCAGGATTTTTTAGGAAATAATCATTGGTATTTTCAAGAGCTTCATCAAATTTTCTGTTTTCAATGAGTTCTGTATTTTTTCTTAGAAAATCAGCCATATCTTTATCTTCTATTTTTAAAATAAAATCGTTTACATAAGTGAGTGTATTTTTAATATAGTTTTCAATAACTTCAATTATTTCTTCATCGCTGTTATAGATACATTCTTCACTTTCTTGACTTAATATATAATCGTTGTGATTTTCATTATATCTAAATTGGCTATGAGCTATTGTTAAGGCCTCATGGATTTCATCCATGTTTAATTCTTCCAGTTCATTTTCATCTATAAATTGGTATGGGACTGATTTCAAGTTCTTCTTCCTCTCCTTCTTCAATATCGTTATTAACGTTTATCACTAAATTTCCCTCCTCATCACGTTCTATTCCACTTCCGTCTTCTAATTCTATATCTATATTATCATCTAGTTTTAGAGTAATATTTCCATTTTCATCTATGTCATCAGGGTTTATTTCGATGACATTGTCTTCATCAAGGATTATTTCATCATCATCATTATCAAATTCTGCTTGAAGGTTTGCAGGGTCAAGTTCATTTAATAATCCTTCAACTCCGCCATGATTATTTAAGAAATCTTCAATATCTTCATCTTCAAAATTATCAATGTATTCTATTATTTCAAACAGATCACCTTCGAAGTCTTCATCTGCAGAAGCAACGAACATATTAAAGAGTACTATTTTAACAAACACTTTTTGATTAGTTTCCATTATTCCTTCATAGCTTTCACTTTCTTCAATTTTATCTAAATCTACATATTCTGTCATTTTAAGAACATGATAGTGGAAATTATCAGGATTTAATTGGATTGCATCCTCAATATATTTGACTGCATCTTCATACTCCTCAACAGAGTTAAGAGCATAACTTTTTATAAAAAAGCTATCTGGATTATTATCGTCAAGCTTAATATTTTCAATTGCATCTTTTATAGGGCCTTCATCACTTGATTCAATACAATTTAATATAAAATAAAACACACTTCTATCATCAAAATTGGAATTAAATAAAGTAATGAATTTTTTTAAAGCTTCACCATAATTCTCATTATTTAAATCGTTTATTGCTTCATCGTATAATTTATCATTATTCATAATATGACCTTTTTTTTTGTGATTTGTTAAATTGTTTTTAAGTTTATTTTAATTATATTTACACTATTTATAAAAGTATTTATTCTTATTATTTCTTTAATTATTTTTTATTAAATTTTAAACAAAAGTCTTATAATATTTAAATAGTTATAATTCTTAAATTTAGTATTCTTTTAAATAATATCTCACTGTATTATTAAATATTTATTAACTCTTAATTTGATACTTTTAAAAACCGTATTATAAAAGTATTATAAAATATTTATGTCTTATATTCTTATTAGATATTATTAATTCCACCAAGTTCTTCTAGTGTTAGTTGAATATCTTTTTCAGTATATCTGTCAATATTAACAAATAATTCTTCAGGACTTAAGTTAGTATCATTATGCTCTATAAAGTAATTAAACAGATAAATTTTAACATATGTATTCATATGATTTTCTTTAAGAAATTTTAAATATTCTTCTCCTTCTTTTGTTTTATCTAATTTATCATATATTTGGACTTTACGATATGCATACTCAAAATTGTCACTATTGAGGGTGCATGCTTTATTAATTGATTTAAGTCCACTTTCATAGTCATCATTTAAAAGATGAATGTCACTTTTAATATAATATAACTGACTATCCTTAGGATTTGTATCAATTAAATCATTAATATATTTTAATCTATTATCATTATCAATTTCTCCAAAACATGGTGCAAATCGTGTAGATAATATTTTTTCTTTTTGATAGTCTTTATTATATAATTTTACATAAATCTTAAGTGCATTTTCATAATCTTTACTTTCAAAGTACTTTTCTGCCTGAATATATTCCTGTTTTTTTCCCATTTTATAACCTAATTGTTTTATTAAATATTTTTTTATATTTATTTAATAATTAAATAATGTTTTGAGTTAAAGTTTTGGATGTTTTATTCTTATTTTTTCTAATAGTTTTTTATAATTACATATATATTATTATATTACTTTATCAATTATGAAACTAATTTTTAAAATAATTATTTAAGAAACTATTTTTTTAAATCATAATATGATTTCTAATTCTTTTTTTTATTTTAAGACATATATTGTTTAAAAATAAGTTAAATTAATTTTTATTAAATAATTTTACATAATATTTTTATTAATTATTGAAATTCAAATAAAAACTTTTATTAATAATATTTTTTAATATTTAATATAAGAAACATTTAAAAACATATATTTGTTTAATAAAGTTTGAATTTGTATTCAACTATGCAATATGTTTTTTATTATTTGTTTAGGGGGATTATCAAATTCTTTAAACTTTTTTTAATATTTATTATTTAAATGTTTTAAAAAAGTTAGGAGGTGTTTGATATTTATGATGAATATGTAAATGTACAATTTGGTGCATTATTACATGATATTGGTAAGTTTTATCAACGTACTGGTAAAAAACATTCAGAAAAATATCAAAAATATACTCAAGATGACTATGGTTGGAATGGTGCACATGGAAAATGGAGTGCAGATTTTACAAGCCAATATTGGAATGAGGATATAGAAGATTTAGTATTATACCATCATAATCCCAATAAATCCAATTTTCCAGAGTTATGTAAAATTGTTCAAAAAGCAGACCATTATTCTTCAAGTGAGAGAATATCCTCTGAAGATAAAAATGATACATCTAAAACACCATTAAATTCCATTTTTTCAAGGATTGCCATAGGTGATAATGGCTTAATTAAAGAACAACATGTTCCACTTCAAAGATTAGATATTAATAAATCTAGTTTTGATAATTTAAAACCTAGAGTTAACCCTTTAAAGGAAGGTGAATGGAATCTTCAACCGGAATATAATAGATTATGGTCCTTATTTTTAAAAGATATTGATTCTTTAAAAAACAAAAACGATTTTTCAACTGTTCTTGCAATTTTGAGAAAATATACTTCTACTATCCCATCTGCAGTATATGTTTCTCAAGCAGATATTTCATTATATGATCATCTTAAAACAACAGCTGCAATAGCAAGCTGTTCTTATTTGTTTGATAGTGAATCAGATTCAAAAGATGCACATAAGTTTATTATTATTAATGGTGATATTTCAGGTATTCAGAACTTTATTTATAAGGTTTCTTCTCCGCAGGAAGCTCAAAGTGGTATGAGTAAAAGACTTAGAGGCAGGTCTATTTATATAAGTTTACTTAATGAAGCTATTGCAAGTAGGATTATTCGGAATTTAAATCTTACAGAAGCAAATATTCTCTTTTGTGGTGGTGGAAGATTTGTTATTATTGCTCCAAATACTCGAACATCCATTGAAGAAATAAATAAAATTAAAAGTGATATTAATAGATATTTTATTTCTAATTTTAATGCTGAATTATATTTGGCTTTAGTTTATAAGGAATGTAAGGGTGAAGATTTATCAAATTTCGGTGAAATTACATCTAATTTATCAAATCTTTTAAATGAAGATAAAAAACATAAATTTTCAGATAATCTGGATGAAATTTTTACATTGGATGAAAAACCAGTATATAATACCTGTTCTGTCTGTGGAAATCCGATAGATAATGAAAATCAGAATATTTGTAATTCCTGTATAGAACATGAAAATTTTGGTGCAATAGTTGGTAATAGAGAATATATGATTAAATATTACTCAAATACCAAAATAATTTCAAATTCAATCTTCTTTGAAAGTCTTAACATTGGTTTTACTTTTAGAAATGATGATAATGGTTCTATCAATAAAGTTATTGGGGATTTAGCTTCCAAATCTGAATTTGTAGAAGTAATTAAACTTAATGGCACTGATTTTACATCTTTGGCATCACAATTTTCAGATGCGAATATTTCATTTAGTTTTAGTTTTCTTGGAAACACTATCCCTAAAGCAAAGGGCACTACATTGTACTTTGAACACTTAGCAACTATTAGTAAAGGTGCAGATAAATTAGGTGTTTTAAAAATGGATGTAGATAATTTGGGAAAAGTATTCTCACAGGGTTTTAATAAAATATCTTCTGATGATTCAAAAGGAGCAAGTATTTCTCGTGTTTCTTCACTTTCATCAATGCTTGATTTGTTCTTTTCAGGAATTATTAATGAGATAAGTAAAAATTATAGGGTTTTTACAAAAGTTTGTGATGAATGTAAAGACAAAGTTAAATCAGTAGAATTAGTTCTTCAAAGTGATAATGAAAATAAAGAGGATGAAGAGCTTAAATCTATTATGGTTTATAAAGAAAAAACTGGTGAGGAACTTTGCGATGAATGTGAAAGATATGCTATACCAACTATTCATATAAATTATTCTGGTGGTGATGATTTACTGGTAATTGGTCCATATGATGATATTATTAAATTTGCACAGGAATTTAGAGATAAATTTAAACAATGGTCTTGTAATAATCCTTCTATCAATATATCTGGGGGAATAAGTATTGTTGGTCCTAAATTCCCTATTGGTAAAGCTGTTGGATTTGCAGATACTAATCTGGAACATTCAAAATCCTGTGGTAAAGATAAAATTACATTGTTTGATCAAGTTTTAAGATGGGATTCAAATGATGTATTTAAAGGATTTAATGATTTGATTGAATATGGGGAAGAATTGGAGGAATATAAGGATAAAAATCAGCTATCTATGGGAATAATTTATTATATGTTAAAGTTATGGAATCAGCATATTAATAAAAAGATTATTCCAAATTCAACTAATGGATGGGAGAGGGAAAATGCCCGTAGATTGGAAACCAAAGTTTATGTTCCCTATATTAAATACAAATTACGTTTAATAAAAAATAGGACATTTAAAGATGAAATTGATAAAAAAACTATTAAAAATATGCCTTGGATAAATATCCCTGTTTCATGGGCAAGTTTAAGGATGAGGTGATTTGATGGCTAATGGATATAACAGAAATAATAATGATTCTGGTGAAATAAAAGAAATTATTAATGAAATTAATCAGGTAAAGATGTTAAGTGATATATCAGCAAAAAAATATGCTGATGAAAATGGTTATGCAGATAAAATAGCAAAAAACTCTAAAAATCTTAAAACCACACAACTTCGAAAGTTTTTTGGTGCAGTAAAGCTTATTGAACAAAAAGAAACATGGGATGAAATTGAAGTTGACTTTTATCTACTTAAACCACAAATTGCTGTTGCAAAGGGTAGAAATTTAATCCCTTTAAATTTTTATAAAATTATGATGGCACTTATGAGAAAAGTAGATGTAGGTAGTGAAGAAGAAAAAATGAATAATTTTAATACATTTGTAAAATTTTTCGAATCAATTGTAGCATATCACAAATTTTACACAGGTAAATAGGAGGTTTAATAATGTTTAAAGAAAATTATGTTATTTCCGGAAAAATTGTATGTTTAACAGGTTTACATATTGGTGGTTCAGCAGATTCTATAGATATTGGTGGAAGTGATAACCCAGTTATAAGGGATAGTGTAACTAATTTACCATATATTCCAGGTTCCTCTTTAAAAGGTAAACTTCGAAATTTATTTGAGTTAAATGATGAAGTTTCAGCTCAAAGTGTTATTAAAAATGAAGGTAAACCTTCAGATGATGAAAACTCTATTTCTGCAAAAGTTTTCGGAGTTTCTTCAGATAAAAAATCACAATTAATGTTCCCCACAAGAATTATTGTAAGAGATTCATATCCTACTGAAGATACTAAAGAATTATGGACATCTCAAGAAGAAATTGTTGGAGGTGCAGAATTAAAATATGAAAATAACTTAAACAGAATAGATTCTAGTGCAACTCCAAGAAATATTGAAAGAATTCCTAAAGATTCTAAGTTTGATTTTGAAATAATATTTACAGTATATGAGGATGATGAAGATTTAATTAAATATGTATTTGAATCCATGTTACTTTTAGAAGATAATTATCTTGGTGGAAGTGGTAGTAGAGGTTTTGGTAAAGTTAAATTTGATGAAATTACTGTAGAAAAAAGAGATTCCAATTATTATAAAGAAGATAAAGAACCTGAAATAATTGTTGAAAATGGAGATATTCCAGAAGCTATAGAAAAAATATATAATTAAGGAGAGATCATAATGTTGGTTTATATAAAACCTTTATCTATCTTTCCAGAATTACATTCAGATACTTTGTTTGGTGCTTTAACATTTGCCATTAATCAACTTTATCCGGATAAAACAGATGCTATCTTGGAAGAGTTTAAAAATAATGTACCATTTTACTTATCATCTCCTTTCCCGTTTATCTATGATGAAAATGATGAAAAAGTTAAATTCTTCCCTAAAATCAATTTAAATCAAAAATTAGATTTGAATAATTCTGTTTTTGATGATTTAAAAAAATATAAAAAGGTTAAATTTGTTGAAGAAGAAATTTTCTATAATATTATTAATGGTCAGTTAAATGAATCTGATATTTTAAATAATTACTCAGATTATTCTTCCTCAGGTAGTTTTCTTATGAATAAATCCTATGAGAATTTCAGATTAACTGAGGATATTATTCCTAACAATAGTGTAAATAGATTATTTAATACTACAGAGGGCATTTTTTACTCCGAAGGTCAAAGATATTTGAATATGGGTTTATTTTTCTATATTGAATTTAACGATAAGAACTATATTCCAATTATTAAAAGCGCATTAAAATTCTTAAAAGACCGTGGATTTGGAAAAGATATATCAACAGGTAAAGGTCAATTTGAATATGAAATATATGATGAATCAATAAAGGATGTTACAGACTCTAAATACTTCATAAATCTTTCAAGATTTATTCCCTCTGAATATGATTTAGAAAATATTGATGGATATTCAATATATGAAATTGATTCTAAAAGAGGTAGAAGTGCTTCTGGTGAGATAAGAAAACAGGTAAGATTCTTTAAAGAAGGTTCAATCTTTAAAAACTATAGTGATAGTTATGGAACAATAGTTGAAGTAGGAGATATTAATCCTGCAGTAGAATATGGTATAGCATTTCCTGTAAAAACGGCTATTGATTTGGGAGGTAATTAATATGGTATCTTCAGGTAAACTTTTTGGTAATTTTAGCTGTACTATGAAGACAATTACTCCAGTATTTATTGGAAATGGTAGAAAATATTTTTCAAATGAATTTGTCACAGGAAAAGCAAAACTTAAAGGTGAAGATATTAATATTATCAAAAGAATCGATGTAATTGAATATTATAAAGATTTAACAGATGATAAAAAAGACAAATTTATAGAAAATTTATCTAATCAGAATTTTAAATTAGAACAATATGATTCTAAGGTTAAAAATAATATCGAAGATACAATGCCGTATGTAAATTCCAACTTACTGATAAAAAAGGATATAAGAATATTCCAAGTGAAATTGCAGAGGGTATTAAAACTAATGATAAATTTTTTATTCCAGGTTCATCTCTTAAAGGTGCTATTAGAACAAGTTTATTATATAATTTAATAAATGCTGATGATATTCCAGAGGATATTGTTCAAAAACGCAGTGGTAAATATAGAATTAAAAGAGGGGCATGTGATAATTTTATTAATAAAATATTTTCAGCACCTAAAGGTAATTCTGCACAAAATAGTATTATGAGATTTTTACAAATATCTGATTCTACTGTTGCTAAATTTCCTCATGTTTATGATTTAAAAACCATTAAAGCTAAACCTACAGGTACTTTTGAAGATCATGGTCGCAATGGAAGAGTAATTAAAACTTATGTTGAAACAATAGGTAGAAAAACATCTCTTAAATTTAGTTTAAACAATACTGTTAATGATGATGTTTTAAATAGAATTGGTATTGAAGATAAAAAATACTTAATCAGTTTAAAAAACATTAAAGAGTCTATTTATAATTTTTCCAATGATATAATAGACCATGAGATAGAATTTTATGAAGAATATGACAGACCTAGTATTAAAAAGACATATGAAAAATTGTCAAAATGGAATAAGTTAGATAAACCTTTAATTAAATTAGGCTCTGGTTCAGGGTTATTAGCCACTTCCATTGCTTTAAAAATTAAAAATGAAGATATTCAAAGATTTGAAGAAATCCGTCAAAGCTTTAGAAGGTCATATGAATATGAATTCCCTAAATCTCGAAAAATTACATCAACAGATTTACCACTTGGATGGGTTCAGTTGTCTTTTGCAGAGCCAAAATAAATTTATTAATTATTATCAGTTGATTATGTTTTTTCATACTAACTGATTATTTTTTTATTCAATTAATTTAAAAAAGTGTTATTATGTCAAAAAAGAAAAAAGCATTAATCTTAACAACTGGAGGGACTGTAGAACCTCTTGTAGAAGCGATAAAAAAATTAAATCCGGATTATATTTCTTTTGTTCATTCAGAGGATACGGAAAAAATTGCATTAGAAGTTTCTAGTTTATTTTCTCATAAATATCTTTCAAATGAAATGGAGTTTTATAATATTGATGATCCTCAGGAGATGCATCTTGTTTATAATAAAGTTAAAGAGATTATTTCTGATTTAAATAGTAGAGATTTTGATATTTATCTTGATTTTACTGGTGGAACCAAAAGTATGGTTGCAGGAGCTATTTTAGCAACAATTGGAAATAATATAGAATATTCATATATTGGATCAGATTCTATTTTTGGTCGAGATAAAAATGGTGTAGGTATTGTTAAAACAGGTCATGAAAATTTTAAACCTCAGGAAGATCCATTTGAATTATATGCTGTTGAAGAGATAAAAAATTCTAAACAGTTTTTCAATCTTCATCAGTTTCAAGCAGCAATTGAAAATCTAAAAATAGCAAAATCTAAAATTCAGGATGATGAATTAAATGATGAAGTAAAGTTTTACAGAAGTATTGTTGAATTTTATGATGATTGGGATAAGTTTAAACCTATGAAATTTTCTCGTTTGTCTCGTAATTTAAAATACTATCCTCATATAGTTGAAAAATTAAATAAAGTTCATCCCGGATTTATTAGCCAAATACATAATAATATTCAATTTTTAAATCAAAAATATTCAGCGGATTTATCAATTGAAGATAGAATCATTTATTATCTTCCAGATTTATTAAATAATGCTGCACGTAGAATTGAAGAAGGTAAATATGATGATGCAGTTGCTAGACTTTACAGAGCTAATGAATTAATTGCACAAATTTCCCTTACAAATGTAGGAATTTTAGACCATAATCTATTAGATCAAGCAAATGAGTTTAAAATTAATAAAGGTCAATTAATTAGCATTATGGGGATGGAAAGTCCTGCTGTAAAATTTGTAAATGATAATGATCCTTATGATTTTGATGATCCTAATAAATGTACAGTTAAACTTCCTTCATATAACAGTTTCCAGTTACTTAAAAAAATAGAATATGAATTAAATTTATCATCTAATATAGGTGTAGAATATGAGAGAAGAAATATTAATAATAATGTTAAGTCTAGAAATACTTCTATTTTAGCACATGGTTTAAATCCTATTTCTCCAAATAAGGCTAATAAGTTATTTGATTTAATATTGGATTTTTCAAAAATTTTAATGCCAAATATTGAAGAGGAAATGGAATTTGCTAAATTTCCAAAATTTACCCAAATTAATTAATATTTATTTAATTAAATGGATTAAGGTTATAAAATGAAAATTAACACTACATATTTGATTTTAAATACAGATGAACCAATTAAGGTTTCAACTAGTAAACTTAGAGGATATATTGGAAATACATTTAAAGAAAATTATCTTTTACATAATCATTATGGTGATGAAAGATTTTTATATTCCTATCCTTTAGTACAATATCATATTTTTGATGATAAAGCAATAATTTTAGGTATTGAAGAAGGTGTAAATTCATTAAAAAATATTGTAGATGAGCTTAATTATTTGCATCTTGATAAAAAGTATGAGATTGTAAAAAAAATCTTATATGATAAGGAAGTAGATGTTCAACCTACAAGGGAGGAATATCATTATAAGTTTATATCTCCATGGATTGCTTTAAATTCAACAAACTATAATAAATATAGGCAAATGGATAACTGGAAGGATAAAAAAAATTTTATTAACAATATTCTTGTTGGAAATATTCTTTCAATGAGTAAGGGATTGGGAATAATTGTAAATAAAAGATTACATGTAAAATCACATCTGGAAGAAGGCAGAATAAAATATAAAAATATTGAAATGAATTCATTCACTGGTGAATTTAAGGTTCATTATAAAATACCTGACTTTTTTGGTTTTGGAAAAGGAGTCAGCCAAGGTTTTGGTTCTGTAAAAATGATTGATGATAGTATAGATAAAATATTGGAGGATGATTAATAGATATAATAGTTTTTTTGATGTATTCAATTAAAAAAATATAAAAATTTTAAGTTTTATTTATTTTAAAATATAAAAAAGGTTTAATAGTTAAATATTTCATTATTTTTATGTTTAATATTTAATTTACATTTTTTTAGTTTTTTAGGGGGTTTTTTATATATTAGTTTTTGTATTTTATGATATATCTGAAGATATAAGTAGAAATCATCTAATTAAATTGTTACAACATTATGGTTTATATAGAGTTCAAAAATCTGTTTTTGCGGGTTATCTTGATCTTAAAAGAAGACTAGATTTGGCAGATAAATTGGACTTGTATATCTCCTCAGATAATGACAATATTGTTTTAATCCCCATATGTAAAAATTGTGAAGAATCTATTTTTATAGAGGGATTTACTGAAATTCCTCAAATAAAAGACTTTGATTTTGTATGATTTAATAATTTTTATTTATATAAATTATTGGGGATTATTATGAAATTATTTGTGGAAGGTTTTGGAAAATCAGTTGCAAGACGTGATAATCAAATTTTAATTAAAGAAAATGATAAAATTACAAATTATTATGTTATTGATGATATTGAACAGTTAATTATTACAGGTAAGGGTTCAATAACATTTGATGCTATGAGTTTACTTGCAGCACGTAATATTGATACTATAGTACTTAATTGGAAAGGTGAGGTAGTATATCAGTTGCTGCCAACTGAAAATAAACATGTTAATGTTAAAAAAGAGCAGTACTCAGCATTAAATGATTTTCGAAGTGGTTATCTTGCAAAGTCATTTATTAAAGCTAAAATGGAAAATCAAAAGGCAGTTCTTGGAACATTATCAAAGCCTCGTGAGAATCCAGAATTTCTTATACAAAAAAGAGATAATATTGCAAATATTATCATACAATTAAATGATATTAGAAATAGGCCTGTTGACGATATTAGAAATAATATTTTGGGTTTAGAGGGGATTGCTGCTAATGAATATTGGGATGGTATTAAAACTATTATTCCTAATGAATTTAATTTCCAATCTCGTAGTGGTAGAGGTGCAAAAGATCCTATAAATTCAATGTTAAATTATGGTTATGCTATACTTCAAACTCAAATTATTAAAGCATTATTTATTACAGGTTTAGATATTTATTGTGGATATTTACATGGAGATCGTTATGGTCGTGCAAGTTTAGTCTTTGATTTAATTGAAGAATTCCGTCAACAAATCGTTGATAAGGTTGTAATTAAAATGATAACTAAACGACAAGTTAAGGTTGATGATTTTGAACTTAAAGACAATATCGTTATTATTTCAGAGGATAAAAGAAAATTACTCATATCAGAGATTATGAAAAAACTTAAATCCAATGTAAAAATTAATAATGAAAATATAAGTTATGAAGATATTATATTCTATCAAGCAAAATTAATTTCAAAATTTCTTCTTAAGAAGGAAAAATATAATGGATTTTCCTTAAGGTGGTAAAAATTTTTACTATTTTTTTTTATTTCTGCCAGAATTCCAATATTTTAAGAGAGATTTTTTTTATAAATTTCTAAGGCAGTTCTTTATATTTTTAGAATTTTCTCTTATATTAGTCATTCTAATCTAAAATTATTATTTTCGTATTTTTTTTATGAGCAAAAATAAGTTTTTTGCTTGTTTTAAAATTAAGTATTTTGTGAAGATATGATTATTTTTTGTTTGTTTGATAAATTTATTTAAATTTTATGAATATTTTTAATATATTTTAAATGGTTTATACTTCTATTAAATATGGGTTTTTTCTTAGTTTTATTATTTTTCTAGGGTTTATTTTTTTTTAAATTATTATTATATATTTTGTTCTGATTTTTATCTCAAAAGATTTATATGGTATTGTGAATATATTTATAAATGGTGTTTATAAAATGTGTTCTTCACAAAACACTTAAAAATTCCTCAATTTTTAGCAATTATTTACTATTTTTCAGTTAAAAATTGGGGCTATTGCAGGCCACTTTCTACTAAAACAAGGATTGCGACAAATCTATCTGCTCTGATGTATCAGTCCAATCTATAATTGCAGGCCACTTTCTACTAAAACAAGGATTGCGACTTCTTTTTTCTTATTCAAATTCTTTTTATTTTCCATTATTGCAGGCCACTTTCTACTAAAACAAGGATTGCGACAGGTATTAACTGACTACCCTCAGGAAGTTCAGTACAATTGCAGGCCACTTTCTACTAAAACAAGGATTGCGACCTTTTATTAAACTCGTATTCACTCTCGAATACTTGTATTGCAGGCCACTTTCTACTAAAACAAGGATTGCGACATATTTTTGTTTCTCTTAAATTAATCCTATAAATATTGCAGGCCACTTTCTACTAAAACAAGGATTGCGACTCGATTTCAAAAGATATAAAGACTAAATCAGTATTTAATTGCAGGCCACTTTCTACTAAAACAAGGATTGCGACAATTATTGAATTCAATAATATTCTTACCTTCTTTAAATTGCAGGCCACTTTCTACTAAAACAAGGATTGCGACATAACAACACCCAAAGCACAACAAACCATATAAGAAATTGCAGGCCACTTTCTACTAAAACAAGGATTGCGACTATCATAAACAATGCAATAATCATCACATAACTCTTTATTGCAGGCCACTTTCTACTAAAACAAGGATTGCGACGTATTTTCCACCTATTTTTCTTTCCATGTTTGGTTATTGCAGGCCACTTTCTACTAAAACAAGGATTGCGACGAATTTTTAAACGGCTGTTCTAACGGTAATAACCGTATTGCAGGCCACTTTCTACTAAAACAAGGATTGCGACAAATCAGTATTTAACCCCTTAAATACTGAAAATTCATTGCAGGCCACTTTCTACTAAAACAAGGATTGCGACTTAAGAAGACATAAATCTTTCTCATTTAAAATCTTAATTGCAGGCCACTTTCTACTAAAACAAGGATTGCGACTTATTAAGAATTAAGACTCTATAATCCTTTATTTTACTATTGCAGGCCACTTTCTACTAAAACAAGGATTGCGACTTTGGAGCTGTTCTAACAGCTCCTTTTTTATTTTCATTGCAGGCCACTTTCTACTAAAACAAGGATTGCGACACTTCTATAAACTCAGTTAAATTTAAAAAATCTTCTAATTGCAGGCCACTTTCTACTAAAACAAGGATTGCGACTGGTTGGAGCATGTTTGTTATCAAATATTCTCCTGAATTGCAGGCCACTTTCTACTAAAACAAGGATTGCGACAACATCTACTTTTAGAACAGCTTCAGCTTTATTTAATTGCAGGCCACTTTCTACTAAAACAAGGATTGCGACTGAGACACTGCAAATTTTTTGAGTGCTTTGAGCGCATTGCAGGCCACTTTCTACTAAAACAAGGATTGCGACGGTAATCTCGGCATATCTAATTTAATCCACAGTCTGATTGCAGGCCACTTTCTACTAAAACAAGGATTGCGACACAGAGAGCTCACAATCTCCGTCAATCATATTTAAATTGCAGGCCACTTTCTACTAAAACAAGGATTGCGACAATATCAGATAATCGTTCCTCCATATCGTTTTTTTGATTGCAGGCCACTTTCTACTAAAACAAGGATTGCGACTCGATTTCTACTTCTTGTTCATTTTCGTTTATCACTATTGCAGGCCACTTTCTACTAAAACAAGGATTGCGACTCATATACAAGATGTACATATACAGAATATTTATATTATTGCAGGCCACTTTCTACTAAAACAAGGATTGCGACCAACACACAACGATTTTAACTCTTCAAGTTGTTCTTTATTGCAGGCCACTTTCTACTAAAACAAGGATTGCGACGTAAAAAACAGAGAAAGCATATATCCAAAAGAAGTAATTGCAGGCCACTTTCTACTAAAACAAGGATTGCGACCACCTATGATTTGAAAGGTATTGTTATCTACCGTAAATTGCAGGCCACTTTCTACTAAAACAAGGATTGCGACTTTAATATAATAACAAGATTAGTATAATCCTTTAAAATTGCAGGCCACTTTCTACTAAAACAAGGATTGCGACTACTCTTTAATTGTTTCATTTGGACAAACTCCATAAATTGCAGGCCACTTTCTACTAAAACAAGGATTGCGACTCTATCATTTTATCACTTCTTCCTTTTTATTTTAGATTGCAGGCCACTTTCTACTAAAACAAGGATTGCGACAATAATAATTGTTATCGGTTATTTTATCGTTTAAAAATTGCAGGCCACTTTCTACTAAAACAAGGATTGCGACTCAGATAATATATTACTATCATATAAATCGGATAAATTGCAGGCCACTTTCTACTAAAACAAGGATTGCGACGTTTTACTTCATATCTCATATTTTAACCTCTTAAAATTGCAGGCCACTTTCTACTAAAACAAGGATTGCGACTTAATTCTACCTTTTTTAAATGATTTAAATTTCTTAATTGCAGGCCACTTTCTACTAAAACAAGGATTGCGACTTTTCTAAATTTTTCATATAACATCATCTCCATTTTATTGCAGGCCACTTTCTACTAAAACAAGGATTGCGACTCTTTGTAATTACAATCTTCCATAACATTCATATCCATTGCAGGCCACTTTCTACTAAAACAAGGATTGCGACACTCTTGCAGAGAGAGTATAGAATTTAAATCCACATTGCAGGCCACTTTCTACTAAAACAAGGATTGCGACTCATCTCCATCAAAAGCCTTCAAACAAACTTTCATAAATTGCAGGCCACTTTCTACTAAAACAAGGATTGCGACGTAGGTTCAAAACCATACCATTCTAACTCTTGTCCATTGCAGGCCACTTTCTACTAAAACAAGGATTGCGACTCTTCAGGATTATATAAATCCGTTTGCTCTAATTCTATTGCAGGCCATTTTCTACTAAAACAAGGATTGCGACTTTCCTGCAAATGTTTATTTATTGCCTATTTTATTCTATTTTAAAATTTTCAAACTAAATCAATAGTAAACAAATTATACTAAATTATTTAATTTTAAAATGGTTTAAATTTTTTTAATCTTATTTTCGCTGTTTGTATAGCATTTTATAAACAAATTATATATTAAAACTATTTTTTTAACTTTTTTTGATAATAATGTGTTAATTTAATTTTTTTAATTTTTTTCTTATTTTTTCATAAAACTAAAAAAACTCATTTATTTTTTTATTAAATTTTGTAGAAAATTTTAAATATATCTTAATTATAACAATTAATTACATTTTAAAAATAGTATTTATCATTTTAAATTCCACTTATAATATTTCATTGAAAAATTATTTCATAAAATATTTTGAATTTAAAAATTATGAAAATAAAGATAGTGTTTATTTCATGTGTAATTTTAAAATTAGTTAAAATTACATTATATTTACTATTTTTAAAATAGTATTGTGAGGTGAAAAGATTTTATTGAAAAATAGGACAATTTTACCTTTATTATTAATATTACTTCTAATTAGCATTTCAGCTATTTCAGCAAGTGATGTTACCAATGGAACGGATACATTAAGTTCAGTTGATGATTCTAATCAGATTAGTACAATTGAAGAAGATGCTAATGTTCCTACCTCAACTGAGGGTGAGGTGGTTGATTCTGATTTACCTGATCCTTGCTCTAGTAAGGTTGAGGATATTTCTTGCAGTACTTCTATAGATGAAGGAGTTGTAGAAAACGCTTCTCTTAATGAAGTTACAAATGGAGAAATAATTCCAATTAATGATTTGAAAGCTTCATATAGTTTAGAAGTAACCAATCCTACTATTGTTAATCAAAATAAATTTATTTCCACTAATATGGCTGCAGGGTCATCTAAAAATACTTTTGGAGTTTATTTATTTGGAGTAAATATGAATAGTGTTAATTTGGCTAAACTTAAATCATATCATATTGGAAATATTTTCTTAAACTTTTATGCCTATGATACTTATGGTAAAAGTAAAGTTGAATCTTTTATCAAAAAAGCAAATTCATATGGTATTCAGGTACATATTTGGATGCAAGTATATTATGATGGACAATGGCATAATCCTGCTACTGCTTCTTCCTCATATATCAATTCTAAAATAAATGAGGCAGTTAAATATGCAAAATTAAGAAACGTTGCAGGAATTCATTTAGATTATTTACGTTTTGCTGGAAGTGGATCTCTCCGTGCAAGTAAATATTCAAATGGTGTAAGTGCAATTAATTCTCTTGTACAAAAAATTGTAAAAAAAGTAAAAGCTATTGATAAGAATATCCTTGTTTCTGCGGCTTTAATGCCTGAAAAAGGAGATTCTATTACCTATTATGGTCAAAATTCTGCACAACTTGGAAAATATCTTGATATTTTAGTGCCTATGGCTTATAAAGGTAATTATGCTGCTTCATCTTCATGGATTAAATCTGTAGCTCAGTATTATGCTAAGCATTCAGCTAAAGCACAAGTGTGGATAGCTTTACAATCTTACAAATCTGATAGTGATACTACTAAATTAAGTGCCAGTGCTCTTAAAACCGATGCTCAAAATGCAATTAATGGAGGAGCACAAGGTGTTGTATTCTTTAGATATGCGCTTTCTAATCTTTTTGATGTAAGTTCCATAAGTGGAGTCAAAGAGAAATCAACTACTGGTTCATCTTCTGCATCTAGTAAGGTAGCAGTAACAGAGATTTTAAATGCTTCAAATACTATAAGAACATATTATGCTAAAAATAAAAAACTTCCTAAAACTGTAAAAGTAGGTAGTTTAAAATGTACTATGGCTCAGTTTTTATATTATGAGGCTTTAGCTATTAGCAATTTGCATAACGGTAAAAAATCCGCTCTAAGTAAAATTGGGTCTCTTAAAGAACCATCTTCTCCTAATGCAGGTGACAAGATTTCAAATAAAAAATGGTCTAAATCTCAATATGTTGATTCTGCTACGAGGACTTATAAATGGATTAAACAAAATGGCCAAGGTCCTAATTATTCAACTACAAATATGGGTCGTTTAAACTACAATAATTTAGTTGAAGGATTTGCTGCCGTTTTATCATATTATAAATCATATAAAAATTTACCGGATTATATAACAATAACAAATAAGAAACCTGCAGTAGTACCTCCTAAACCTGTAACAAGTTTTACTATTTCACAGATTATTACTGCTGCAAATACTGTTAGAGCATATTATGCTAAAAATAAAGCACTTCCAACTTCTGTAAAAATTGGTACAAAAAGTGTTTCAATGACACGTTTCTTATATTATGAATCTTTAGCAATTGTAAACATTAAAAATAATAATTTGAGTAATATTCCTGTAATGACAAGAGCTTTATCCGAACCTGAAGATCCTTTTATGGGAGATCAACTTGAGAAGAAACATCTCAAAATGGACGGATATGTAGATTCAGCTCGTAGAACCTATAAATATATTTTAGAACATAAACAGGGACCAAATTACTCATCAACTGCTGTAGGTAAAATTAATTTCTGTGATTTAACAGATGCATTTAGTAGAATATTAACCTATTATGGTCATCATAGTGAATTACCAGCATCCGTTGTTGTAACTACTAGTTCAGGTTCACCTGATACATCATCAATTACTAAACTTGCAAAAAGCCTAACAAAAGGTTTAACTTCTAATTATGCAAAAGCAGTTAAGATGTTTAATTGGGTTAGAGATAATATTAAATATTCATATTATTATAATTCCCAACAAGGTGCAGCTAAAACATTAAAACTTAGATCTGGAAACTGTTGTGACCAGTCTAACCTTTATGTTGCAATGTGTAGAGCTGTTAGTTTAACAATTAGATATGTTCATGGATATTGCCATTTCTCCGATGGATGGTATGGACATGTTTGGACAGAGGTAAAAATCAAGGGTAAATGGTATAGTGCGGATACTATTTCAACTAGAAATAATTTCGGTGAAATAAATAACTGGGATACAAAAACTGCAACCATTTATGCTAGATATGATAATTTACCGTTCTAGGTAAAATTGTAAAATAAATATTCGAGGATATTATCCTCTAAACTTTTTTTCTTTTTTTATTTTAATTTAAATCTTATTTTAAATATAAATTTTATATTTTATATTTCAGATTTTAATTTTATATTTTAACTATTGTCTTTTTATTAATTTTATAAAATTAATAGTTTTCATTGTTCTTTTTTAAAATAAATATAATAATTTAATTCATTTTTTAATTTAATCAATAAATACTTTTTTTTAATCTATTTTTTCACTAAGACATCATTTTTTGTTTTAATATTTTTTTTAAACAAAATCTTTAATTAATTTTTAAAATAAATTATATTTTTATTTAAGTAAAATCATAATAATTATGTCTTAAATCTTTTATTAAAAATTTTTATTTAAAATTTATTAGAATTTATTTTAAACAATTTTTTTTTAAAATAATTGTAGGTGATTAAATGAAAACAAAAATTGAAAGTGGTTTTAAATTATCAATCCCATTAAAATTTAGGGAAGAATTAAATATTAAAGAAGATAATTTTGTAAATTGGTCCATTGAAGATGGAAAAATAGTTCTTGAATTTATTGATGATGATACCATTGATTTTGGAAAAATAATGGCAAATAAACCATGGGACGCTAATAATTCTGATAATAAATAATTATTGTATTTTTTCATTATTTTTTTCTTTTTTCACTAATTCTTTATCTTTTTCTTATTTTTTCTTTTTTGTAGTATTCTTTTATGTTTTTTTATTTTTTTCATTATTTCCTTATATTATTTAATTATTTTTGCTAAATAAAATTTCGTATTATGTTTTATTTTCCTTTTTAATATTTTACAATCAATATAAATATTAAATTAAATAAATTTAATTTTATGATTGGAAATGAGTGGGATGAAGTATTACAAGATGAATTTGAAAAGAAGTATTTTAAACAGATTATGGACTTTATTGATTTAGAATATAAAACCAAAACAATTTATCCTCCATATGAAGATATTTTCAATGCATTTAAATTAACACCTCCATCTAGTGTTAAAATTGTTATTTTAGGTCAAGACCCTTATCATGAGAGAGGTCAGGCACATGGTCTTGCTTTTTCTACTCCAGAAGGTCATACTATACCAAGGTCACTTAAAAATATTTTTAAAGAAATCAATAATGAGTATGCTTATAATATTCCAAAATCAGGATGTCTTGAAAATTGGGCTAATCAAGGAGTATTTTTATTAAACACTGTTTTAACGGTAGAAGAAGGTAAAGCTAATTCTCATAGTAACTGTGGATGGAAAATATTTACAGATAAAGTAATTAAAATTTTAAATAAACAGAACCAAGCTATTGTTTTTATGTTATGGGGTAAGCAGGCTGAAGAAAAAAAGCATCTCCTTAATAATCCTAATCATCTGGTTTTAATTACTTCTCATCCAAGTCCATTCTCTGCAAGAAGAGGATTTTTTAATTGTAATCATTTTCTACTTGCAAACGAGTTTTTAAAGGATAATGGTTTAGATGAAGTGGATTGGAGACTAGAATAATTAATTTAATTTAATTAACTTTTTTTTATATTAATCATCTTGTTTAATAAATATGTTAAGAATTAAAGAATTAAATTAAGGTGCATTATTATAATAAAGAAGATATATAAGTAAAAAAATCTGTTAAAATTTATTTTATAGGGTGCTAGATTTTTTCGTATACGAAACTTGCATAAAAATCTTATTTTTTTCTAAATACAAAATAATATATATTTATTTTATTACGGTGTTTTCATAAAATTCATTAAATTTAAAATAGGGAAATATAAATGTTATATTAAAATATAACGGATAAGATATATTCATTTGGGAATTAAAATGTTACCGAGTTTAAATTACGATTCAAAATACCCAAAATTTAATTTGTTAGACAAAATATTTAAAATTAACAATTCTAAAAAAAAATTAAATCCACATGCAACCGTAAAAAAAAATTACAAAACATCAAAATGATGGTAAATTCAATTAAAATTCAATTAATGAGTATGTATTTTAATTATACCGTTTCCGATGTAGTTAATGAG